>JAYUUC010000175.1:0-18362 GCA_043755105.1 Myxococcales bacterium
GCCTCCGAGCGCGATCCCCAGAAGCGCAACGCCTTGCGGAACGAGACCCTGCACAAGGCGCTCGACCAGCTGATCGGCGAGAAGCTGCTCGAGTCCGAGCTCAAGGACATGAACATCACCGTCACCGAGCCGGAGATCGATCAGGCGATCGAGAACATGCGCAAGGAAAACAACGTTGACCCGGCCAGTTCGAGAGCCTCCTCCACAAGGAGGGCTACACGATGGCGAGCTACCGCCAGTTCATGGGCAAGCACCTGGCGAAGTTGAAGCTGATCAACCTCAAGGTTCGCAGCAAGGTGAAGGTCTCCAACGAGGACCTTCGCGCCGAATACGCCAAGGTCTCGAAGCTCGAGGCCGAAGACGCCGAGGTCCATGCGCGCCACCTGCTTCTTCAAGTGCCCGCCAACGCCAACCCCGCGCAGGTGGAGGCGATTCACCAGAAGGCGCTGGCGCTCGCCGTCGAGGCCCGAAAGCCGGGAGTAGACTTCGTCGAGCTGGCGAAGAAACGTTCCGAAGGACCGTCCGCCGAGCAGGGCGGGGACCTCGGCTTTTTTCGCCGCGGAGTGATGGTCCCGGAGTTCGAGCGCGTGGCCTTCTCGCTTCCTCCGGGCGGCATCTCCGACCCGATTCGCACCAAGTTCGGCTGGCACGTGATTCGAGTCGAAGAGCGCCGTGCGCTGGCCCCGAAGCCGTTCGAAGAGATGAAGGACGAGCTCACCGATCGGCTGATGCGCAACCAGCTCGACAAGTTCACCGAGCAATATGTTCAAGAGCTGCGCCAAAGCGCGCTGGTCGAGGTGAAGATCTGAGCCGCCGGGCCGCGCTTCCCCGGGTGGCCATCTCGATGGGCGACCCTTCGGGGATCGGCCCTGAAATCGTCGCCGCGGCGCTCGGAAACGCCCGGGTGAAGCGGTCCCTGGTGCCGGTGGTGTTCGGCGATGCCTCGCTCGCCCGCAGGCTTCCTGCGCTGAGCCGAGCGCAGGCGTCGGTCCGCGGCGGTTTCCAAGGCCCCACCCTGGTGCCGGTGAGCCAGCTTCCACTGCTGCAGCGCAAGCCGGGCAAGCCCACCCGTTCCGGAGGCCGGGCGCAATTTGCGTACGTGGAAGCGGCGATCGCCGCCGGGAAAGCCGGTGAGGTGGAGGCAATCTGCACGGCTCCGGTGTCCAAGGAACAGATTTCCCGCGCAGGCATCCCCTTCATGGGCCACACCGAGGTGCTCGCGGCTGCCTTTGGCGTCGAAGTGATGATGCTGATGGCCGGGCCAATGCTGCGCGTCGCCCTCGCCACCAATCACCTGGCGATCAAGGACGTGCCTGGAGCGCTCACCGTTCCTCGCCTGGTCCGGCAACTGAAGCTGCTCTCTGCTGCGCTGACGCCGATGCTTGGACGCCGTCCCCGCCTGGCCGTGTGCGGTCTCAATCCCCATGCCGGCGAAGGAGGTCTGCTCGGGACGGAGGAGGTCGAAGTGATTTCACCTGCAGTGGCCGCTGCCCGCAAACAAGGTATCGACTGCCAGGGGCCGTTCGCTGCCGACGGGCTCTTTGCACAGTTCGGTGCCAAGCCCTTCGATGCGGTGTTGGCGATGTTTCACGATCAAGGCTTGATCGCCGCCAAGGCATTGGACTTTGAACACACCGTGAACGTGACGTTGGGCCTTCCCCTGCCCCGCACCTCGCCGGACCACGGGGTGGCGTACGACATCGCGGGCAAGCGCCGAGCTAACCCGACCCCGATGGTGGAGGCCCTCCTGCAAGCAGCCGCGCTGGCCGGCAGGCGATCAAGTTGAAACTGGAGGGGGTCGAGGCGCATTGTTATTATCGGTCGTTCGCCATTGGCCGTGCCTCAACCCCAATCCCCGGAGCCTCACGATGAAAAAGTTCGCCCTGTGCCTCGCCGCCGCGTTCACTTTCGCCATTCCCACCGCGTTCGCTTGCGAAGGTCATGAGCAGAAGGCCGAGATTCAGAAGGTCACCGTTCAGCAGCTCGCCAGCCTGCAGAAGGAAAACAAGGCCAAGGTGTTCGACGTCAACGGCAGTGAAACCCGCGCGAAGATGGGCGTCATCCCCGGCGCGGTGCTGCTGACCTCGGCTGCAAAGTTCGACCCCGCCAAGGAGCTTCCCGCGACCAAGGACTCGAAGTTGGTTTTCTACTGCGCCAGCACGATGTGTAACGCGTCGCACATGGCCGCCGAACGCGCACTCGAGGCGGGGTACACCGACGTGGCCGTGCTCCCCGATGGCATCGCCGGTTGGAAGCAGGCCGGTCAGAAGACCGCCCAGCCGAACAGCTAGTCGTTCGCCGCAGAAGTTTCAGTTCGAGCGCCCGGGTACCTGTCTTGCAGGGCCCGGGCGTTGGTCGTTCAGGCGGGGAGCAACAGGAACCACTGTCCCAAGCCGAGACAGTGGCACTGCGATGCGCCACTCCACTTCGGAATTTCCCCACCCCTTCACGGGGCG
Organism: Myxococcales bacterium; assembly: GCA_043755105.1. Taxonomy (GTDB): domain Bacteria; phylum Myxococcota; class Myxococcia; order Myxococcales; family Myxococcaceae; genus JAYUUC01. The sequence continues at coordinate 2,457 of JAYUUC010000175.1, forward strand.
GGTCCGGGGATTGCGCTTGGCCTGAGCAGTGCAGTTGCCATTCCCCGCCATGGCGCCCTCCACCCTCTCTGGCTCCATTTCTCTCCCCTCGGAGCCCAAGTCCTTACACCTGGGCGGGTGGTCGGCCTCGGTACTGGTGGCGCTGCTCGTCGGCTGTACCGGCAGTGCGCGGATGGACGTCACCGGAAATGGCCGGGCGGACACCACCGGCACCTTGCCTCCCAACAGCGTCCTCGCCACCAGTGGATTTTCCTGCGACCCCTCTGCCTACGCGGACGTGCAACTCGCCGACGTTGCGGCGGAATTTGCGCAGAAGGTGCAGCCACAGCTTGCGCAAGGTGCAGGCAACTGCGCTTCCTGCCATGGCCCGGCCAGCGGCCGGCTGTTCCGCGTCTACGGCAACGGAGAAGAAACCTTCTACGCCGCCCGGGCCGACGGCTTCCTCAAGAACCAGGCCGGCACGCTGCTCGACCGTCTGCTCACCACCGACTCTCTCGCCCGCATGCCGCGCAACGGGCTCAGCTGGACGAGCAGCGAAGTCGAGCCGGTGGCCAAGGTGACCTGCGAGCTGGTGGCGTACGACGCGAGCCACCCCACCCAATCGGACGAGGAATTTCCCCCCAGCCTGCTGATGCCCTACACGGGCGCTCCGAACACATCGTACGAGAATTCCTTCATCGATTACCGCCAGCTCAAGGGCAAGGTGAAGCAGATCTTCGGTGACGACTGGGTGCGCAATTCCCAGGACCAGTTCGCTGCCCACATCGGGCTCTTCGGCGGCGTCGACTTCCAGACCCACATGGTCGCGGCGCGCGCGGCGACTCCCGAGTTTCTCCTCGGGCTCGACCTGCTCGCTCCCGATATCTGCGCCCGCGCGGTCGCCAACCACAGCGGGCCGTTCCTCGGCGTCGATACCGCCGCCGAGGTGGTCGATATCCCCGCAGCCACCACCCAGCAGTTCGAAGCCGAGGCGATGCCGTTCAAGGAAAATGGTCAGCCCGAAGGCACCGGCTGGATTCTGGTCTCAGGCGGCAAGGTGCGAACCCCCGTCACCCTTCCGGCCACCGGCACCTATACCTGGACGGTGCGGGCCTACGGCCAGCAGGCGGGCACCGACCCGGTGATTCTCACGTTGATCATCGACGGCGCCATTCAAGCCACCTTCAATGTGCCCAACACCACCTACCAGGAGTTCAGCTGGAGCGGCACGGTCAGCGGCGGCGTTCACTCCGTCGCCGTCGACTTCACCAACGACCTCTACATCAATGGCCAGGACCGCAACGCGGTGATCGACTGGCTCAAGGTCGCTGGCCCGGCGGGAAGCACCGGCACCAGCCGCGTCGACGCCGCCCGGGGCAGCCTCGTCAGCCTCTTCCAGCGGATGCTGTTCCGCAACGCCACGCCCGCTGACCTGGACAGTGTCTATTCCCTGCTCACGGATCTCAGCGCTCAGAACCAGAAGCCGTCCGACGGTTGGAGTGGGGTGTGCGAAGCGCTGGTCAGCCACCCCGACTTTCTCTGGACGCTGCCGCCGTCGCACGCGGTCGCCACTGGGCCCGAGAAGCAGAAGTTGCTCCTGGTGAAGCTCGCTCAGGACCTGCTTGCCCGGCCTCCCACCGGTCCTGAATTCGAGGCGCTCGCCTCGGGAGCCCAGGGCTTCGACACGCTGGTGGACCAGTACCTGGCCAGCCCCGAGTTCCAGGCCAACTACTTCGAGAAGATGCGGCTGCGCACCGAGAGCCAGGGCACCGCCGAGAGCGACGAGCCGGCGCGGCTGTGGACCTACCTCGCGGTCAATGGGCAGCCGTTTCAGGAGTTGCTGGTGGGCGACTACTCGGTGGGCGCCACCGGCGAGAAGCTCGCCCGGCCTGCAGAGCACGGAAAGACGGGCCTGCTGACGATGAAAGGCTTCCTCAACAACAAGCCCGGCCTGCCCCACTACAACTACCCGGCGCGGGTGTTCACCGACTTCATGGGCACCATCTTTGAAGTGCCGGCAGAAGTGTTCGACCAGCGCGCGGCAGCGACCGCCTCGTCCACGGTCGACCCCACCAGCATCTGCTTCAGCTGTCACCAGAACCTCACTCCCCTTGCCCACCAACGACTGCGCTGGGACGACTCCGGCAATTACCGTGCAACCGATGCCGCGGGAGCGGAACTCGACGACTCGGACCGGGGTCTGGTCCCCACCTATGCCTACAAGGGACGCGGCATCGAGGCGTTCGCCACCCAGGCGGTGAAGAAGGAACCGTTCATCCGCCGCACCCTCAATGCCCAGGTCACCTTGCTGTTCGGTCGCGAGATGCGTCACGCTCTCGACGAGCGAGGCCTCTACAAACAGCTGTGGGACATGGCCGCCCAGTCCAACGGAAACCTTCGTGCGGTATTGAAGACGATCGCGCTCTCTCCCGAATACCAACGGCTGTGAACAGGTGCCTATGAACCGTCGGAGATTTCTCGGGGGCGCCACCGCGGGCGCCGTCATCAGCACCCTCGACTGGCTCGCCTACTTCCGCCAGTGGGGAGTGCCGGGCACCCGCAAGTCGCTCGGGCTGGCGGAGGCCGCGGCCCAGGCTACCGCTCCGGCGCCACGCTTCCTCATCTACTGGTTTCAGGAGGGCGGCTGGGACGGGTACTCGATGTTCAACCCGCTCGACACCCCGAATCACGCCGCGCTATCGATTCCCGCGGGCACGCTCAACCCCAACCCTTCGTGGAGCAGCCAGCGCTACCGGCCGCGCAATTACGGCACCGCCCCTCTGGACCCGCCGAAGACGCAAGGCAACATCACCTACGGCTATCTCGCCCAGGACGGGCTCAGCCTCTTCCCTGACCTGGCGGTGGTCTCCAGCCACAAGGGGAACACCTTCCACTCCGGAGGCCGGTTCGAGTACCACTACGGCAAGTACAACATGTCGATGTCCAACCCGCGCGCCGCCGACGAGCGCACGGTGATGCAGGCCTTCTGCGAGGCCTACGGGGCCAACAAGGTCCTCCCCCACGTCAGCTGGCACCGCTGGCTCTCGGACGGGGAGCTCTCGCTCGCCTCCTATCCGGACGGGACCGGCTACTACGAGAATCTGGGGCCGGCGTACGCGCATACCCAGTACGGAAAGACGCCGGCGGACCTGCGGGCCCGGCTGATGACGGTGGGCAACGTGGCCGCCAACGTTCGCAACTCTCGCATCCGGCAGTTCGTCGACAACCTCAACTCGAACTTCACTCGCGACAAGGAAGGCGAGTCGGTGCGGGCGTTCCAGTCCGCGGTGCAGACCCACCAGAGCCTGGTCGGAGGAACCGGGCCGGTGCTCGACCCGAGCAAGCTCTTCAACGACCCCGCCCTGCGTGCGGAGTTCAACGTCACCGCGGCCGACGAGGAGACCTCGTCGAGGTCAATCAACGGCAACCTCGCCCGCTCGAAGGACTCTCCCAACACCAACGTCCAGGCGTTGATGACCTACGAGCTGATGACCAAGGGGCTGTCGATCGGCTTCTGGATCGAGAACCGCTCGCTGCGTCTCTATGACACCCACTGGGATCGCCGCGGAATCATGGGCAACCGGGGGCAGCAGGACCAGCGAAACGAGTTGGCGAAGAACTTGTGGACGCCGCTGCAGACGCTGGTCTCCAAGCTGAAGAACACGCCTTTCGGCGCTACCGGCAAGAGCTACTACGACTTCACCACCATCGTGCTCGCCTCGGAAATGGGACGGACGATTGAAGGCAACGTCGACACCATCCTCGCCAGCGCCGACCCCGACGCCGAGAAGTACGAGCAGGTGATGACCCAGGACACCTGCTCGCACTGGCACGTCGGCTCCTGTGCCTTCTTGGGCGGCACGGTCCGGGGCAACACCCAGTGGGGCCGGGTGGGGATCTCGACCCTGCAGTCGATACCGATTCTTCCCAGCGGCGAGCTCGACCCCGCTTTCGACCCGGTCACCGGTGAGCTCAGGCCTGGGCTCAACAAGGACGCCAACAGCGTGGTCACTGATGCCGGCCACGTCTATGCCACCGCGCTCGCGCTCAGCGGGCTCGACCCCGTGGCGCTGACCGGCAGCGGTCATGGACGGAACACCCGACCGCCGCTGGCGTTCATCAAGAAGTAGCAGCGCTCTCCAGGCCTCGGCCGCTCTCTGCGGCTCAGAAGCCGAACGGGCACTTCCCGAGAACCTGCTTCAGCTCGTCCTCGGTGCGGCCAATCCAACCCGCCCCGCGGGTGAGGGAAAGCGGGCCCGCGAGATCCGCCGAACCCTTCACCCCGATCTCCGCGAGGGCGTCGAACACGGCTCGCGCCTCGCGGGTGCGAAGGAAGCGAGGAATGGCCCTCACCCCATCGACCCACTGGCCAAGCTTGCTCATCTCATCGTTGACGGTCAGCGGAAGGGCGATCATCGGGTTGGCTCCTCCGCGCTCAGTAGTGCTCGCCGTCGACGGTGAGGGGGTGCTCTTCGGGGTGGTCCGCCGCGGTGGTGCCCCAGGGCTCGAAGGCGTTGTTGACCGTGGCCAGACCGGTGTTCTTCAGCTCGGGGTAGTGGAGCAGCAGCAGGTCCTTGAGCGTGGCGTGCTCGAGCAGCTCCATGCCTTCCTTCGATTAGTACTCGTCCTTGACTCGGTGAGCGTGCCGACCAGCAGATCCATCTTCTCGACGCCGGCCTGCCCCGGGCCATAGAGCTTCTCCAGGGTCTTCACCGTCTCGGCGTCACACCCGAACTCCTCGAACGGGGAAGGGAGCGCTGAACCCGCAATAAAGAAAGCAGCCCCCGGGCCCGAATCGTTCTCGGGCACAGCGGGCTGCTTTGTGGGTCTTGTCGCGCCGAGACCTCGAACGTCTCTACCGGGGACCAATCACTCCGGCACTCTGGCTTGCCTTCGAGGCCCAGGCAGAGAGCTCGGCGTCGAGTTTGGCCTGGTCCACCAGCGCGTTGAGGCCGGTATTCCCGCCGCAGCCGCTGCTGCCGCAGTCGGGGAGCCACCAGTTGTTGTAGCCAATGATGGAGTTGGACGTGACGTCCACCTTCTGCCAGCTGGACACGTTGTTGTAGCCATTGTTGTTGAAGTAGGTGGTGCTCGGGTCGCCGTGCATATTCCAGACGTACATGCCGACGTTCTGGGCTTTCACCGGACGCCCGTCCGCGAGCCGGCCGGTCGAGAAGACGCGGTTGTCGTAGTAGGCATTGTCGTGTCCGGCGCTGATCGCGATGCCGTAGTTGGTGGTGTTGATTACCGTGTTCCCGAAGGCCTGAATGTAACCACACGCATCCGCCAGGGTCGCTGAACCGCCGTCACAGAGGAGGATGCCGCCGCCGCTGTAGTTCTGGGTAACCGGGTCCGGGGCGTAGCCTCCTTCAATATAGTTGTCGTGAATCTGGAACGGGCTCTCGGCGGTGCCGCTGCTGACGTAGATGTTGATGTTGTCCTCGACCGCGCTCTTGAACGCCTCGTTGACCACCTTGTTCCACGCCACCTCGACGTTGGGGACGTGCTTCACATCGTTGAACTGGACGAACTGAACCAGGTACTTTTCAGAAGGGGAGAAGCCCCCGTTGCCGTCGCTCTGCCGGCCGTCGATGTTCTTGGCCTCGTTGCGAAGAATCTTCACGGTGTCGCCGTTGGCTGCGTTTCCGGTGAACGCTCGGAAGTAGATGCCGCTGGTCGACTCGAGATAACAATTTTCGACGTGGATGTTGTTGAAGGCTTCGGCGTTGAGGAAGCGGCCGGGCGTCCAGCCGGCGATGTTGGGGTTGAGTCCGTAACCGCGGGTGTCGCGCACGGTGAGGTTGGCGCTGGTGAAGCTGGCAGAGATCAAGCTGCCCCGGCCACGCAGGTTGGACTTTTCGATGATCACCGGCTCGGCAGTGGCAATCTTCACCGCGGGAACCCGGGCGTCGAGGCTCTCCCAGTTTCCTGAATAGGTTCCGCCTCGGGTGATGGTGATCGGCGCACCGTAAACCACCTGAACGGGCGCGGGAGGAGGAGCAGGGGCCGCGGTCGGGTCCGGCGGCGGGGTCACCGAGCCACTGAGGCAGTCGAGCAAGGCCGGGTTGGCCCAGTCGGCGTGGTCATAGTTCGCGTTGTCCCCGCCGTTGGTGACCACCAGGTCGAGCTGGTTCTTCCCCGCGATCGAGACGTTCACCGCACGGGTGGCCGAGTTCCCGGTCATCACCCCGCTGTCAAACAGCTTGGCTCCGTCCGCGAATACCTGAAACACCACGCTGCCGCGGCTGCCCATCTCGTCGTCCACCCCGATGTCCGAGGTAAACGCTTTGCACTTGCCGTCGACCTTGAAGGACAGCCGAGAGAGCGCGTGCACCCCGAAGCCGTGAGAATAAGTCTTTCCATTGAGGGTGAGCACGTGGCCGTCGGCCGGACCCGACTCCCCGTTGCTCCTGTTGAGCTCGAAGGGGCCCCAGCCGTTCTCGGCGGTGATCGGCCTCTCGTAGGTGAGTGAGTTGGTGCCGGGGTCGATCACCGACTGGCCAAGGGCGTCGATGCCTGAGTCGCCCGCGACGCCGCAGGCACTCATCCCCAAAGATGCCCCCAGGATGCCGAGGGTGACGACGTTGAGCTTCGATCGAGGTGTGCGCATGGGTTGGAACCGTCCCGAAGTAAGTGGCTGAACCCAGACACTGCAGCATGGAGGCCAACCCCCTTTTCGCGCCCAAGCGACGGGAGTTGCTCGGAGATTCGATAAAAGGGCGAACAGTGCGCGCGGGCGCGCTTTGGTACCTTGGAGTTCCATTGTTCTAAAAACGGACGTGCGGAGCTTTTCCGACCCGTCGGTGCGCAGGGGCCGGTGTCGACGGGGAAAGACGAGGATCAACCCGGAGCCTCGATTGCGCAGGGGCGTACCGTCTGGTTATCCGTCTGACTTCTCCTCACCTTGTATCCCGAGGAGCGAAAGAGACCGACGATGAGCGAGCGAGGAATTGACCGGGAAAACGCGGTGCTTCGAACCCACTCGCTGGGATTCGTCTGGCCCACCCCCGACCCGTTTCTCTTCTGCGTCCACCACGACGACCAATTTCCCGCGGGAAACGAGCAGCTCGGGCCCGCCGCCTCGCTCGAAGGGCGCGAGCTGGGGCAGGACTTCGCCGGCAAGGACGGCTGGCGCATGTATCACGGCGATGTGGTCCCCGGCTTTCCCCAGCACCCGCACCGCGGCTTCGAGACAGTGACCGTGGTTCGGAGGGGTCTGCTCGACCATGCGGACTCCCTCGGCGCGGCGGCCCGCTATGGTGGAGGCGATGTCCAGTGGCTCACCGCGGGCAACGGCATCCTCCACTCGGAGATGTTTCCGCTGCTCGAGCGGAACGCCCCCAACCCGGTCGAGCTGTTTCAGATCTGGCTCAACCTGCCCCGGGTGGACAAGCGGGCCTACCCCGAGTTCGCGATGTTCTGGAGCGACGACATTCCCCGAAGGGTCGACCGTGATCAGGCCGGGTGCACCACCGAGGTGACTGTGGTCGCGGGCAAGCTGGGAGAGCTGCAGGCGCCGCCCCCTCCAAAGCATTCCTGGGCCGCGCGGACCGACTCTGACGTGGCCGTGTGGACCTTGAAGCTCGCTCCCCACGCGCGCTGGACGCTGCCCCGCGCCCAGCCCGGCAGCAACCGTTCGCTCTATTTCTTTCGAGGCTCGTCGATGCGGGTCGCCGGGACGGCGGTGGGCCCGATGCAGGGGCTCGAGCTTCGCTCCGAGCTCGACGTGCTGCTGGAGAACGGTCCCGAAGAAAGCGAGCTGCTGCTGCTCCAGGGAAGGCCGATTCGCGAGCCGGTGGTGCAGCACGGGCCGTTCGTGATGACTTCGCGGGAAGAGCTGGAACAGACCTTCCGCGATTACCAGCGCACCGGCTTTGGCGGCTGGTCGTGGCCAAGCGACGGTCCTGTCCACCCGAGAGAGGAAACCCGCTTCGCCCGCTATGCCGATGGCCGCGTCGACCGGCCTCGCGGAAGCGCTGCCACCCGAGGCCCCTGAGTGCGATAGAGAAGGGCGATGAAGCGCTGGTTTCCGCACCCGGTGACGTTGAGGCAGCTGCAGTATGCGCTCGCGGTCGCCGAGCACCGCAGCTTTCGCCAGGCCGCCGAGGCCTGCGCCGTGGCCCAGCCTTCCCTTTCGATGCAGATCGCCCAGCTCGAATCGGTGCTCGGGGTTCGACTCTTCGAGCGACTGAGCCGCGGGGTGGTGGTCACCGAGGCCGGCGCGGCGCTGCTTGAACGGGCCCAGCGAACGGTGGTCGAGGCCGATGACCTGCTCTCCACCGCCGATCGGCTTCGGGACCCGCAGGCCGGAAGCTTGAACATCGGGGTCATTCCCACGGTCGCCCCGTACCTGCTTCCAGAGATCGGCCCCGCGCTACGGGCCAAGTTCCCCCGGATGCTGTTGCTCTGGGCCGAGGAAAAGACTCCCACCCTGGTGAAGCGGATCACCAGCGGGGAACTTGAAGCGGGCATCCTGGCGCTCGAATCGGACCTTGCCGATCTCGAGCATGAACCGCTCGGCCGCGATGCCTTCTACCTGGCAATGCGCCCTGACCATCGCCTCGCGCGGGCCCAGTCCCACGCGCGGCTCGACCAGCTCGAGGGCGAGACCGTGCTGCTGCTCGACGATGGCCACTGCTTTCGAGACCAGGCGCTCGAGGTCTGTCGCCAGGGCGGCGCCGACGAGGCGAGCGTGCGCGCGACCAGTCTGTCTACCCTCACCCAGATGGTGGCCGGTGGCGTGGGCATCACCTTGCTGCCGCGAATCGCCCTGGGGACTGAAAACCGGGCGCGCGGGCTGGTCACCCGGCCCTTTGGCAACAAGGGGCCCTCGCGTACCCTGGTGCTGGCGTGGAGGAAAACCACCCCCCTCGCCCCGACGCTGCGGGCGCTGGCGGCGACGATGCGCTCGGTGCTCGAGGGGATGGCCAACCGCGAGCCCTGATAGGCCTGTCCTATCGAGAGATCACCGACAATGTATTGGCAAGGCCGGCCGGCAGTTGGCATCCTTCTCTCTGTCGAGGGCCTTCGCCTTCGCGACGTCGACCGCAGGGGCGACCTTTTATGGGAATCAGCAAGGCGAGCGGGCAGTGGGTGGGTGGACTGAAGGACGGGCGGGGAACGATGAAGCCGGCGCACGCGGCCGAGGTCGGTTTTTCGCTCGGGTCGCGCTTCGAAGGCCAACCCGCCAGCAACCCGGAAGAGATGATCGGAGCGGCCCTCTCGGGCTGCTACTCGATGGCGCTCACCGTCGCGCTGGAAACGGCAGGGTTCAAGCCCGTGCAAGTGAAGACCTCCGCCGAGGTGCGTCTCGAGCGACAGGGGGAAGGATTTTCGATCACCGCCATCGCCCTCACCAGCGAGGCCTCGGTCCCCGGCATCGACGCGGCCCGCTTCACCGAGCTTGCCGAGCAGACCAAGAAGGGCTGCCCGGTGTCCAAGGCGCTCGGCGGAACGACCATCACCCTCCAGGCGACGCTCGCCCGCTAACCTTTCACCGGAGCCATGCCGATGACCCACGGGGATGCAGACAAGGAGACGAACAAGGTGCCGGCGTCGCTGTGGTCAGCGGCAAAGGAAAATGACCTCGCCACGCTTCAGCGACTTCTCGGCGAAGGGCAGGACGTCAATACGCGCGACCCTCGGGGATTCTCTGCCCTGATGCTGGCGGCCTACTCGGGCCACGTTGAGGCGTTCGAATACCTACTCTCACAAGGGGCAGACCCCAACAGCATCGACATCGCCGGCAACTCGGTGCTGATGGGTGCGGCCTTCAAGGGCTACGTCCCGATCGTCCACAAGCTGCTCGCCGCTGGAGCCAGCCTGTCCGTCAAGAACAACGCAGGTCTCGACGCCGCGGCTTTCGCCGAGATGTTCGGGAGAACCGAGATGGTCGAGTTGCTCCGGGGAGCGGCCGCCCAGTCCTGAACCCTTTCACCCAAAGCAGAGACCCGCGTCGGGTTCCTGTGAATAAATAACTCGGAACCCCTCAGGAGAACGACCCATGGACGTCAACATCGGCATCGACACGGGACACCGCGAGAAGATCGCCAGCAGCCTCTCCAAGGTGCTGGCGGACAGCTACACGCTCTATCTCAAGACTCACAACTTTCACTGGAATGTGACCGGCCCGATGTTCCAGACGCTGCACCTGATGTTCGAGCAGCATTATGGCGAGCTGGCGTTGGCAGTGGACTCGCTCGCAGAGCGGGTGCGAGCGCTGGGGTTTCCGGCGCCGGGCACCTACAAGCAGTTCACCGCGCTCTCGTCGATCAAGGAAGAGGACGGCGTTCCCAAAGCGCAGGAGATGATTCGTCTGCTGGTGCAGGGCCACGAAGCGGTCGCGCGCACCGCCCGGGCCACCTTCGTCATCGCCGCGGAAGCCAACGACCAGCCCACCTGCGACCTGCTCACCCAAAGAATGCAGACCCACGAGAAGACCGCGTGGATGCTGCGCAGCTTGCTGGAGTAGTTCTTCAATCGTCGAGGGCGCCGCCTTGAATCCAGAGGCGGACGTTCTCGACTGCTGCGGGGTCGATCTTGACCAGCGCCATGCCTCCGCCGCCATCCCATTGATCTGGCATCGCTCGTGAGCAGTCCGGCGCCGCATCATGTGGCATCGCTGGGTCTTTCGTGAGCTTGTAGTAGAGCAAGCTTTCCTCCGGCTTTCCCGGAATCACGAACCGGCCGCAGACGTGCCAATTGGAGCCCCCCTTCAATAGCTTGCTCCAGGATTGACCCGGGGTCAGCCGAGGCGTGTCCCGCCAGTGGCAACTGTTGCAGTAGCGGTCCCAGATCGGCTGAATCACCTGAGAATAAGAGGGGGACCGAGGCGTGACCGTCACCAAGCCTCCATCTGGAATTTCTGGCCAACAGAGATTCCCCTCACAGCCAGCGTCGATGTGCGCTTCTTCTGGTTCGGGGCCCTGGCGGCCGGCCTCGGTTCCCACCGGCCGTCCACACGCAACAACCAGAACAACGGCGGTCCAGCAAACTCGGCGAATGGTCACTTTGCCTCCTTCGGCCTCCCAGCTGTAGCCCGAACGAATTGTGACGATTCCGTGTATTTATTTTCCGCCTTTGTATGTTTTTAATTTCTACGTGAACGTTTCGCCTTGGCACAGGCGATCCAGCTGCGCGCGGTTCGACACCGCAAACCAAGGCTGCCCGAGAAGCTTGGCGAGCAGCGACTTGTCCACGCACCAGAACTGTCGCATCTCGTCGATTTCTCCCAGGTCCACCACCGCACGCAGCTGCGGCTGGTCCTGGAACAGCGCATTGAGCTGGTGAACCAGGTCGGCCACCTCTTCCAGCTCCCAGCGAAGCTCCTCTTCCTTCCATTGAAGGCGGAGGGTCATCGGCCCGGCTCCGAGCACGTCCAGCACCTTGAGCCTGGGAACCGGCTCGGAAATTCTGCTCAGCAGGGGTCCGAGTAGCTGGTCCGGCCCCACGTCCAGGGCCGCCGAGAGCCCGCCTCGCAATCGTTGCCGGTCGCACAGGGCCACCAGGGGCAGCGAGGCCTCTGCAATGGAGCGCTCACCTTCCATCAGCCCCCAGGCGTCGAGCAGCTCTTCCCGCGAACCCTTCGCCAGGGGACTCGTCACGCTTCGCCCATCGCCATTCGATGCTCCTCGCTCGCAAAGAGGGCGAAGAGCCTACCGGCCACCGCTCAATGACAGGCGCCGTTCTGGCAAGTCATTCCCGACAATACACAGGTCTGGCACGCGGAACCGCCCGAGCCACAGAGCAGGTCGCTGGGCGGGTCGATGCAGACCGCCCCCAATGCGCAGCATCCCGCGCAGCCCGCGCAGCCGCCCAGGCCGGGGATACCTGAGTCTGGCAGACCCGGACCCGTGCCGGCGTCGAAGTAGCAGGAACCGTTGACGCAGCTCTCGCTCCCCTGACACGACGCACAGGCCGCGCCGCCGAGGCCGCATTGGGCATTGCTCGGGGGCTGCACGCAGGTGTCGCCCGCGCAGCAACCGTTGGGGCAATTCTGGGCGTTACAGCCGTGGCCCTGGCAGGCACCGGCGACGCAGTCCTGACCGGTGTAGCAAGTCTGGCAGACCGCGCCCTGAACCCCGCACGCCGCCGTGGAGTCGCCCGAGAGGCAAGTGCCCACCGCGTCCATGCAACCCGAACAGCTCGAGCTGGCACACGCGCCCTGGGAACAGCTCTGACCGTCGAGGCAGGCGGCACAGGCCTGGCCCGCCGCACCGCACGACGACGCCTGGGTGCCCGGCATGCAAGTTCCCGCACTGTTGCAGCAGCCCGACGCGCAGGTGCTGGGACCGCACGCCGCGCCCCCGTCGGGAACGCCGCCATCCGACGCAGCGGCGTGTACCAATCGGCAGACGCCTTCGGTGCATTTCTCGCCCGAGCCGCAGGCCTGACAGGAGATCGCGCCGACGCCGCAGGCCGATTCCTGGGTGCCGCCGAGGCACGCGCCGGTGACCGTGTCGCAGCAGCCGTTGCAGTTGGACCGAAGACAGGAGGGCTTTCTCTCCACCGGGCCACACGAGGGAACGAGCGCCACCACAAAGCCCATCGCCGCGCCTACTGCCAACGCTCTCCAGATCATATCGCCCCTTGTTCGAAGGTTTGGTTGCTGAAGGAACGAGAACAGAACACGTCCTGGGACTTTCGACCAAGTTTACGGTGGTCGAGAAAAGGGACAGCTGCTTTTCGTCTGCTGCGCGTCCCGGAAGATCGGCGCTTGAAATCCCCTGCAGGGATCGCAAGGATGCGCTCTTCGTGGATGCACGCTGAGCAGGCTGAGCACCCGTTCCCGAGGTCACCTCATGATTCGTTCGCCGCGCCTGGTCCTTTTTTCTCTCTTTGCCTGGATTGCCATCGCCGGCTGTGACTGCACCCGCAAAGGAGGCACCACCCAGAGCGTGGCCCAGCTCGGCATCCTCTGGACCGACGAGGCCGGGAACCAGATCACCAACCGCGACGCGCTCTACGATTTCGGCACCGCGGCGATGGGCGAAAAAGTTGGCAAGAAGCTCGTCATCCGCAACCTCGGCAGCGGTCCCCTCACCCTGATTTCCCTCGAGCGCCTCGACGGCGACGCGGTGACCATCGGCGCCGCCGTTCAGGAGCGGGCCGCCTTCGACGTTCACTTCGTCCCCGGCCAGACGGTGGAAGCCTCTGATGAAGCCGCGCTGGACATGTTCTACACCCCGCCCAACGAGCTCGACGCCTCGATTCCCCAGCACGCCCACCGGGTCAAGCTCACCCTCAGCGCCGGCGGCACCAACCCCAGCGAGAACACCGCCACCATCGTGCTTCAGGGAAACGCGGTCTCCGGGACCTGTCTGCTTCCCAAGAGCCTCGACTTCGGCAAGGTCCCGGTCGGAGAGCACTTCCAGATCAACCAGCCGCTTCGCAACACCACCCCGGTGGCGGTGCAGGGCTTCATCGGCGACCCCACTTCCACCACCGGCGATCATCTCGCTTTCGACCTCGCTCCCGGCACCCCCCGCGGGGCCGTGACTTTGCCTCCCGCCTCGGTGACCCCGGTGATCGTCGGCTTCGCTCCCACCGAGCTGCGCCCCTACCAGGCGGCGATCAAGCTCAGCGCCGGCGGCGACTGCCCCGAGGCCGAGGTGCTCCTCACCGGCGAGGGCGTCGATTCGGTGCTCAGCTGGACCCCGTCAGCGATCGACTTCGGCTACGTCAGCCCCAACACCCCGGCGCCGAGGACGGTGACCTTCACCAACACCGGCAAGTTGCCGATCAAGCTCACCCACGTCCAGACCACCCTCCCTGGCGAGTTCGGCGTCACGCCGGCGGCGGCAGGCAGTGACCCCACCGCTTTCGAGATCCCCGGCGGTGGCGTTCCCACCCCCCTCACCGTGGTCTGCAAACCGTCGTCGCTGGGGCCGAAGCAGGCCCAGCTGGGCTTCGACACCGGTCTGGCGAAGCAGGCCCACGGCACGGTCGCGCTGAAGTGCTTCGGCGGTGGCCCCAACATCACCGTGCTCCCGCGGCCGGACCTGGCCTTTGGCAAGGTCGGCTTCTTCCCCAACGCCAACCCGGGCCCCACCGTTGTCCGCAAGGTCAGCATTCTCAACTCCGGCACCAAGCCGCCGGTGGCCGACCCCAACGCCAACCTCAAGCTCGGCTCGGTGGGCCCCACGGGCCCGGGCCAGCTGCCCTTCGTCTCGCTTCAGCCGCTCAACGCCTCCACCGCCCCGGGCGAGTTCACCGTCGGACTGCCGCCCAGCTACGACCCGGCGGTCGGCCTGGAGGCCACTGCGGGCAAGAATCGGGTCGAGCTCACCATCACCTTGTCTCCGAAATCGCTCGGCGCCAAGGAAGCCGAGCTGACCATCTACTCCAACGACCCGGATGAGCCGGCGATCAAGCTTCACCTCACCGCCGACGCCCAGACGCTCCCGCCCTGCAACTACGCGGTCACGCCTGCCCAGCTCCAGTTCGGTCTGGTGACCCCGCCCACCTACAAGGAATTGCCGCTGACCATCACCAACCTCGGCCAGGGCGCCGGCGACGTCTGCTACCTGAGCGGCATCGACATCGCGCCCGGCGGGGACCCTGCCTTCAGCCTCCCCGGAGGGCCGATCGCCTCGAAGGAGCTGCAGCCGAAGGAGTCCTTCCAGGTCGTGGTTCGGGTATGGCCACAGGGGCAAGTCCCGACCGGCATCACCACCCTGACCGGCTTCCTTCAGTTCAACGCCTCGTCGCCGACCAGCCCCAAGGCGACCGTTGCGCTGCTCGCCTCGGAAGGGCCGGTATGCCTGACCGTGGCCCCCGACGTGATCGACTTCGGGACGGTCAAGGTCGGCTGCAGCTCGGCGGCGCGGACCTTCACCCTCTACAACATCTGCACCCAGAACGTGACCTTGAAGGGCTTCGCGATGCAGGCCGCCGGCGGCCAGCCGCCCGGAGGTCCCAATTGCCCCGGCACCGCCCCCTGCCCCGAGTTCAGCCTGGTCTCCACCCCCACCCTTCCCGGCGGCGGGCTCACCCTCGCTCCCGGAGCGACGCCGGTCACCTTCCAGAGCAAGTACAAGCCGATCGACTTCGGCGCCGACTCCGGAGCGGTGGCAATCAATGCCATTCAAGGCGGCCAGAACGTCACCTACCTGGTCTCGCTTCAGGGCAACGGCGACGCGGTGGGGCTGCAGACCGACGTCTTCGTTCAGGACCCGAAGCCGAAGGCGGACCTGCTGCTGACCATCGATAACTCCTGCTCGATGGATGACAAGCAGCTCTCGCTCTCGAACAACTTCACTTCGTTCCTGCAGTACGCCAACGCCGCCAACGTCGACTACCAGATCGGCGTCACCACCACGAACGACGACCCCGCGTTCGGAACTTTCATCCCGGAAGGGGAGCACGGCCGGCTGGTCGGCGACGCCAGTAACCCGAAGATCCTCACCCAGAACACCCCGTCCGTGGATCAGAAGTTCAAGGCGAAGGTGAAGCTGGGTTCCACTGGCTCGGGCACTGAGCAGGGGTTGATCTGCTCGTTGAAGGCGCTGACGCCACCGGTGATCACCAACGAGAACGCCGGCTTCCTCCGCTACGACGCCAACCTCGCGGTGGTGGTGGTGAGCGACGCCGGGGACCAGTCGCCCAACACCATCGCCTACTACGTGAACATGTTCCTCAACATCAAGGGCTTCAACCGCGCCAACATGTTCACCTTCAACGTGATTGGACCGTTCTCTGCTACCGTGCCGGCTGGCTGCACTTACGACAGCTTCGCTCCCGACGACGGCCGCTATGCCGCGCTGGTGACCAAGACCAAGGGCAGCCAGGCAGAAATCTGCGACAACAACTGGGGCAACAAGTTGCAGAACCTGGGCAAGACCGCCTTCGGCTTCCGCACCGACTTCTTCCTCAACGCCACCCCGGACCTGAGTGGCGGCAGGGTGATTGAAGTGAAGGTGAATGGCC
>JAYUUC010000176.1:0-6464 GCA_043755105.1 Myxococcales bacterium
CCCTCGCTCTCGCAGGCGATGCCGAATGACTCCAGCGGCCTTGGGTTTGGGGTGCGATCGAAACTGCTCCAGAACCAGCGAGAGCTGCTGCCGGATGAATTCGGACCGCGAAATTCCCCGCTGCTCAGCCGCTTGCGTCAGGAGGCTGTCCATCTCTGGCTCCAAGGCGATCGTCGTTGCCTTCTTCTTGGAAAGTGCCATGGAAGTGATGTTACCCATTTGCGCATACCCATCGCAAGCTGGGGAAGTCTTGGACGAAACGTCACAGGTCGTCGCCATTCGGTGGAAAGCCCACCTGAAGATCGGCATCGGTTGGTCTCGAACGGGAGGGTTTGACCCTGCCGGATTTTAAAGCCGGCAAGGTCACCCTCTACACAGCCCTTACCACAGCCCTTACCGTTTTACGGGCCCGGGCCGCCCCTGTGCCGCTCCCGCGGGCGTTCCGTCTGGCTTCAACCTCGTCACCGACAAGTTGGTCGGCCCGGAAACCGCCAGGTAGGGCTTCAGCTTCTCGAACTTCTTCTTCCCGAAGCCCTTCACCTTCACCAGTTCCTCGGGTCTCTTGAACGGGGTCTTTTCCCGGAAAGCGATGATCTTCTTCGCTGCCTTCTCGCCCACCCCCGGGAGCAGGTCGAGCTGGGTCGCGGTCGCCTGGTTGAGGTTGATCATCCCGTTCACCTGCACCGCGCTCCGGCGCTTCCCCGCGGCGTTCGCTTCCCCCGCCCCGAGCACCCCTATCCCTGCCGTCAACGCCAATCCCACCGCCATTGCCTTCAGGTTCGTCATTTCAATGCCCTCCCAGTGATTGTGATGCGCTGTGTTCCATCTCCATCCCTGCCGGAGCGGTGTCCCGCTTCTCTCCCGCCTCGCGCACGTGCAACTTCCCGTCGATCGGCAACACGTCGAGCCACACATTGAGCGACCCGTCTTTGTTGACGAAGGCGTTGCCGGCCCTCACCCAGACACTCCCGTTCTTCCCATCGCGGATTGAAAACACCGCCAACCTCTTCCCCACCTCGAGCACGATTCGCCTCCCCTTCACCTTCGCGCCGGAATTGGCGCGGCGGGAAACCACAGAGCAGACGGCGTGCCAGCGGGGCTCCGCTCTGTCGAACGGTGCCTCGAGCTTCCCGACGGACTGCTGAACCTCTGTCCCGTCGCCGGGTGCGGACGGGCCTCGGCGCACCAGCGAAATTCTCGTCCGATGAAACATCTGCGGACGCAAATACGGGGCGAGCGCCGAATCGCAGAGACCTCGGCAGCCCACCGAACGGGCTCAGCTGCCCAGGCGGGAATACTCACCAGATGGGAACACTCTCCGAATGGGAACACTCTCCGGACGGCCACTCACGCAACGTGTCACTTGAGCCTCTTCGCGACACCGACCCAGCGGACAGAATCCCAGGGCCACCTCAACCTCACCCTGCGGCGCTTGACCCTGAGCAGAGGCCCGCCTACAAGCGCCCTCGCTTTCGGGTGCCCATCCAGGGCATCAAAAAGGGAAGCCGGTGTGATTCCGGCGCGGTCCCGCCACTGTATCCGGGCGGCCCCTGCGGTTTGGGGGGCGAGCAGCTCCAGCAGTCACCACTTCGGCCTGCCGCGCGAGGGAAGGTGGGAGCGGCTCTCTGGCCCAGCGCATCGTGCGCTGGCCGGAACCGGAAGCCAGGAGACCTGCCCGAGAGTGCGGCTGCTGTTGCCGCGCGTGGCCTTCTCTCTCCGACGGAGAGAGCGGAAGGCGGGAATGCATCGCGGCTTCAAAACCACCCTCACGGGCCTGCTGCTGGCGTTGTCGCCTCTCCCCGCCCGTCCGGCAGGGGCAGCCGAGCCACGCGCCGAGCCCGCGGCCCCTGTCGCGGGTGGCCCGGTCCAGCTCCCTCCGGTGGTGATTCCCCTGCCGCCCGAGCCGCCGGCGGCACAGTCCCCCTCTCGCCGCGACCCGAGCGGCGCCGTTTCTCTCGTCGACGCCGCCGGCCACCAGGGCGAAGCCAAAGATGTTGCCGAGCTGCTCGCCACCACCCCGGGCCTGGGGGTGCAGG
Source organism: Myxococcales bacterium (assembly GCA_043755105.1). Lineage (GTDB taxonomy): Bacteria > Myxococcota > Myxococcia > Myxococcales > Myxococcaceae > JAYUUC01. The sequence continues at coordinate 2,037 of JAYUUC010000176.1, forward strand.
ACTCCGGCGGCCTCGGGCAAGCCAAGCAGCTGTCGATCCGGGGCGCGTCCCCCAATGGCGTCCAGGTCCTCCTCGACGGAGTCCCGCTCAACGGCGCCGGGGGAGCTGTCGACCTCTCCCGTATTCCTCCCGCCGTGATCGACCAGCTCGAGGTCCTTCGGGGCGGCGCCGGGGCGCGCTACGGCAGCGGCGGCCTCGGAGGCGTGGTCAACATCGTCACCCGCAAACCCCAGCGCGGGGCCCGCCTCTTCGCCGAAGCGACCCACGGGGCCTTCAACACCACCCTGGCCCACGTCGGCGGCGGGGGACCTCTGCTCGGAGGTCAGGGGCTGATCCTGCTCCACGGCGCCCGCACCGACGGCGACTTCCCCTTCCGCTTCGACGACCAGCCCAGCCTGCCCGGCAACCCGCTGGTCGAGCACCTCCGCCAGAACAACCAATCGCAGGCCGCCGGAGGGCTGCTCAAGTTCCGCCGCGACCTCGGTGCCGCGGTCACCCTCGACGCGGTCGCCCAGCTTTCGGCGGAATCGCGCGGCCTCGCCGGCACCGCCCAGAACCCTGATGCCCTCTCAGGTCAATCGTCCCAGCTGGGCCTGCTCAGCGCGAGAATGGTGAAGTCCTGGTTGGGCGGCGCCCAGCTCGAGGCGCGCGCCTTCGGCAAGCGGGACCGCATCCGGCTCACCGGAGCGGGCAACCCCGTCCCCTACGACCAGGTCGATTCCGCAGCGGGCGTCGAACTCACCGGGTCGACGCTTCTGAAAGGAAGGCACGGGCTCTCGGCCACCGCCGAGCTCGGCACCGAGTGGCTCGGAGAGCCGACCGGGGTCAACCCTTCCTGGGTGCGGGCCGCGGCGATGGCCTCCGACGAAATTCTCTTCTTCGACGGCACCTTCACCCTCACGCCCTCGTTCCGGGTCGACCGTACCGGCCCCTTCACCGGCGTCTCGCCCAAGCTCGGCGCCGCCCTCCTGCTTCCCGCCGGCTTCGAGCTCCGAGCCAACGCCGGTCAGGCCCACCGGGCGCCGTCGTTCCTCGAGCTCTACGTGCTTCAGGGGAGGGTGGCTCCCAACAACACCCTGGTTCCGGAACGAGCGCTCTACGTCGACGCCGCGCTCTCGCACCGAACCTCCCGGTCCCTCCTCTCGGTGGGCGGCTTCTCCAGCCTCTACGAGAACCTGATCACCTACGAGTACTACCCGGACCTGCTGGCGCGGCCGAAGAACTTCGCCGCCGCCCGGGTCTCGGGCCTGGAAGTCGAAGGAGAGCTGCGTCCCACCTCCTGGCTGAGCCTCGCCGCGGGCGACACCTGGCTGTTCTCGCAGAACCTCCGCGACGACCCGCGCTATTACCTCAAGGATCTGCCCTACCGGCCGCGCCACGCGTTCTACGGCCGCCTCGCTGCAGGTCCCCCCATCGCCCGCGCCCGGGTGGAGCTGCTCTACCAATCGGAGCAGTTCCAGAATCGAACCGCGACGGTGTCCATCCCCGAGAGGGCGTACCTCAACCTCGGAATCGGGAGCCAATTTCACGACGCTCCCCAGCTGAGCGCGTCGCTCGAACTGAAAAATGCCTTCGATACCCAAAGCGAGGACCAGGCGGGGTATCCACTGCCTGGCCGCGCTGCCTACCTCACCCTCGCGGTGGCCTGGGACGTTCAACCCCGCTCGGAATCTCCTGAAGCTGAAGCTGTCGCAAAATCCGCTGTCTCCCTTGAAAGAGAGTCTCCTCGATGATGTCCGTGAACTCCCCGCTGCTTCGTCAACGTCTAGCTTTGGCGCTCCCCGCGCTCTGCCTGTTTCTGCTCACTGGCTGCCCGGACACCGGAGTCGTCTGCTCGCAAGGGCTGAGCCGCTGCGGTACCGGCTGTGCCGACTTCACCAGCGACCGCCGCAACTGCGGCTCCTGTGGGGTCAGCTGTCAGGCGGGTCAGGTCTGCCAGCAGGGGCAGTGTGCCTGCCAGGAGGGAGCCACGCTCTGTGACGGTCAATGCGTGGTCGCCGCGTCCGACCCCACCCACTGCGGCAGTTGCACCAAGGCTTGCGCTGCGGGCGAGTTCTGCGAAGCGGGAGCCTGTCGCGGCGCCTGCTCCGCCGGCCTCACCGCCTGCGCCCAGGGCTGCACCGACCTCAACACCGATGGTGCCCACTGCGGCAGCTGCGGCACCGTCTGCGAGAATGCGCAGAGCTGTCACGCCGGCCACTGCAGCTACGACCTGGTCGCCGCTTGCTTCACCAACGGCCAGCTGACCGGACTTCAGCGGAGCACCGGTTTCAAGGGCCCGGCCGAACCGCTCGGCTCCGGCCCGGTGGCGCTGGCCTCGATGCGCCAGGTGTTGCTCGCGCTCGACGGCATCGACAAGCGGCTCTACCAGGCACAGCTGGCCTCGGTGAACGGCCACGCCTTCGCCAAGCTCGCCGGCGCGCCGCTGACGGGCGTGTACCCGAACCATGTGTTCGTCGCCGACCCCTACGCCTACGTCGCCAACTCGGGGAGCAACACCCTCCAGGTGCTTCAGGTGAGCGGCACCGCGCTCGATGCGGGAATCGATGGCGGAGACCCGGCCGAGCAGGGAGCTGATGGCGGTCTGCCTCTGACCACCGTGGCCGAGCTTCCGCTGGGGGCGAACAGCTCGCCGTTCGCGATCGCCGCGAAGGGCACCCACCTCTACGTGGTGCTCTACGGTGGCTACGGGTCCGTGGGCGCGGCGGGAGGCCAGAAGGTGGTCGAGGTCAACGTGGCCGACCCTCTGCACCCGGTGGTGAGTGACACCTTCAATCTCGGCACCCTCGACCTGAAGGCCTTCGACGGAGGCAGCCCGGTACCGCGCCCCTCGTCGATCGTGGTCCACAAGGGCAACCTCTACCTGACCTTGAACAACCTCAACGCGGACAGCTACCAGCCGGAAGGCCCGGGTCTGCTGGCGAAGATCGACCTCGGCACCAAGGTCGTCAGTGCAATCGACCTCGGCGCCGAGCGCTGTCTCAACCCGGTGTGGCTGCAGTCGGACGGCGAGCAGCTCTACGTGAGCTGCGCGGGGAAGGCGAACTACCTGCTCCCCAACTACACCCTGGACTCGGTGGAGAAGACCGGCATGGTGCTGGTGAACGCGCTCGACCTGCCGGTGGCGAGCTGGAAGGCGGCCTGTCCCCCGGGAGCCGCGCCGTATGACCCCGACGGCGGCAGCGGCTGCCTCCCGGTGAGCACGGGCAGGTTCGCGGTGGTGAACAAGACTGTCTACGTCGCTGACCAGAACGGAGGCCGGGTGTTCGTGCTCGAGAACACCGGCAATGCCCTCACCGAACGGCGTGGCTATGTCAGCGATGCCGGGGCTCCGATCCAGGCCTGCTCGGTGGATCCGGCGCGCGGGTTGTCCAACGTCAGCGACGTGCTCGCGGTTCCCTGAGCATGAAGCAAGGGGCGACGCCGATGGGGGTAACCTCCTGCAGTGAGGGCGAAGCGTGCCCGGCGTCGTCCCCTCTTCGTCAACATCGGGCTCGAGGCCGAAGGGTTCACGGTCCAGCAGGGAGAGGAGGGTGGGTAACAGCCGCCCTTCTCTTCTTCGCAGCAGTGGAACCGAGTGCCTTCGCACTTGACCATCCGGAATACCTGGGACCGAAGCCACCGCCCCAGGTGAAGCGGGTGGTGACGTTTGCGCCGTCGTTGACCGAGATGGTGCTGGCCTTCGGCTGCGGAGCGCGCTTGGTCGGAGTGTCGCGCTTCGACGAGCTGCCGGAAGTAGCGAAGCTGCCGCGGGTAGGAGGGTTGCTCGACCCCAGCGTCGAAGCGGTCATCGCGCTGCACCCGGACCTGGTTCTGGAGATGCCCGCCTCCGCGAACCGGGCACCCGTCGAGAAGATGGCCCAGCTGGGGCTTCCGGTGCTGGCGCTCCCGTTACAGAATATTGCCCAGACGCTGGCCGCGATGCGCGAGGTGGGTCGGGTGCTGGGAGTGGCCGCGCAGGCCGAAGAAAAAGTGCGAGCGATCGAAGTCGCGCGCGCGGAGCTGCGGCAAAAATCGAAGACAAAGTCACACCCGGTGGTGCTCTTCGTTTACGGCTTCGACCCGCTGGTGGTGGCGGGCCCCGGCTCGTTCGCGGCCGAGCTGCTCGACGATGTGGGAGCGATCAATGCCGCCCGAGATGCCACGACGGCCTACCCGCTCTACTCGATGGAGAGTGCGCTGCGGGCGAGGCCTGACGTGGTGATCAACGCCGCCGATTCGCAGGTCGGGGTCGAGCAGGTGAAGAGGCTTCCTGGGCTCAAGGAAGCGAGGTGGATGCGGGTGCCGTCACAAGCGCTGCTCCACCCGGGTCCCCGGCTGGCGGAAGGGCTGAGGGAGCTCTACGCACTGGTTCATCCCCAGAACTCGCCCGCGGAGACGCCGGCGGCGGAGCAAAGGCACTGACGACTCACCAGACGGGGGACGACA
>JAYUUC010000177.1:0-18328 GCA_043755105.1 Myxococcales bacterium
CACGTTGCGCAGCTCGCGGACGTTGCCGGGCCAGTCGTAGCGCGAGAACACCGCCAGGGTCTGCGCCGAAAGCTCGAAGTCGATGCCCCGGCGCTTGAGCAGGTGCCGCGCCAGCGCCGGCAGCTCGTCGCGGCGCACCCGCAGCGGCGGCAACCTCACCCGCGCTCCGGCGAGTCGGAAATAGAGGTCAGCGCGGAAGCGGCCGCGGCGCACTTCCTCCTCGAGGTTGAGCTGGGTAGCGGCGATCACCCGCACCGTCGGCGCCGCTGCATCCGCTCCGTCCGGAGGTTCAATCGCTCGCAACAGCTTCGGCTGCAACGCCAGGGGCAGCTCGCCGACTTCATCGAGGAAGACGGTGCCTCCCTGCGCGGTGCGGAAGGCGCCCTCGCCGGCGGCGCTCTCCCCGAACAACTCCCGCGCGAGCCGCTCCTCGGTGAGCAGGGTGCAGTCAACCACCTGGAACGGGCCGCGGTAGCGCTCCGAGCGGAGGTGAACCGCGCGCGCCGCGAGCTCTTTTCCGGTGCCGGTCTCTCCCTCGAGCAGCAGCGGGGTGTCTTCGCGGGCCAACCGGCGAAGGTCGGCGAAAACGGCACGCATCGCTTCAGAGGCGCCGACCAGCTCCCCGAAGGACTCCGCGCCTTCGAGCTCGACCTCGGTGTCCTCGGAATCCTGGCGGACCACCACGCGGCTATTGCCGACCACCAGCTGATCGCCCGGCGCCAGCCACGCTTCAATTACCCGACGGCCGTCGAGGTAGGTGCCGTTGTGACTGCCGAGATCGCGGAGCACCAGCTGGCCTCCCACCCGTTCGACTTCGAGGTGAAGCCGGCTCACCGTGGGGTCGGTGAGGGGCAGCTCGTTGCCGGGGTCCACCCCGACGCGCAAGAGCGGCTCGAGGGTCTGCACTTTCATCCCCTTGTCCGGGCCACCGACCACTTCCAGCGACCAGCCACGTACCGAGATTCGCGAGGTGCGCGCCACCGGTCCGACGGTCGATAGGGTGATTTCAGGTTTGTCGTGCGGGTCAGTCATCGTCGGGACATCCTCGTCTGATGGACGCTTGCGCAGCGCAGGGTGCTTGTTTATGGGTGAGCGCGATGGTCGGCAAGAACGTTGAGCGGCCGCTTCGGCCCCACGCGCCCGTTTGGGCGTTCGCATGATGCCTGGACTTGGCGCCTATCGCTCGCTTTCCGCCGACCAGGCGTGGGTTCATTCCGCCGGCTTCATCGGCCTGCTGGTGTTCACCGCATTCCTCGAGAGGCTTCAGTTTCTCCTCCGAGCCACCGAGCGATCTTCCTGGTGGGCGTCGAGCGGGCGCGATGTCCTCAATGCGTTGGCGCTGCTGGGCTTGATGTTCGGCCTGCGACTGCTCGGCTTTCCCGGACCGGTGGCGCTGGGCTTCGCGGCAATATTGGTGGTGACGATCAGTCTGTTCCAGTCGTCGCTGCCGAGGTCGACGCCGCTATCGACCTTGCTCTCGGTGGCCGTCAGCCTCGCACTCGGAGCCCCATTGCTGATCGCTCCGGCCAGACTTCACGCGCTCTTCGAGGCCACGCTCATGCTGCTGTTCTGACCGCGACCTTCACGGCAGCTCCAGCTCGACGAACTCTCCATTCCCCTGTCGCACCTTGGCCGACACCCCAGATCGGGAGAAGCGCGCCCGCTGCAGGGATTGGGGAAGGGCGGGCAGCCCGTCGATCAACGTGATCAAGTCCCCCCGGTGCAGCTTGCCGCCCGGAGGCGCGTCGGCGACGAATAACCCTCCCGGCAGGCGCGCCAGCTTCGCCACGTCGGCATCGCTGATGGTCGGGTTGGCGTAGCGGATCCGATCCTGGATCAGCAGCTCGGATTCCACCGAGTCCATCGTCGCCAATTTCATCTCCAGCGACGGCCGCCCGGAGTCGGAGTAACTCAGGCCCAGCTTGGGGTTGAATTCCAGTGTCGCCTCCAGCGGCTTTGCCGGAGAAGGTGCGAAGGCGTTGTCCGCCAGCAGGTGAACTGCTTCAGCGGTGAGCTTCTCCATCAGGGCGGTGAGCTCGGGCGCCGGGTCCGAGCTGTCCGAGAGCGTGGCCTCGAAGGGATCCACCTTGGCCTCGCCCCAGATCTCGATCATCACGGTGCGTGAAGAAGGGTGAATCACCTCGATGTGGCCGAGGTAGCTGATCTCCTCCCCCGAGGTCACCGCCACGTCCCGGCCCTTCTTGTCGATCAAGGCCTGCTGCCCCGACTGCACTCGGCGTTCGGCCCAGGGACGAAGCACCGCCGCGACCTGGGGGCCCAGCGACATCCCGGGCAACAAGCTCACCGCGTTCGTCGCCGCCCAGGCGTTGTCGTCCTCGGCGCGAAACACCTTGAACTCCGAGGGGCCGAACCACGCCAGGGTATCTGCGCTCTCCTTCAAGGCCGTGGCCAGCAGCCGCTGGGACAGCTCGAACGACCGATAAGCGGGCTGGTCCCATCGAAAGCCAAACGGGTAGACGGCCACTGCAGAAATTTTCAGCTCGGGCTTCAGCGCCAGGCGCTTCTGAAAGCCGCTCTTGCACCCGCCCGCCGCCACCATTGCCGCCATCAGGAGGAGGAAGGTGTGGACAAGGGGTCGACTCACGCCCGTCAGTGTCCTGCAACCCTCCAGAGGCCGGAAATTATTGGCCTGCAAGGAAAATGAATGCCGGCCCGCCCACCCGCCCCTCGCGCGCACGCCCTCGGGTCGATTCGCGTCTTGCACCGAAGCGTCCCCGTATCTTGTGACGGGGGACGGCCAAGCGGGCCGGCACTCAAGGTAAGAGTATCGGCCTCAAGGTGTGTTTGCCCAAGGCACGGCGCGTCAGGGTTGGCATGGACTGTAAGTCCCTGAAAAGGCAGGCATTCGCCCGCTCAATCCGCCAGCAGGGCCTCCAGTTGACCCTGCGCCTGGAGCGCAACCAAGTCGGAGTATCCGCCGACCGCCTGCCCCCCAATGAAGATTTGGGGCACGGTGCGCCGACCTCCCGACATCAGCACCAGCTTCTCCCGGACGTCATCGTCGCTGGCGTCGATCTCTTCGTAGGGCACGCCCCGCTTCTGGAGAAAGTCCTTCGCCCGGCTGCAAAATGCGCAGGTCTCGGTGGTGTAAATCTGAACCGGCTTCATCGGCGTCGCACCTCTGCTGGAGAAGTTAAGACTCCGGGCGGGAGCGCGCAGACGAAAAAAAGGCCCCCGACCGTTTCCGATCGGAGGCCAGACTTCGTGGAGCAGTTCCCCCCAAGCGTCGGGGGACGGGCCTACATTCCCATACCGCCCATGCCGCCCATACCGCCCATTCCACCCATTCCGCCACCACCGCCGGCGCCCTTGGCGTCGTCGTCCTTGGGACGATCGGCAACCATCGCCTCGGTGGTGAGCATCAGCGAGGCGACCGAGGCGGCGTTCTGCAACGCGCTCCGGGACACCTTGGCGGGGTCAATCACTCCCGCCGCGATCAGGTCTTCGTACACGCCGGTGGCGGCGTTGAAGCCGTGGGCACCGGTGAGCTCCTTGACCTTGTTCACGATCACCGAACCTTCGAGGCCGCCGTTGCCGACGATCTGACGAAGGGGCTCTTCGAGCGCCCGGCGGATGATCTCGACGCCGAACTTCTCGCCGTCGGTCCAATCGCCCTTCTCCAGCGCCTTGAGGCTGCGCACGAAGGCGACGCCGCCGCCGGGAACCACGCCCTCTTCAACGGCGGCGCGGGTGGCATTGAGAGCGTCCTCGACGCGGGCCTTCTTCTCTTTCATCTCGGTCTCGGTGGCTGCACCGACGTTGATCACCGCGACGCCGCCGACCAGCTTGGCGAGGCGCTCCTGGAGCTTCTCGCGGTCGTAGTCCGAGGTGGTCTCTTCGACCTGGGCGCGGAGCTGCTTCACCCGGCCTTCGATGTCCTTCTGAGCCCCGCCGCCGTCGATCAAGGTGGTGTTGTCCTTGTCGATGGTGACGCGCTTGGCGCGGCCGAGGTCACTGAGGGTGAGCGACTCGAGCTTGATGCCGAGGTCCTCGGCGATCATCTTTCCACCGGTGAGGGTGGCGATGTCCTCGAGCATCGCCTTGCGGCGGTCTCCGAAGCCAGGGGCCTTGACCGCGCAGGTGTTGAGCACGCCGCGGATCTTGTTCACCACCAGGGTCGCCAGGGCCTCGCCCTCGACGTCCTCGGCGATGATCAGCAGGGGCTTGCCGCTGCGGGCAACCTGCTCGAGCACCGGGAGCAGATCCTTCATCGACGAGATCTTCTTCTCGTTGATCAGGATGTAGGGGTCCTGGAGGACGACTTCCATCCGCTCGGGGTCGGTGACGAAGTACGGCGAGAGGTAGCCGCGATCGAACTGCATGCCTTCGACGACGTCGAGGGTGGTCTCGAGGCCCTTCGCCTCTTCAACCGTGATCACGCCTTCCTTGCCGACCTTCTCCATCGCGTCGGCGATGATCGTGCCGATGGTCTCGTAGCCGTTGGCCGAAATGGTTCCGACCTGGGCGATTTCCTTCTTGTTCTTGGTCGGCTTCGCCATCTTCTTCAGCTCGGCGACGACGACGATGACCGCCTTCTCGATGCCCCGCTTGATCTCCATCGGGTTGTGACCCGCGGCGACCAGCTTCGAACCTTCACGGTAGATCGCCTGGGCAAGCACGGTCGCGGTGGTGGTGCCGTCGCCGGCGACGTCAGAGGTCTTCGACGCGACCTCCTTCACCATCTGCGCGCCCATGTTCTCGAACCGGTTCTCGAGCTCGATTTCCTTGGCGACGGTGACGCCGTCCTTGGTGATGGTCGGGGAACCGAAGGACTTCTCGATCACCACGTTGCGGCCCTTGGGCCCGAGGGTGACCTTGACCGCGTCGGCGAGGATGTTGACACCGCGAAGGATCGCGTCGCGCGCGCGTACGTCGAAAATGATGTCTTTAGCCATATTTGGAATTCTCCGAAAAAGGGTGGGAAGGGCTTACTTCTCGATCACGCCGAGGACGTCTTCCTCGCGGAGGATGAGGTGATCCTCGCCCTCGATCTTGATCTCGGTGCCCGCGTACTTGCTGAAGAGAATGCTGTCGCCGGCCTTGATGTCCAGGGGGCGAACGTTTCCGGTGGTCTCGGAGATCTTCCCGTTACCGACGGCGATCACCTTGCCCTCGAGGGGCTTCTCCTTGGCCGAGTCGGGGATGATGATCCCGCCCTTGGTCTTGTTCTCTTCGGCGATCCGCTTAACGATCAGTCGGTCCTGCAGGGGTCGAATCTTCATCTGTCATCTCCTGTGGGGAATTTGAATGCATTTGAAACGTGAGCCCGGCGAGCCTTTAGCACTCGGGGAGGCAGAGTGCCAGACCTGTGGACGGCGGATAATAACCAGGGACCTCGACCCGTCAAGGCGAACCCGCACTTCTCCGACAGGCCCCCAAAGTATTGACTTCATTTGCTTATTGATCAGTTCACCCCCGTGGTGTTGGCGCTCGACGTCCCCGAGTGCCAGAGCCTCCTGGCCTCTAGAACTGGCACTCCTACTTCCCGAGTGCCATCGTAACTATTCATAGTTATTGGGCAATCTTTGCTAGAACCAGGGCGGATTGTTACCCTCCGAGTGTCAAAGGGGAGGGCTCGGCAGATGAGTGGACTGATCGCAGCTTCATCCTTGAAAGAGTTTTTCAAGGTTTTGCTGGAAACGGTGGCCGCTCGCCAGAACGTGAGCCTGGCAGAGGTGACCGAGTTCTACCTGGTGAACCTGCTCTCGGAATTCGCTACGTCCGAGCGTCTGTTCAGCGAGGAGTCGGACGGTCGCAAGGACCACGAGCCGCTCGCCATTCTCTATCACCGGGCGCTTCAGCAAGATCGGGAACAGCGGATCAAGACCTTGCGCCGTCTGGGCGACGTCTCCCTCTACAAGGCGGGCTTCTTTGCCGAGTCGCTCCGCGCCCGCGTGGTGGGTGCCGACTACTACATCGAGATGGGAGGCGCGGCGTACGGTCAGGTGGCCTCGCTGTCTCCTCCCCACGGGTTCGGCGACGTCTACCAGGAGCTGCACCAGAAGTTCCGCCCGGTGGTCGAGGTGCTCGAGGAGATTGCCGCGCGCGCGCTGGTGGCAACCGGGCCGCAAGGCGCAATGAAAGTTTTCGAGAGCTGGAGCCGCACTGGCAACGGCCGTCTCGAACAGGTGTTGATCGACGCCGGCGTGATGCCGCCCAAACCGGGGCTGGCGAACTGACGGCACGGGAGCACCCTGCATGATCAGCGCGATTCAGGAGCACCTCGAATCCATCTATGGCATCCGGTGCCAGGTGCGGGTGAGTGAGTTCCTGGTCGACCGGGCCGCCGCGGAAGAGCTCGGGGGGACCGGACGTTCCCACGAAGAGCTGCTCGTTCGTGACGGCCTGGAAGGGGAAGGGGACCTCGAAGTCGCGCTCTACTTTTCGCCCGAGCTGCTCGAGCGGCTGCAGCGCTTCTCCTCGCAACCGCCGGGAGCCGCGCTCGAGCAGGAGCTGCCGGCCTACTGCCAGCTCGCGGAAGGCGTTTCCCATTTCCTCTACCTGGCGCACTCCGCCGAGCAGGGCCGAAAGGTGAGCCTGCTCGAGCTCGAGGCCCAGGCCGAGATCGACAAGTTCGTCACCTGCCTGCTCGCTCGCTGGGAAGGCAACGTCGTTGCCTGGTCAGAAGAGCTGATCAGCCGCCTTTTCGACCGGGTGACCTACAACCCGGCGCTCAGCTCTGCCGAGCGGTTCAGGTACGAGGAGGCGAACCGCCTCGCCCGGGGATACTGCCGCAGGCTCAACCGGCAAATCTGCACCCGCCGACTCGAGCAGCTGCTGTCCGACCTCCGCTACAGCTATCGGCTGGGAGCGGAAGCCAAGCTTCGCCACCTCAACGGCTAGCGCGGCGGCCCCGGCCAATGATGGGGTAGCCTGGCCCCAGAATGGTTCAGGAGGCATCGGCGGGCGGAGTGGTGGTGCGGGAGGTCGACGGTCACCTCGAACTTGCCGTGATCCGACCCGCCGGCCGCCGAGTGGTGGCGTTGCCCAAAGGTCACCCCAATCCCGGAGAGACGCTGGAGCAGGCGGCCGCCCGGGAAATTTTCGAAGAGACCGGCCTCACTGTCGCCTTCGAGGCCGCCCTCGGGACGGTGCGCTATTCCTACCGGTTCCGCGGCCGTGCAGTCGACAAGTCGGTTACCTTCTTTCTCTTCCGATGTCAGGCCGGAGCAATCGATGCCCTCGACCCGGCGATGAGGGTCGAAGTGGACCAGGCCTGGTGGATACCGCTCGTCGACGCGGAAAAGTCGCTGACCTACTCGGGTGAGCGCGAGATGGTGGCAAAGGCGATGGGGTTGCTGAAGGCGACCGACCGGTAACTGCCCCCGACCCGATTCCGGGGTTACGCTCGAGCAGTTACTCATGGCGCCCTCCACCAAGTTCGAACTGCTCTGTCCGCTCCGGCCCCAAGGCGGCTCGGGAAGCTTGCTGGCCTTTCAGCGCGGCCTTTCCGGGCTCCGGAGGCTGGTGGTGTTGCGGCCGATCGAGCGGGAGCGGGTGCTCGACGAGGCCCAGAGCCAGGCCTACGTCTCCGAGCTGGGCCATGTGCTCGGGCTGAGTCATCCCGCGATTGCTGCCACGCATGGGCTCGAGTTCCAGGGGGGAAAGCTGTTCGTGGCGATGGAATTTGCCCCGGGCGCGACTCTCGCCGAGCTGGCAAAGGCGTGCGCCGCTGCCGGAGAGCCGCTGCCCCTGGGAGTCATACTTCGTGCCGGCCGCGATGCCGCGCTGGCCCTGCACCACGCCCACACCTTCATCGACGTCTTCGGCCGCTCGCGCTCGCTGGTCCACCGGGCGCTTGGGCCGGAAAGCCTGCTGGTGGGGTTCGACGGCGTCACCCGCCTGGTCGACCTTGGCTTTCCCCGGCCAATGGAACCGCTGCCAGGCGACTCCTGCTTTGCGTTCGCCTCGCCCGAACAGCTTCGCGGCGAGCCCGTCGATGCCCGCTCTGACCTTTTCTCGCTCGGGGCTCTGCTTCACGCCGCGATCACCGGAATGTCGTTCACCTATGGCGAGCTGCTGGCAAGGGCCCCGTCGCGGTCGGAATTTCCGCCCCCGTCCGCCAAGAATTCCGAGGCCACCACCGCTCTCGACGTCGCGCTGATGCGCACTCTCTACCCGAAGCGCGAGAGCCGGTACCCCACCGCGTGGGACTTCGTGCAGGAGCTCGATCGCGCGGCCGGGGCGTCGATGTTTCAGCCCGATCAAAGCGCGGCGCTGGTGCAGCGGCTGTTCTTCGGGCGCCAGGCGCAGCTGAAGACGGTGGTCGAGCGCGAGGAGCGACGAGAGACCACCGCGGTGATGCCGCTCTCGGGCCTGTTCGATGCGCCGGCTCTGGGGGCAGACGAGGCTCCCGCCGCCACGCAGCTTCGGCCTTCGATTCGGATGGAGGAAGACGAAGCCCACACTCCGGCGACCGGCCAGCGCAGCGTGTCTCGGAACGAGGTGTCGCTCGACGCAGTGGACCCCGCACCCACCGCGGCGTTTGAACGTTCTTTTCTCGGCCTCGACGCTCCGGCTCCGACCCGGGTGGGGCCAAAAGCGCCCGGGCCCGAGGCAGAATCCCAGGGAAATGAGTCTCCGCTCGACGAGCTTCCAGCGACCGGCCCGATGCGGCGCCCACGAACGCCGACCCAGGAGCTCGAGGTCGTGGCGGCCTCTCCTTTATCGCCGGCGCTGCCCATGGAACCGTCCACGGCGCAGCGACTCCAGCAGCCGGTGGCCCGTCGCTCGGGGCAGCCGGTGCTCAAGGCGCTCATCCTTCTCGTTTTCCTCGGAGCAGCAAGCGGCGTGATTGCCTGGCAGCTGAACCCTCGATGGGTACGGTCCCAGCGCAAGCATCTCGCCCAGCGACTCCTCGCCTGGCCGGGATTGCCGGGGCCGCTTCGATCTGCCCTCGGGCCGGTGGAACCTGCGCCACCCGCGCCTGCACCCGACATGGTGGAAAAGGCTTCCGACGCGGGCGCCGAAGCAGACGCGGGGATCGATGTCGCTTCAACCCTGACCTTCCTTCAACCGCTCGATGCCGGCGACCCAACCGAAGCGGGAACTCAGGCCGAGGTCGACGCCCCGCTCGATGCGGGCACGACGGCGATGCAAGCGCCCGTGGCCCCTCCGGCGCGGGCCTCTCATCACCACGCGAAGACGTCGAAGAAAAAGTCGAAGGGAAAGCGGTAGCCGGTTCTTGAAGCGGAAGCTCAGCTCACCAGCGTCTCGTCGACCTGTTTGAGCCCGCGGTCGATAATCGCCAGCCCCTCGAGCAACTGCTCCTCGGTGATGCAGAGCGGCGGGTTGACAAAGAAATTGTTCCAGCGAATGAAGGTGTAGAGCCCGTTCTCGCGGAGGAAGCCGTTGAACTTGTTCATCACCGCCATTTGGTCAGGCTTGGCGTTGAAGGGTGCAAGCGGCTCACGGGTCTTTCGGTCCTTCACCAGTTCGACGATCGAGAACAGGCCGATCGACCGCACGTCGCCGATGCAGGGGTGCCGGTCCTTGAGCGCGTTGAGCTCGCGGCTCAGCACCTTGCCCAGCTTCTCTGCGTTCTCGATCAGCTTGTCGTCTTCGTAGACCTGAAGCGTGGCCAGCGCCGCGGCGCAGGCGATCGGGTGCGAGTTGTAGGTGAGCCCGCCGTAGAACACGTTCTTGTCGAAGTGCGCGGCGACGTGATCGCGCATCATCACCTCACCGAGCGGCATGTAGGCGCTTGTCAAGCCCTTGGCGACGGTCATCAGGTCGGGGACCACGTTCCAGTGGTTGGCCGCGAACCATTTTCCGGTGCGTCCGAACCCCGCCATCACCTCGTCGAGAATGAGAAGAATGCCATGGCGATCGCAGAGCGCGCGAATGCCTTCCAGGTAGCCGTCGGGAGGAATGATGATCCCGTTGGTCCCGGTGACCGTCTCCATCAGGATCGCGGCCACGTTCTGAGGCCCTTCGTAGTCGACCACCTCTTCGACGTGGCGAAGGCACATCAGAGTGCAGGCGGGCTTGTCGGAGCAGAAGCCGCAGCGATAGCGGTAGGGGTCGAGAACCCGGCAGACCCCGGGAATGCCCGGCTCGGCGGCGAAGCGCCGCGGGTCACCGGTGAGGGTCGCCGCTCCGGCAGTGCCGCCGTGGTAGCTGCGGTAGCGGGCGATGATCTTGTTCCGCCCGGTGACCATTCGCGCGATCTTGATTGCGTTCTCGTTCGCCTCCGCTCCCCCGAGGGTGAAGAACGATTTGTTGAGGTCTCCCGGTGCCAGCTCGGCGAGGCGCTTTCCCAGCCGGGCGCGCACCTCCGTCGCCATGTACGGGTTGGCGTAGGCGAGGGTGTCGGCCTGGTCCTTGATCGCCTGGATCACCCGGGCGTCGCCATGCCCGATGTTGACGCACATCAGCTGGCTGTTGAAGTCGAAGTAGCGCTTGCCGTTGGCATCCCAGAAGAAGATGCCCTTGGCCTTCGCCATCGGTATCGGCGCCACCGCAGCCTGGGCCGACCACTCGAAGATCGTGTGCTGCTTGCACAGCCGGACGATCTCGTCGGCTGACAAGGAAGAGGCCTCGAACATGGTGGGTGCCCTGTTGCTGCTGGCTTAGGCCGGCTTCGGCGGATCGAACTTGCCCGAGAGCGCCTCGCGGACGTCGCGGTCGAACTTCACCTTCGAGGTGGCGATCTCTCGCAGCGAGAGTACCGGCGGCTTGTTCTTCGAAATGTCGATGATTGGCCGGGCGCCGGCCATCAGCTGACGGGCCCGCTTGGCAGCAAGGAGTACGAGGGCAAAGCGGTTGTCCACCAGGGGGAGGCAGTCTTCGACGGTTACGCGGGCCATGCACTTCTCGCAAGCTTGGGGGGAGGAAGCCGGGCACCCTACGGTAGGGGGTCTGCGCCCGTCAAGGCTTGAAGGCGACGGCGGTTGCGACCCCCGTCCCCCGTCCCTAGCTTGGAAACCATGGAGAAACGACACCCCAACCATCCGGGCGACCTCTCGACAAACGCGGCGATTGCCGAGAATTCACGAGACTCCCAGGAGCTGGGGGCGCGGGCACGGGCGATCGAGGTCCTGCAGGATGCCCAGGTGCCCTTCGTGGTCGGGGGAGCGTACGCGTACTGCACCTATACCGGCATCTACCGGGACACCAAGGACCTCGACCTCTTTCCCCGAAAGCGCGATGCACTCCGCGCGCTCGAGGTGCTCGCAAAGGACAGCTGGCGGACAGAACGCGCCGACGAGGTCTGGCTCTACAAGGCTTTCAAGGGCGAATGGTTCGTCGACCTGATCTTCTCTTCAGGCAATGGCATTGCGGTGGTCGACGACGAATGGTTCGACCACGCCAAGACCGCCACGGTGATGGGGCGAGAGTGCCTGGTGGCCCCGGCCGAAGAGATGATCTGGTCCAAGGGCTTCGTGCTCGAGCGAGAGCGCTACGATGGATCCGACGTCATCCACTTGATCAAGAGCGCCGGAAAGCAGATGGACTGGCAGCGCCTGATGCGGAGGTTCGACCGCTACTGGGAAGTGCTGCTGTCGCACCTGATGCTGTTCCGCTTTTCCTACCCGTGCGAGCAAGACACCGTTCCCGATTGGGTGATGGCGGAGCTGATGGCGAGAACGCTGGGGACGGTCAAGGACGGGAACTGGAAGGAAAAAGTTTGCCGCGGCAACCTGATCTCGCGGGTCAATTACGCCCTCGATCTCCAGAACTGGGGCTACCAGGACGGCAGGAAGTGGGACGAGAATCAGCGCGCAAGAGGGGACAACCGTGGCACGGGAATCAGGGACGAAGTTGAGAGTGGCCGCGGTCGGTGACCTTCATTGCCGTGAGGATCATCACGGTCGATTCCGCCAGCTGATCAAGCAGATCAACGCGTCCGCCGATCTGTTGCTTCTCTGCGGTGATCTCACCGACCGGGGTCTACCCGAGGAAGCCAAGGTCCTCGCCGAGGAGCTGACCGGCCTGCGCATCCCCTGCGCCGCAGTGCTCGGGAATCATGACTACGACCACGCCCAGGAAAAGGTGGTGGTGTCCGAGCTGACCAAGGTGGGCGTTCATTGCCTCGACGGCGATCACTACGTTTTCGAGAAGATCCTCGGCGTGGCAGGGGTGAAGGGTTTCGGCGGCGGCTACAACAACGCCACCCTCCAGGCCTTCGGCGAAGTGCAGACCAAGGGCTTCGTTCAAGAGACGGTCAATGAGTCTCTCAAGCTCGAGGCCGCCCTCGGACAGCTCGAGACCGAGAAGCGGGTGGTGATGATGCACTACTCGCCCGTGGTCGGAACCACCGAAGGCGAGAATCCCGAGATTCGCGCCTTCCTCGGCTGCAGTCGGCTGATGGGCCCGGTCGACCGCTACGGCGCCCAGGCGGTGTTTCACGGCCACGCCCACCATGGAACCTTGCGCGGCGCAACCGACAAGGGCGTGCCGGTGTTCAACGTTGCGATGCCGCTGTTGAAACGGATCAACCCGGAGCAGCGCTTCTTCGTTTTCGAGGTCTGAAACCGAGGTCGTTACTGGTTTTCGAAGAGCCCCGGCTGCATTCCAGCATCCGACCCAGGCGCGTGGGTCGCCGTGTCGAGAAGATCTTCCTCGGAGGTAGGCAGCTCGGCGAGCCGACCGAGGTCTGCCTCGAGAACCTGGTTGCGAGTGCCGCGAACGTAGACGGTCCCGCTCTTGCCAGGAACTTCCTTGCCAATCGTCAATCGCGCCAGCTCTCGCCCATCGGCGGCAAACAGCGTCACTCCCCGAGACCGCGCATCGACACCCCATCGGGTCCAGTCTCGCGGCGCCTCTTCCCCCAGCGCGCTGGCCCTGAGCGAGCCGAGCGTCCAGAGCAGGGAAGAGATCTTGAACTTCTTCGCCGGCCTTGCTGCCGTGGCCCCGAGCAACTCCCAATCTTCCTGCAAGCCCCCGTCGAGGCCGGACCTGCGGGCGACGACGACGTTCTTGCCGTCGTTAAGCCTGAAAGAGATTCGGGCCGCGTCTTCTTTCTTGAAGCTCAAAACCGATCTGTCCTTCAGCTCCGAGGGAGGCTTTGCCAGTACCGAGGCAGCCTGGGCATTCACCTCGGACAGGACCGAGCCGCGTCCATCTTCTCGCAGGCCGAAGGTTCCCATCCCCGCGTCGGTCGACCCATGGGCAAAACGGACCCGAATCTTCTCGCCGGATTCCAGCTCGAGTGTTGCGTCGTCGGGCGCGCTTTCGAGACCCAGCGCCTGCCGGTTGACGGCGGTGTCGACCGGAAAGGACACCGACCGAACCGCTGCCAGCGCGCCCAGCATCGACTCGAGGGTGGCGGCGTCCGCCGGAGCAGCGAACGGATGCACCAATCGCCAACCCTTGTCCGCGCCGCGCTCGGCCCGGTAGGCCCCGGCAGGGCTCTTCACCTCGACCGCCTTCACCTTCTTGACGTCGAACGGCGCCAGCTCTTTTTCCCGAAGCTCAAAGGTCGTCTTCTCGAGCGCGTAGCGGACAGCGCCCTGCGCACTGTAGACGGCCGGCTCTCCCTGACGCTGCAGGTAGGAGGTTCCGTCGAAGGTGTTCTCGATGCCTCCCAGCAGGGTGAACTCAGTGCTGCTCGACCCGCTGCCAGAGCTGCCAATGAATGCAGTCACCGAAAAGTGCGGGGGCTTCAAACCATATTTGGCCAGCGCTGCCTCGTCGGGCTTGGCTTCGACCTCGTCCTTGAATTTTGCAATCTGCAGCTGGCTGACCAACGCGTCGATCACCCGCTTGTCGACGGCCGCCCGGACGGGGGCGGTGAGGGCCCACTGGCCCTGCTCGTTCCGCTCGAGAACGGTGCTCTCACCCTTGGCGGTGACCTTGAGCGAGCTGAACACCGAGCTGTCAATTGCTCCTGCATCGCGTCCGTTTCCGGAAGTTCCGCTGAGCGGAAGAATGTGGTCTGAGACCTCCTTGCGTTGCGACTCGGCGTCGTCGGTCTTCATCACGCCGTAGTAGGCGTAGAGCCCGAGTCCCCCTGCCACCACCGCCAGGGCCCCGAGCATCGCGAGCGTGCGCTGGGTCTGGCTCACTTGCTGCGCCTCGACAGCCAGATCGCGAGGCCGAGTCCGATCAGCGAGAGCGGAAGCAGGTCCATCGCGACGAAGCGCAGCTTGGACATCATCGCGTTGTCGATGTCGAGGGTGGAGATGTCGCGGTCGGGGGGGCGAATGGTGATCTTGTTCGCCTGCGCGGTCGCCCACGCCAGCGAGTTGAGCACCAGGTTGCGGTTGGGCTCGTGGCCCCAGAGCGCGTCGACCAGCAGCTCGGAGTCGCCAAAGACCACCAGGCGCGCTTCGTCGAAGCGCTTCTTCGGGGCCGTTGCCGTGGACCGGGTGCTCACCGCGACGAGCGGAATCTGACCCGTCTTTTCGCCCTGCGACGGAGCAGGACGGTCGTTGGGAACCAGCTCCTCCCAGGCGAACGGAGAGGTGAGCACGATCGGCAGTGCGCTCACTCCCTCGGAGAGCCCCTGCTTGAGCACCGTCAGTCCCCGGGCGCTGGGGAACTCGACGTTCAACTTCATTTCCTTCAACAGCCGGGTGATCTCGTGATCGGCGAAGAACGCGGACACAATCATGTAGGGGCTGGTGGGGTTGACCTTGTCGTCCGCCAGCAAGCCGCGATCGACCTGGACGCCGTAAGCGGCGAGCAACGCGTCGAGCCCGGGCTCGGCGTTGGCCTCGGCGAAGTAAAGGACCCGACCTCCCTCATCGAGGTACTTCTTCACCGCGTTCCGCTCCGCGTCGCTGAACGGGCTCCTGGCACCGCCGATCAGCACCGCCGAGGCGTCAGCGGGAATCTCATTCTGCTGCTCCGCCAGGTTGAGCGTCTGCGGCGAATAGCCTTCCTGAAGCAAACTCTGCCGCAGCTCGTTTGCGGTGGTCACGCTTCCCTCGGCGCCGGAGGGCGTTTCACCTGCTCTTTCCAGCGGCCATTCGCCATGACCGACCAGGTAGTAAACCTTCTGTTCGCCGACGCTGCTGAGCTTCACCAGGGCGTTGGTCAGCTCCTGCTCTGAGATGATGTTGAGGGCAGAGTGCGATTCCTGGGCGCCTTCGCCCTTCACCAGCACCACCGTGGTCTGGCCGTCCTTCAGCTGATAGCGCGCGGCGAGATCGGGGTTCCTCGCCGGGTCCTTGAACTCGTACACGAACTTATCGGACTCGTCGTGGTAGCGGTGGAACAGCTGCTCCAGCGGGTCGTAAGCCGGGTGCTTGGCGCTGATGAAACCGATCGCCTTGATCGGCTCTTTCAATCCCGCGAGGGTTGACCGGGTCTGGGGCGCCAGGGTGTAAATCTTCTTCTGGGTCAGGTCCCAGCTCTTGTTCCGGCGCGCGGCAATGTAGTTGACCGCAGAGAGTGCAGCGATCGCAAACAGCGCGATCAAGACGGTGGAGAGGAAGAAGAAGCTGGCCCGCGCTCCCTGGCCCATCGGTCGGCGGTCCGAGCCGGCCTCACCCTGGCTTCGCCTCGCCGCTCGGGCGTCGGGGCCGAAGAGCCGGTGGTAATGGGTGGCGACGTAGACACCGATCAGCGCCAGCCCGAGCACCGCCTTGGCACCCGCGAAGGTCGGCGAGCCCGAGGTGATCATCAGCGTCAACGGGCTCGTGAGCAGTAACAGGAGGCCCAAGCCTCCGAAGACCTTTCCGGTGGTGTGCATGGTCCTTGAAACTCCTAGGTCCAACGCTGCGCTTCGACCGCGCGGTGGGTGAAGAGGATCGAGAGGGCGATGATCGAAAAGAAGAACACCAGCGCCTTCAAGTCGAGCACCCCTTTCATCAAGCTCTGCAGCTGGGTGTCGAACGAGAGATAGGTGACGATCGAGCGCAGCGGCTCTTCCGCCGTCTGCGCCGCCCCCTTGAGCAGCATCCAGGGAAGGAGGACGACAAAGGTGAGAATCGCCGCCAGCATCTGCGAGTCGGTGAGCGCCGAGATGAACATTCCAATCGCCATGCAGGTCGCGCCAAAGAGCAAGCAGCCGCCGAAGCCGAGAAGCACGGTCGACCATTCGAGGGCGCTTCCCGACTCCGACGCTCCGAAGAACGAGAGGATCAGCGGGTAGGCAATCGTCAGCCCGAGGGTGGCAGAGATCACCCCGAGCCCGCCGAGGAACTTCCCGAGCACGATTTCAATCGGGCGGATCGGCGTGGTCATCAACAGCTCGAAGGTCTTGTTCCGCTTTTCTTCCGCGAACAGCCGCATCGAGAGAAAAGGAGCAACGAAGAGGGTGACCACCAGCACCACCCCCCACAGTTGTACCACCACGCCGTCGGTGAGGTTCTTGTAAGGCGCGGCGTCGGGGGGCATTCGCGCCCAGCTGAACTGGCGGGCCATCTCCTGCGCCTGCCTGAACTGCTCCAGCATGGTGATGAAGAAGAACGAGGAGATGAAGGCCATCGCGGTGAAGACCACGTAGGCCCACGGCGTGGTGAAGTAGATCGACAGCTCTTTCCGGGCGATTGCCAGGGAGTTTCGCATCAAAGTGTCCTCGACAGCTCAGGCAGCGGTGACCCGGTAGAACACCTCTTCCAGCCCGGCGTCGCGGTTGGACTCGGCGAGCTTTCCGATCTCGTCGTGGGCCACCATCTTCCCGCGGTGGATGATCAGCACCTTCTCGCAGACCGCCTTCACCTCGGAGAGAATATGGGTGGAGAGAATCACCGTGTGCTGTCCGGCCAGGCTCTTGATCAAGGTGAGGATCTCGGCGCGCTGTCGAGGGTCGAGCCCTTCGGTCGGCTCGTCGAGAATCAACAGAGGCGGAGAGTTGAGCAGCGCCTGCGCCAACCCGACCCGCTGACGGTAGCCCTTGGACAGATTGCCGATCAGCCGGTCGCCCATCTCGGTGACGCCGGTGGAGCGGCAGACCCGTTCCACCTCGGGCGCAAGCTGACCGCGGGCCACACCCTTGAGCCGGCCGACGAACTTGAGGTACCCGCGAACGGTCATCTCCGGGTACACCGGCGGCGACTCGGGCAGGTAGCCGATGCGGCGCTTCACTTCGAGCGGCTGTTCGAAGACGTCGAAGCCGGCCACGCGCACGGTGCCTTCGGACGGGGGTAGAAACCCGGTGAGGATCTTCATCGTCGTCGACTTGCCGGCGCCGTTGGGCCCGAGGAAGCCGAGGATCTCGCCCTTCTCGACGGTGAAGCTCAGCGCGTCGATCGCCGTCCAGTCGCGGTAGCGCTTGGTGACGTTCTTCACCTCGATCATCGGCATAAAGCTCTCTCCGGTCGGGTCGCGTTCGGGACTGGGGGGCTTCAGGTCCCGCGCCTGCGGCCGACGTCAGGGCCCGCTCAGACGCGGCGCGAATATAGAGAGCGCGACTTCACTGTCAAGGCAGCAGACGATGCTCGAAGCCTTTGCCCCTTCCCGCATCCCTCGCCGGCATGGCTCTGGCAAGGCTGTCCATCGGAACCCTAAAGTTGTGGCCGCTCAGCCGCAGCAACCCGGTCGGACCGAATTCAGGAAAGAGGTGTTTCAGCCATGGCGGTCGTCGTCCAGAAATTCGGGGGAAGCTCGGTCGCGGACGTGGAGAAGATCCGCAAGGTGGCCCGCCGGGTCGCCGACCGCCGAGCGAGCGGATGTGAGCTGGTGGTGGTGGTCTCGGCGATGGGGGACACCACCGACGAGCTGCTGGCGCTGGCCCACCAGGTCTCGGGAGATCCGCCGCGGCGCGAGCTCGATATGCTCCTCACTTGCGGCGAACGGATCTCGATGGCGTTGCTGTCGATGGCACTGCAGGAGATTGGCGTCCCCGCGATCAGCTTCACCGGAAGTCAGAGCGGCATCATCACCACCGACTCGCACGCCCAGGCCCGCATTATCGAGGTGCGGCCGCTCCGAATCCGAGAGCAGCTCGACCTCGGCAAGGTGGTGATTGTCGCCGGCTACCAGGGAGTCTCCCGGGCGAGAGAGGTCACGACCCTGGGACGCGGCGGCTCGGACACCACCGCGGTGGCGCTCGCGGCCGCACTGGGGGCCGACTGCGAAATCTACTCGGACGTGGACGGCATCTTTTCTGCTGACCCCCGCCGAGTTCCCGAGGCGCGCAAGCTGGACCAGATTTCCCACAAGGAGATGCAGGCACTCGCCGGCGCCGGGGCCCAGGTGCTCAACGCCCAGGCAGTGGAGTTCGCCCGGGAGAGCGGCATCAGCCTCCAGGCCCGCTCGACCCACGGCGAAGGCAGCGGAACCCGCGTCTGCGCGCCCTCGGAGCCATTCTCCAATTCAATTCGAGGCGTCGCCGCCGATGCGGGGTTGTGGGTGCTCACATTCGACGCCGCGGCCCAGCCGCTCACCGAGCTGCTCGCCTTCCTCGACGAGCAGG
>JAYUUC010000178.1:0-2150 GCA_043755105.1 Myxococcales bacterium
GTGCCTGCGCGATGTCTTCGACATGCCGGCGCTGGTGGCGACGTTGAGGGGCATCGCCCAGCGATCGATTCGCGTGGTCACCGTCGACTCCACGCTGCCCTCGCCGTTTGCCTCTGCGCTGCTGTTCGGGTTCGTCGCCAACTACATCTACGAAGGAGATGCCCCGCTGGCCGAGCGGAGAGCCCAGGCACTCTCGATCGACCAGGCTCAGCTGCGCGAGTTGCTCGGGGAAGCCGAGCTGCGCGAGCTTCTCGACGCCGACGCGATCGCCGCGGTCGAAGCCCAGCTTCAACACCTGGAAGAGCAGGGACGGGCACGAAGCGCGGACGGCCTGCATGACCTTCTGCTTCGGCTGGGAGACCTCACCGACGAGGAAGTGGCGCGGCGTTCAGCATCGCCCGAGGTCGCGGCGACTCTCACCGAGTTGGTGAAAGCACGCCGTGCGGTTCCGATTCGAATCGGAGGGGAAGAGCGTTTCATCCCGGTGGAGTACGCGGGCCGTTACCGCGATGGGCTGGGGGCTCCGCTGCCCGCGGGCCTGCCTCAGGCACTGCTCACGTCTCCGGTGGATCCGATCGGCGATCTGCTGATGCGTTACGCACGGACGCACGTTCCGTTCACCCCTGACGAGGTCGCGCTTCGATTCCGGCTTCCTCGCGCCGCGGTGCTCACTGCACTGAAGCGCCTCACCGCTGCAGGAAAGCTGATCGAGGGAGAGTTCCGGCCAGGGGGGAGTGGCCGCGAATGGTGCGAGCCCGAGGTGTTGCGGCAGATTCGACGCCGCTCTCTCGCCAAGCTTCGCAACGAAGTCGAACCCGTCGAGCCCAAGGTGCTCGGCCGCCTTTCGCTGCGATGGCAAGGCATCACCCAGAAACGGCAAGGGTTGGATGCCCTGCTCGACGCGATTGAAAGGCTGCAGGGTGCGCCCCTTCCCGCCTCGCTGCTGGAGACCGAGATCCTCCCCGCGCGGGTCGAGCGCTACAGCTTCGGCGACCTCGACGCTCTTGCTGCCGCAGGGGAAGTGGTCTGGACCGGAGTGGAACCTCTCGGCGACCGCGACGGACGGGTGGCGCTCTATCTCACCGACAGCCTCCCGCGGTTGTGGCGGCCGCCGCCTTTGATCGAAGCCGAGCTCTCCGAGCATGAGCGAAAAGTCCTATCGCAGCTGCGCGCCCACGGAGCGTCGTTCTTCGCCTCGATTCACCAGGGACTCGGAGGCGGCTTCCCCGCAGAGACCGTCGACGCGCTCTGGAATCTGGTCTGGAAGGGGCAGGTCACCAACGACACCTTCCGGCCCCTGCGGGCGTTCACGCTTCCCAAAGCGCGGAAGGAGCGGAGAATTGCCCTCGACGGCCGTGCTTATCGCTCTCGTCGGGCCGCCTCGCCGACCGCTGAGGGCCGTTGGTCATTGCTCGAGAGCCGGGCGGCTTCTGCGATGAGCCAGACCGAGTGGGCCACCGGCATCGCCCAGCAGTTGCTCGCCCGCTACGGCGTGGTGACGCGCGAAGTGGCCGCAGCGGAAGGCATCACGGGCGGGTTCAGCGCGGTCTACGACGTGCTCAAGGCACTGGAAGAGGCCGGCAAGGTCCGGCGCGGCTACTTCGTCTCCGGAGTGGGCGCGATGCAGTTCGCGCTGCCGCCGGTGCTCGAGCTGCTGCGCTCGTTGAGGGCCGAACCCGAGATCGCCGAAGGGGTGAGCCTGGCCGTGACCGACCCGGCCAACCCTTACGGGACGATACTGAAGTGGCCGACCTACGAAGGGCAGGTGCCGGGCGCGGGGAAGGGTCCGCAGCGGGCCGTCGGTCCGCATGTCATCGTGGTCAACGGTTCGCTCGGCGCCTACCTCGGCAAGGGGTTTCGCCAGCTCTTCGTCTATCTGCCCGAGGAGGATCCCGATCGCGCGACGGTTTCCAATGCGGTGGCGTCGAAGCTGGCCGAACTGGCGCAGCGGGCGGCGGTGCGACGTGAACCGATGTTGATTGGAGAGATCAACGGAACCCCAGCCAAGGGCCATGCCTTTGCCGCCGCGTTGACCGCTGCAGGTTTCGTCATCTCGGCCCATGGGCTCCAGCTTCCCCGGCCTTGAGCGATGCCCGAAGGCGATACCCTTTTCCGCGCCGCGCGCACCCTCAACCTCGCTCTGGGCGGCA
>JAYUUC010000179.1:0-6453 GCA_043755105.1 Myxococcales bacterium
GGAGAGCGGGTGAATCCCCGGGGGAGTGAGGTGGACTTCGCGCGGACCGGACTTGCTGCCGACGGTGAAGGTGTCGGCGGTCAATCCGTTCCAGGTCTCGCGGGGGAGCCCTTCGGTGATCACCAGCTTGGCCTTCTCCGCTGCACGAACGACCTGCGGGGAAACCGAGCGGGGTGCAGCGCTCGTCAAGGAAGTTTCCATCTCTGATTATCGGCCCGGGGCCGCCACCGGTTGCGGCTGCAGACGGGAAGGTCTCGCCGCGTCGGCACCGTGATACTCTTCGAAGACATGACAAGCCCGCGCGTCTGCGTGTCCGCTGCTCTGCTCCTCGGAGTCATCGCCTGCGGCCCGAAGCCAGCCGCCCCAGGGCCCGCCCCCCGGCCGGACACGATGGCGGTGTGGAGCGAGTTCATGAAGCTCGATGCGCTCAGAGCGCAGCTGCCCGCACTTTCGGAACGAAGGCTGATGATCAACCTCGGCCTCACCGTCGGCGAGGTGGACTGGGACGACCTCGCTCGCTTCGTCCGTGAGGCAGACCAGGCCGGGGTGAAGGTCGCCTTCTGGCCCGAGCTGAAGGCGGAAGATGGCCGCTGGCCCAACGCGCGCAACCTTTCCAAGTTCCGGCCCTTCTGGGGCGAGCTGGTCG
Organism: Myxococcales bacterium; assembly: GCA_043755105.1. GTDB lineage: Bacteria > Myxococcota > Myxococcia > Myxococcales > Myxococcaceae > JAYUUC01. Next base: position 647 of record JAYUUC010000179.1, read on the forward strand.
GCTTCATCGAACGCGAGTCGCTTCCGGTGGACACCCTGGTGGTGGACCTGGAGCTCGGACTTCAGGTGCAGCTGGAACTCCAGCGTCGAACCGCCCAGGGCGAGACCTTCGGGGCGATCGCGTATCTGCTCGACCGGATCAACCCCGCGCTCTACCGCAGCGCCAAGGTCCAGTTTCAGGGCATGGTGCTCGACGCCCACCTGCGCGGGCTGCACGTCAACCTCACCAGTCTGCCGATGGTGCTCGACGACTTCAGCGACGGCGACGAGACCCTGCAGATGGCGCTCGACTGCCCGGTGCAAGACGTGGACTGGGACGAGGTCTCGTTCCAGGTCTACCGCACCGTCTACAACGAGAGCGGGGCCGGGCTGGTGGGCGACGCGAGCACCTCGTTCGGGGCCCGGGTGGTCTACGACTACGGGGTGGCCGCGCGAGAGAAATTCGGAGACCGCGCCGCGCTCGATCTCGGGGTGGTGGGGATCACCGGCTACCTCGACCCGAAGATGCTCTCGGAAGATGTGGCGGCCGCCAAGGCCGCGGGAATCACCGACGAGCACCTCGCGGTCTATGCGCTCGACACCATCGTCCCCAGCGCCAACCCGGGGGCCTGGCTTCACCCTGACCCGGAAGAGCGGGTTCCGGCGGTGGAGCTGAAGGTCCAGCAGATGCGAGAAAAATTGCGCAGCCTGGATGAGACTTTCCAAAACTGAAACGCGCCCAGCGGCGTATTGCTTCCGATGCGGAAGCTGCTATCGACGGCGCTCGAAGCCACCTGGCGCTCCGATGGCGGTGAAGTTGTAGTTCCTACCGTAGGGCGCCCTTCCACGGGACTGTTGCCCATTTCCCGGCGGGAGCCATCGGGGCTTTTGGGGATGCAGAACCATGTTCTGTTGTCACGCACCACGGGTCGTGGCGGTAGTGTTTTGTCTGTTCTGGGCGTTCAACGTCGAAGCCCACGCTTCAGGAGACGGAGGAAGCGAGCCCCTGGAGATGGCGGTGCTGGCGCTCGAGCCGCCGGTACTGCTGACGCCGGTGGACCCGGTGTTTCCTCCCCGGGCGCTGGAGGAGCGACGCGAGGGCCACGTCCACCTCGAGTTGCTGATCGACCAGACGGGGGCGGTGTCCGAAGCGCGGGTGATTGAATCGGGAGGCGCCGACTTCGATGCCGCGCTGCTGGAAGCGATTCGCGTCGCTCGCTTCTCACCGGCCCAGCAGGACCACCAGCCGGTGCGCGCGCTGGTCCGCTACACCCATCACTTCCGGCTGCCGGCGCCGGTAGCCTCGACTCCCGATGCGGGCCCAGCGCGGCGGCCGTTCTCGAGCACCGTCACCAGCCAGCGGCCGATCAGCGCCGCTTCCTCGTTCGCGGTGCGGGACCGGGAGTTCTCGCTGCGACCGATCGCCTCGGTGCAGGATCTGCTTCGGGTAACTCCAGGTCTGGTGATGGTGCAGCACTCGGGAGGCGGTAAGGCCAACCAGTATTTTCTCCGCGGCTTCGACTCCGACCACGGCACCGACCTCGCGCTCTCGATCGACGGCGTGCCGATCAACATGGTCTCGCACGCCCACGGCCAGGGTTACTCCGATACCAACTTCATCATTCCTGAAGTGGTCGAACGGGTAGAGGTGACCAAGGGTCCTTACTTCGCGGCACAAGGGGACTTCGCGACCTCGGGGGCGGTGAACCTGGTGTCCCGGCAATCGTTCGCGCAGAGCTCGTTCGGGCTCGGGGTGGGGGGCTCTCCCGGGCACGGGGGCCCTGCGCTGAGGGCGCTGGCGATCGCCAGTCCCCGACTGGAATCGATGGACGCCACCTTCGCCGCCGAGGTCAGCCGCGTCGAAGGACCGTTCGATCACCCCGAAGGCTGGAACCGGTTCAAGCTCTTCAACCGGCTCACCGGCCACCCCACTGCGAGCTCGACCCTGTCGTTGATCCAGATGAGCTACGGCGGAGACTGGCATGGGTCGGGCCAGATTCCTGCCCGCGCGGTCGAGTCCGGGCAGCTCTCGCGCTTCGGGTCGATCGACCCTGACGAGGGGGGAGGCACCTCCCGCCACCAGCTCGCGGTCGCCTATTCGGTGAAGCCCGACGACCACAGCGAGCTCAAGGCGATGGCCTACGCCGCCAGCTACCGGTTCAACCTCTATTCCAACTTCACCCTCTTCCTTCAGGATCCGGTCGCCGGGGACGAGATTGAACAGGTCGACCGGCGAGGTTTCGTGGGCGCGCGGTTGAGCTATCGAAACAAGAGCGAACTGGGCTCGGTCGGGCTCGAGACCACGGTGGGCGGAGACCTCCGCAGCGATGACCTCCACAACGAAATCTGGAGCAGCGTGCACCGCCAGCAGCAGAACAACTCTCGCAGCAACGACGTTCACGAGCTGCTCGGAGGCCTGTTCTTCAACGAAGAGCTCACCCCGGTACGCTGGCTGAGGCTGGACCTGGGCGGCCGCGCCGACATCCTCTCCTTCGCGGTCGATAACCGGCTGGCCACTCCGGTGGACGGCGCGCCCCACGCGGGCATCGGCGGTGCCTTTCAGCTCTCGCCGAAGGGAAGTCTGGTGCTCTCGCCGCTGGAGCGAGAAGACCTGACCCTCGATTTCTATCTCAACTACGGCCACGGCTTTCATTCCAACGATGTGCGCGGGGTCTTCAGCGAGCCCGTCGTCACCCCACTCACCCGTGCAGTGGGGAGCGAGGTGGGAACCCGGACCCGCTTGAAGAAGCGATGGGACCTGGCCGTGGCCCTCTGGCAACTCCACCTCGACAACGAGACGGTGTGGAACGGGGACGAAGGGACCACCTCGGTGGGCGACCCCACTTACCGCAACGGGGTGGAGCTGGAGACGCGGTTCGAGTTCACCTCGTGGCTGGCGGCAGACCTGGACGTGACGTTTACCCGGTCACGCTTCAGCACCGACGGAGCCAACGGCGGAGGCCTGGCCCTGGCCCCGAAGCAGACCTGGTCGGGGGGGCTCTCGGCACGTCATCCCTGGGGGCCGGGTGCCGTTCGGGGCGGCATTCGCTTTTACGGCATCGGAGATCGACCGGCGACCGATGACGGCGAGCTGATCGCGCCGGGGTTCACCCAGTTCGATTTGCATCTCGGCTACCGGCACCCGCGGTTCGACGTCGCGCTCGACATCGAGAATCTGTTCAACGGCAACTACCGGTCCGCCCAGTTCGCCACCGTCAGCCGGCTCCCAAACGAGCCAGCAATCGACAGCCCGATTCCGGCGGGCTTTCGCTGTGGAAGCCACGGTCGGCCGGTGACCGGTCCCTCGGGGGTCGAGGGATCTTTCGGAGGCTGCGAAGACGTCGATTTCACCCCCGCCTATCCGCTCACGGCACGGGTGACCGCGACGCTGTTCTTCGACTGAAGTGGGACCCTCACCGGGGACACTTCTTCACCGCCGCTGACGAACCGGTGACAACAGATCGACCCAGCCCGTCTAGCCTTTGAATCACGAATTCGCCGGTCGGAGGGAGTGTCCTCCGCCCTGTCGCGTTCCGGAAAGGAACGCGCGATGGCCCCGGTGCAACAACCCCGCTACCTCAAGCACGGCCCTTTTCATGAGGAGCTTCACCGAAGGGTCGACCAGCACTTTGTCGACGCGGGCATTGATTCCCACGGCCGGCTGCCGATGCTGGGGAAGACGCTGTTCATCTACAGCTGGTTGATTGGCTCCTACCTGCTGCTGATGTTCTGGGCGAGCAGCGTCTGGACTGCAGTCCCGCTGGCGGTGTCGATCGGCCTGGCGATGGCGGGCATCGGCTTCAACGTGCAGCACGACGGGGGCCACGGCGGCTATTCGCGGCGCAAGGGGCTGAACCGGCTGATGGCCTACTCGCTGGATTCAGTGGGCGGCAGCTCCTACGTGTGGAGCTGGAAGCACAACGTCTTTCACCACAGCAACCCCAACATCAGCGGACTCGACGAGGACATCGACATCGAGCCGTTCTGCCGACTCTCGCCGCTGCAACCGCACCGCCCGGTGTACCGGTTTCAGCACCTCTACATCTGGCTGCTCTATGCGCTGCTGGCGTTGAAGTGGCACTTCGTCGACGACTTCAAGGACGTGATTTCGGGGAGCATCGGAAGTCAGCCCTTCCCGCGTCCGAAGCGCGGCGAGCTGGCGGCGCTGCTGCTGGGAAAGCTGTTCTTCTACAGCTGGGCGGTGGTGCTGCCGTTCTGGCTTCACCCGTTCGGGGCGGTGTTGGCCCTGCACCTGGTGGCGTCGGTGACGGTGAGCCTGGCGCTGGCGATCACCTTTCAGCTTGCCCACTGCGTCGAAGGGGCGGCCTTCGCGGGAGTAGACCCCGCCGGCAAGGGCTTCAACCGGGAGTGGGCCGTTCACCAGGTCGCGGCCTCCGCGAACTTCGCTCCCCACAGCCGCTTTCTCACCTCGTACCTGGGGGGGCTGAACTTCCAGATCGAGCATCACCTCTTTCCCCGCGTCTGCCACCAGCACTTGAGGGCGCTGGCCCCGCTGGTGGAAGAGATCTGCCGGAAACACTCGGTTCCCTACCAGGTGCACCCGAGCATGCGAGCAGCCCTCGCTTCCCATGCGCGCTGGGTGCATCGGCTCAGCCTGCCCGACCCGGCAGGGCCGCTTGCGCGAGAGGTCGGCCCGGTCGCAGCGCATTGAGCGGTTCCGGCTGCGCGAACGGCTTTCGGCGTGAGAGCGTTTGGGCCGGGACGCTCACTGCCGATTCAACGCAGATCGACCGGGGCCATAGACAGCTTCAGGCGAGGTGACGCGCCTCGAGCAGGGTGACGATCACCCGGGGACCTTCGGCGACCACGCTCCCCCGGTACCGGGCCGGGAGCGTCGCGAGCAGTCGGTCGGCACAGACGGCTGCTGTCTCACCGCCCTTGAGGCGAATTTCGAAGGGCCGCTCGTTGACCTGTATTTCGATGAAAGAGGGAACCTCCCCTCCGTCGGTAGCGGTGCCGAGAATCTCGAACTGGTTCCGGCCCAGCGAGGTCACCACCTGGTCAGGGTCATTGGACAGACAGACCACCCGCGGCGTCTTGAACACCTTCCAGCGAACGATTTCCACCACCACCGCTGCGTCGATAACATCGGGGTCGGAGGCGAGGTTCACCTCGTAGCCGGTGGTGAGATGGCGCTGAATCTTCCGGGCCACATCGACAGGGGTCATACCGGGGCCGACGCTGAAGCCCATCAGCTGCCCATCGAGGCGGAGCATCAACCAGGACTGTTCCGCGTTCTGAGCGGTGCCCGAGATGTGCAGCTTGCCGTTCTCGACCTTGAGCACCTGGCTGCGGTCGGTAGTCCACGCTTCCAGGTGGGTGGAACCACGGAGGAAAGTGTCCAGCAGGGTCGTCGCAGTGGAGGTCATGGCAATCCCGGAAGAGAGAGACAGCCTGATTGTCGGCAGGGCTCTCCTCGAGATTCCGGGGCCCGCCTGTAAGCCCGGTTAACGTCTTGAACTGGGCAAAAAAAGGGTGGACCGGCGAGGAGCCGGCCCACCCTGGGTGAAGGAAGGACGCTTAGTAGCGGTAGTGCTCGGGCTTGAACGGCCCGTCGACCTTCAGGCCCATGTATTCCGACTGCTTCGGGGTGAGCTTGCTCAGCTTCACGCCGACCTTGTCGAGGTGGAGCCGGGCAACCTTCTCGTCGAGCATCTTCGGGAGCACGTAGACCTTGCCGGTCTCGAACTTCTGGCCGGTGCTCACCGTTCCCCAGAGCGCCAGCTGGGCCATCACCTGGTGGGTGAAGGAGTTGGACATCACGAACGACGGGTGACCGGTGGCGCAGCCGAGGTTGACGAGGCGGCC
>JAYUUC010000180.1:0-2148 GCA_043755105.1 Myxococcales bacterium
CGTCGGTGGCGGGCCGGGGCCGTTCCCACCGGGTGCCAGGCACCGGAGCGCGGTCGAGCACAGAGAGAATGCTCGCCAGCCGCTGGGGCGACTCGGGGTGCATCGGGCCGGCATCGTGTTCCAGAAACAGCGGGTCCGTGAGCAGCAGGGTGGTCATCGTGGCCTCCACTGAAGAGAGTGGGACAGCGGGGAGGAAGAAAGGGAGCGGCAGTTCCTTGCGCTCGATAGAGAACCCTCTACATTTTGAAAGTGCCTCCTCCCAGCGAAGTCGTCTTGGTAGACGTCCCGGTCCTGGGTCGTTCCGAGCGGGCAATCATCTTTCTGATCGCCGCGGTCCAGTTCGTCAACATCCTCGACTTCGTGATGGTGATGCCGATGGGACCCGACTTTGCCCGGGCGCTGGGCATCGCCGAATCCAAGCTCGGCTTCATCGGAGGCAGCTACACCGCCGCCGCCGCTATCGCCGGGCTGCTCGGCTCGGTGGTCCTCGACCGATTTGACCGACGCAAGGTGCTCGGGGTGGCGATGGCCGGTCTGGTCTGTGGCACCGTCGCCGGGGGCTTCGCCCAGGGCTTCGGGACGCTGCTGCTGGCGCGGGTGGTCGCTGGTTTCTTCGGAGGGCCCGCCACGGCGGTCTCCTTCGCGATCATCTCCGACGTGGTCCCGGCCGCGCGCAGAGGAAAAGCGGTGGGGACGGTGATGACCGCCTTCTCGATCGCCAGCGTGCTCGGAGTCCCCGCCGGCCTGTGGCTCGCCGAGCAGTTCGGCTGGAGAATGCCCTTCTTCGCGGTGGGAGGGCTCGGGCTCGTCCTCGCGGTCGGGTCGCTGGTGCTGTTGCCGTCGCTCACGCTCCACCTCAAGCGCACTGCAGGGCCACGAACCTCTACCCGCGAGCTACTCTCTCGCCCCCTGGTCCGGGTCTCGTATCTGATGACCGCGGTGGTGATGATGGCGGGCTTCATCCTCATCCCCAACATCGCCTCCTACGTCCAGGGCAACCTCGGCTACCCGCGTCACCAGCTCGGCCAGCTCTACATGGCGGGCGGGGTGGCGAGCTTCCTTTCGATGCGAGTGATTGGCTATCTCGTCGACCGCTACGGCTCGTTCCGGGTGGGAGCCGCCGGCTCGGCCCTACTGGTGACAGTGATCTACGTCTTCTTCTACGCCCACCTTCCCGGCTTCCCGGTGATGGCGGCGTTCATCGCGTTCATGACCGCGATGGCCTTTCGCAACGTGGCCTACAACACCCTCACCACCAAGGTTCCGGGCCCCGAGGAACGCGCGCGGTTTCAGTCGCTTCAATCGTCGATCCAGCACGGCGCCTCCGCCGCGGGAGCGTTTCTCTCCGCCCAGCTGCTTCATGAGGTGGTCCAGCGCGGGCCGGAAGGTCAGCCGTTGCTGACGTCGACGGGCCAGCCGGTGCTGTTGCTGGAAGGCATGCCACGGGTGGCGCTGGTCTCGATGGGTCTGAGCGTGCTCGTCCCGGTGCTGCTCTTCTGGGTCGAGAATCGGCTGCGGCGCAGGGACCAGGTGACGTTGGCCGCTGCGTCATCAGCGTGACCTTGCCTGGCAGAGGCCCCTGGGGTGCGACAGCGCGGTTGATTGCGGACGCCTGCCTGAACTAAACGCCGGGGCATGAAGAAGATCGGCCTCGTCGCGTTGTCCCTCCAGCTTGGTTTCGCCAGCTTCGCCTCCGCCCAGGAAGAAGACGTGCCCGACATGGTCACGCCCAAGTCGGCCGCGAGCGATTCCAAGGACGGCGCCAACGCAGCGAAGAAGGGGCCTCGCCGCGCGCTCACCGCCCAGGACCGCGAAGACGCGATCAAGGCGGAGCAGCTTCGCCTCAAGGCCGAATCCGAGGCCAAGGTGAAGGCCGACGCAGATGCCAAGGCGCAGGCCGCCGTGAAGGCCAAGGCCGATGCAGAGGCTTCCGCGGCTGCCGAGGTCGCTGCGAAAAAGCAGCAGGCGATCGTCGACGCGAAGACCAAGGTGCAGAAGGCCGAGGACGAGAAGAAGCGGCTGGTCGAGGACGAGAAGAAGCGCAAGATCGAAGAGAAGCAGCTCGCGATCGAGAAGAAGAAGCTCGATGCGGAAGAGAAGAAGCAGAAGGCGATCGACGCCAAGCGCCAGGCCGAGGAATTGCGACGG
>JAYUUC010000181.1:0-2148 GCA_043755105.1 Myxococcales bacterium
GAAGCAGTGTTTTGATAACCGAAGAGGTTGATGCCAAAAACCTCGACTCCAAGGTCGACGTTGCTCTGAGCCTGGGCGGTGAGGGCGGCAGCTTTGCCGTAGGCCCGGAAAAGCCGGATGGTGCCAAGCCTGCCCGACACGTCCAGGTAGCCTTCGTTGTCGGTCCGCGCGCCGTTCAGATCGAGGGTGTTCGCGGTGCGGAGCACCCCGTTGAGCTGAAGCAGGTCGGCACTGCCGACCGACTTGGTCCAGCCGGCGTCGAAGCTGTACGAGCTGGCGTTGGCGACCGGGGGAGAGGCCTTCACCAGCTTCACTTTGAAGCTCTTGCAGTTGTCCGCCTTGTTGCCAGGATCACCCTCGGCCCCATCGTCTTCCGCGTCGCCATCGTTGCCTGCCTCGGGGAAGGAGGATGTGAGGCAGCCGCGCACGTTGAACTCGTCGTACTTTGCCCAGTCTCCCCCCGCGGACAGCTTGGTCCGCAGGGCCGCGTCGATGAAGAGGTCGTGGGTGAGGATCTTCGCCGCTCCGCCGTTGAGCTCTTTGATTTCGAGGCTCTCGACGTGGCCATCGGGATCGGGATTCTTCGGATCGTCGACCAACAGCGGTGTCCAGCTCTTGGTATCCGGTCCATCGGCCGGGGCCAGCTCGTAGCGGATCTCGACAGCGCCCGGCAGGTCGTCGAGGGCGTCGAGCTCGGCGTCGTCCATGCCGAACTTCAGCTTCTCGATGGTCGCCGGGTCTTTCGCCACCTCGGGAGGCAGCTTGCTCAGGTCGACCTTGTGCTTGTAGGGATCCGTCCCGAAGACGAGCAGCTTGGCGTCGACGGTCAGCGCGGGCGGCTCCGTCTCCTTTTTGCCGACGGGCACGTTGGGATCTTGGGTGAGGGGCCAGAGCGTCGCGATGCTCGAATCCGGCTTGAGGCTGTCGAGCTGCAGGTCCAGCCCGTCCTTTCCGTCGGCTGCCTTCGGTGTGTTTTCGAGATCCAAAGAGTAGACACAGCCCAGCCCCGGCTTGGCGGCTTGGCGATCGCTCGCTTTCCGACACAGCTGGTTGGCCGGCTTGGCCGCGTCGGTCTCACCAAAGGTCACCGCGGGGTAGTCAATCGCCGCGTTCTTCGCGCCCTGGTCGAAATCGACCTGGATGTTGACCTTTCCGATGCTCAGCGCGGCGCACTCGCTCGAAGGCAGCAAGTCGAGGTCGAAGTACTGCTCTTTGCCGTCGCCCACGAGGGACAGCGGGGTGCCAGCCAGGAGGCAAGTCTTCGGCATGGCCGGATCTTGGATCTGCTCCTCGACCATGGAAAAAAGAACGGTGACCGACGTCGTCGCAGGTTTGCTCGGATCCGCGCTTTGCGAAATGATTCCGAACCGGACGGGAATGGGGTTTGCGATGTACGCTGGCTTGCTGAGGTTGTAGCGAACATCGAGCAAGGTGAGGCGGGCCGAGGTGATCGTCGCCGGCGGAGCGACCACACAAACGCCTCCTTGGTCGATCGTGCCTTGGCCGCAGACCAGCCCTGCCCCACCACCCACACCACCCGCGCCGCCCGTGCCCGTGGCCGGCACGCACACGTTCCCCTGCTGAGTGGTGCCGGGCCCGCAGGTCAGTCCGCTGCTGCCGGCCTGGCCCCCGCCCGACTGGCCGTTACCGGATTGGCCGGCTCCACCGTTCCCCGCCTGTCCCCCTTCGGCTTGGCCGGTTCCAGCTTGGCCTGCCCCCGCCTGGCCGCTGCCGGCTTGGCCGCTGCCGGCTTGGCCGCTTCCGGCTTGGCCGCTTCCGGCTTGGCCGGCAGCTCCCGCTCGCCCAGCGGCCACCGGGAGGCACTCGCCGTTGCTCTCGGCCGTGCCTGCACCGCAAGTTGGGCCGTCGTTCGAGCTGCATCCTGCTAGACCGAGAAAGAAAGCGGAGATCGCCAGACAGCCCCGAGCGGACAGATTCATGGGTGGGTCCTTTCGCACATCAACCTACGTATGATGAAAATGGAGTAGAACGTTTTCGTGCACACGGTTCGGTGCTCTGGAGCGCTCGCCGCGCGGCGCGCGTCCGGCAGCCTGTCGTCGGAACGGCCTGCGCGAGCGCGCTGCGACCAGAGAGGCGACGAACAGCCTGCGCGACGGGACCTCCGCGGCCGACGTCGACGTCGGGGGC
>JAYUUC010000182.1:0-6447 GCA_043755105.1 Myxococcales bacterium
GCAAGACCCCGGCAGTGATCTACCTCGCGCAGCTGGGTCAGCGCCTCGGCCAGAGAGTAGCCGTGCTCTCGAGAGGCCACGGGAGGAGCTCTTCTGCCGAGCACTTCTTTCGCGGCAACGGTGCATTGCCTCCGGTGGCGGAGGTGGGCGACGAGCCGCTGTTGATCGCACGCAGATGTCCCGAGGCGATGATCCTCGTAGGCCCTGACCGGTCCAAGCTGGCAGCAAAGGCTGTCGAAGCTGGAGCACAGCTGATTCTCCTCGATGACGGCTTCCAGCACCGCCGGCTCGCGCGCGACCTTGAGCTGATCGTGGTCGACGAGTCGGTTGGATTTGGGAATGGCTGCCTGTTGCCGCGAGGTCCGCTCAGGGAACCGTTGTCTTCCCTCGAGCGGGCAGACCTGATCTGGTTGCGCACGGCAACCTCTCACCCGGCACCCTTGCCTTCGTTCTCCGCACCCGTGGTGAGAACGCGTTACTCCCCGGTGACGCTGTCGGGACCTGAGGGAAGTGTTCCGCTCCAGACGCTGGCCGGAAGAAACGTCCTCGCGCTGGCCGCACTGGCACGTCCGACATCCTTTCTGGTCACCCTCGAAAAGCTGGGAATGAACGTCGTGCGAACACAGCTGTTTCCCGATCACCATCCCTTCACCGACGCCGAGCTGTCTCGTGTCCAGCGGGAAGCCGCCTCGGCCGGAGCGGTCGTGGTCACCACCGAGAAGGACCAGATGCGACTTCCCGCGGACTTCTCTGCCTACAAGGTGGTGCTCGAGGTGGAGGTCCTCTCCGGGCTCGAAGGCCTGGTTGAAAAGCTGACCTCGCCGAAGTTGTGACCTCCGAGGCATCCATGGGACAAGAGAAAAGGGCAAAGGAAGCCCCTCAGGCCATGCCCCCCTCTGACCCCCTTCGTTCGCTGCTCCCCCTCACCCGCACTTTCTCCAGGCGCAAGGTGCTGGTGGTCGGAGACCTGGTGGCGGACCACTACATCTACGGCCAGACCGAGCGAGTCAGCCGCGAAGCGCCGGTCCTCATCGTTCGCTACCAGGACTCCGAAGTGAAGTTGGGGGGCGCTGCCAACGCCGCGGCCAACGTCCGCGACCTCGGCGGCCAGGTCACCGTCATCGGAGCGCTGGGAGACGACCCCATGGGGGCCGCCCTGAGAGCGGGCTTTGCCGCGGCCGGAATCACCCTCGAGGCAATCAGCGGACCCCCGCTGGAAACCGAAACCAAGACCCGCATCCTCGCAGGCGGAGTGAACACCTCTCGTCAACAGATGCTCCGACTGGACCGGGGAGCCCGTGAGCCTCTTCCTTCCAAGGTACGCCTCGAACTCGCGCGCGCACTCACCCGCCTGTCCAGGGACGTCGATGCGGTGCTGATCTCGGACTACGGCGCGGGGGCGGTCGATCGCGAAGTGCGCAAGGCCGCCGTGGCGGTGGCACGCTCCGGCATTCCGGTGTGTGTGGACTCGCGGTATCGGCTGAAAGAGTTTCGCGGGGTCACTCTGTGCAAGCCCAACGAACCCGAGCTCGAGGCCCTCACCGGGCTTCCGGTTCGAAACGAGCGTGAGCTCGCGCTCGCTGGGAAAAGGGCGATCAAGCTGCTGGCCTGCGAGGCCCTGATCGTGACCCGGGGGCGAAACGGCATGGCGGTCTTCGATTCCCGCGGGTCCCTCGAGCTGTTGCCCGTCCACGGTCCCGACGAAGCGGTGGATGTGACCGGTGCCGGAGACACGGTGATCGCTGCGTTCAGTCTCGCGCTCGCCGCGGGAAGCTCGCTCTCGGCCGCAGCCCGCACCGCCAACGTCGCCGGAGGACTCGTCGTCCAGAAGCAGGGGACAGCGACCATCTCGCTCGCCGAGCTTCAGCGCGAGCTGTCCGGCAGACCCGCGCAACCCTGACCTACCCCGAGACCCAAGAGGAACAAGTCTGGTGACGACTGGCGCAACCAAGGTGTGCACCCTCGAGCAGGCCGTGACCCTCGCCAAGGCCGCGCGCGCCGAGGGCAAGACGGTGGCGCTGGCCAACGGAGTCTTCGACCTGCTTCACGTCGGACACGTTCGCTACCTCGAAGGCGCCCGCCAGCTCGCGGACGTCCTCGTCGTCGCCGTCAACACCGACCGCTCGACCCGAGCCTACAAGGGCCCCGGGCGACCGATCATCCCCGAAGCGGAGCGTGCCGAACTGGTGGGCGCCCTGGGTTGCACCGACCGGGTGTTGCTCTTTGATCAGCCCGACGTGCGGGAAGTGATTCGGGCACTGCGGCCAGATGTCCACGTCAAGGGCACCGACTACACCCCGGAAACCATCCCCGAGCGCGACGAGGTACAGGCCTACGGCGGCAGGGTGGCGGTCGCCGGAGACCCCAAGAACCACAGCACCTCGGCACTGGCGGAACGGCTCCGCTAGGCTATCGACGCATGAACGATGTTCCTACCCCGAGGCTTCCGTGGCCCTGAGCGCAGAGCTGAAATCCCTGCTTGCTTGCCCCCAATGCAAAGGGCGGCTCGAGTTTCACGAAGACAAGAAGGAGATTCATTGTCTGGTCTGCAAGCTCGTCTACGAGATCAAGGACGACATTCCGGTCATGTTGGTGGAGGAAGCCCGGAAGCTCGCCTGACGGTGGGTGCCCGGCCCAGTCTCGAGACAAAATCCGTCACCTCGGCCTCGACCCGGGCGCAGAGCGCCTCCAAACCGTTCTCGGCCGTGAGGTCCGTCATCCGGTGAGGAGCCTGGGGGTGACCCCAGCGCTCGATCTGCATCTTCAAGAACAGCCCCAGGGTCGGTACCCCCAGCGCCACCGACAGGTGCATTGGCCCGGTGTTGTTGCACACCGTGCACCCGGCTGCTTCCATCACCGCCGCGAGATCATCGAGCGTCGTGGGTGGAGCGAGCACGGCCTTCGGAACCAATGCCAACACTTCAGCGGCGAGCGCCTCTTCGCCCGGGCCCCAGGTGATCACCGCACGCCGTCCTGCTCGGCTCAGGGCACGCGCCGCTGCGGCAAAAGCCTCGGGCGGAATTCGTCGCCAATCGAGCCTTCCTCCAGGATTGACCACCGCATGGGGTGCGCTTCTCAGCTCACCCAAGAATTCGGCCAGCGCAGGCCTTGAGCGGGGCACCCGGAACGACAATCGCGGCGCCGTTCCGCTGATTCCCAGCGGGGCCAGCAAGGCGAACCGCTGCGCCAGCTCTTGAACAGTGTCCGTTCGCGCGATCACCGGCACGTCCATCAAGGCTGCGATCGGCCATATCGCCGGGCCCACCACCGTCGCCCTCGACCCGACCCATCGGCTGACCAGCGCCGAGGTCACCGAGGGCACTTCCCAGTTGGCGCAATTGACCACCACATCGAAGCCCTCGCGCCGCAAAGCCCGAATACCCGGGGCGAAGGGTCCCATCCACAACCGTCGCCGGTCGAAGGCCAGCACCCGCGAAACGTCGGGGTGTCCCGCAAGCACCCGAGCCACGTTCCCGTGCACCAGCACTTCCACGGCCTCTCGTCCGAACTTCGCCGTCAATGCTGAGAGCAGGGGAGTGGTCAGCAAGGCTTCGCCCACCCGATTGTCGATTCGGACCAGGAGGATTCGGCGAGGGCGTCGCAGCTGCGCCTCCGAGCGCTTTCGTCTCCCCGGTCGGTGAAGAAGCGCCCCGGCCACCCAGGCCAGCAGCAATTTAGCGAAGACTTCCAGCCGCTTGAGGACCGACATCTTGACCTTCACGGGGAAAGCCCCTAGCTAACCGCGGCATGCGGAGTATGACCGGCTTCGGTGTAGGGCGCGCCAGCGTTGAAGAAGAAGAAATTTCCGTCGAGCTTCGTTCGCTCAACCACAAGTTCCTCGAGGTCAAGGCACGCCTGCCGCGGGAGCTATCGCCGCTCGAGGCAGGGCTGGTCAAGCGGGTCAAGGACCGCCTCTCTCGGGGATCAGTTGAAATCCTGGTGAAGAGAACCTCGCCCGCGAGCTCCACCGGAAACGTGCCCACCGTGAATCTTGAGCTGGCCCGCGAATACCACCGCGCCTTCGCAGAGATCGCCGCGGCGATCGGGTCCTCCGAACGGTTCTCCATTCGAGACATCGCGACCCAACCGGGAGTCATTCGCCTCGAGGAGCGAACCGTCAACCTCGAACGTGCCGACCTCGCCCTGCAACAGGCCTTCGAACAGGCATTGACCTCGCTGCTGCAGATGCGCGAAGTCGAGGGCCAGGCGATCGCCGCCGACCTCTCCGCCCGGCTTCAACTGGTGGAAACCCAGAGCCTCGAGGTGGGCCAGCTCGCTCCCCGTGCCGTCGAGGAACATCAGCAGCGACTGTCTGAACGGATCGCCGAGCTCGCATCGGGTCTGCCCGTCGACCCTCAGAGGTTGGCGCAGGAGGTTGCCTTCTTCGCCGAACGCACCGACGTGGCCGAAGAGGCCACCCGACTCGCCTCCCATCTGACCCAATTCCGGTCGCTGCTCACTCAGAACGAACCGTCGGGTCGGAAGATGGACTTTCTCGTCCAGGAGCTCAACCGCGAGGTGAACACCACCGGTTCGAAGAGCCAACACCCGGGCATCTCCGCTAGAATCGTTTCCATGAAAGCCGAGCTCGAACGCATCCGCGAGCAAGTGCAGAACGTAGAATGAGTGACACCCAAGGCGCCCTCCTGCTCGTGCTCTCGGCTCCATCCGGAGCGGGAAAGACCACTCTCGCCCGACGTCTCCTCAAAGAGCTCCCATCGGCAGTGTTCTCGGTCAGCGTGACCACCCGCAGCCCGCGGGGACAGGAGCGCGATGGCGTCGACTACTCGTTCGTGGACTCGAAGACCTTTCAGGACAAGATCGAACGAGGAGAGTTCGTGGAGTGGGCCCAGGTCCACGACCACTTCTATGGCAGCCCCCAATCGGTGGTCGACCACGCCATCGCCAACAAGGGAATCGCCGTCTTCGACATCGACGTCCAGGGCGGAACGGCGATCAAGCGGAAGTACCCCGAGGCGATCCTGGTCTTCATCCTCCCGCCGTCGATGGATGAGCTCGAGCGACGCCTCCGAGACAGGAAAACCGACGCCGATGAGACCATTCGTCGCCGCATGCTCGGGGCTCGCTCGGAAATGGAACGCGGCTCGGCGTCCTATGACTACCTGATCGTCAATGACGACTTTGAGCACGCCTTCATCGACCTCAAGTCGGTGGTGATCGCCGAGAGCTGCCGACGCGGACGAGTCGACCTCAGCAACCTGAAGATCGAGCATCTGCCGGTTGGCTAGCACTCCTGTCCGCCCGGAGGACACTGGCGCGGGCCACTGGAAAAAATCTCACTCCCGATTTATCCCTTTGACAGTTTCGCGCAGGACATCTAGATCGCGCGTCCCCGAAGCACACCTCGGGGAAAGTAAGGCCGGGCGGGCGAGCAAGGGCGTGGGTGGGAGCTGACTCCTCCGGGAGCCAGAGCGCGGAACCAGGAAACGGCAGCAAAAATAGAAGTGGTTGACAGGTTGGGAGCTGCTGGAATAGAAGCCGCCTCCCGCGAAACGCCGAACGGGAACAAGCAGACAGCAAAGGCAAGACCTTGATTCATTGGGATCAAGCGACACACGTATCACCCTAATAAGCACCTGATTACGAGGACTTGACAGGCCTCCAGGCTTCGAAGTAGAAGCCGCCTCCCGGGAAGAGTCGGGATTCAGGAGTCCTCGGAAACCCCGATTGCAACCAAGGGGAGCCGAGCAAAAGCTGAAATAGAAGCCCAGAATCAAAGGGTTGACAGCAAATCGGCGCCGAATTAAAGGGCGCCTCCCGCGGAACGAAGCAGAGGTTCCGGGAAGAAGTTGGGCGGGCCGGGGAAAGTCAGTAGCTTGACAGGAACCCAAGACTTCGAATAAAAGCTTCTCCCCCGGACCGAAGTTGGCCGGGAATCAACAAGACGGTGAGGAACAGTTCGCCGGTCGTTCGCTCTTTGAAAGCCAAATAGCAAGCCCAAGAAAAAACTGCGAGACCCGCAGTCAATTTCTAAAAGGCACCCAGCACTGCGCGTGAGCGCGGAGCAGGTGTCTCTGAACAACAACACGTTGTCGGAGGAGATGTCAGCAACCTTCGACGAGTGCCAAGTTCAAATACTCTAGAATACAATTGGAGAGTTTGATCCTGGCTCAGAACGAACGCTGGCGGCGTGCCTAACACATGCAAGTCGAGCGCGAATGGAGCAATCCTAGTAGAGCGGCGCACGGGTGCGTAACACGTGGGTAATCTGCCTGAAAGATCGGGACAACCTGCCGAAAGGCTGGCTAATACCGGATAAGCCTACAGACTCTTCGGATTCCGTAGGAAAAGGTGGCCTCTGTACACAAGCTACCACTTTTAGATGAGCCCGCGGCCCATCAGCTAGTTGGCGGGGTAATGGCCCACCAAGGCTACGACGGGTAGCTGGTCTGAGAGGACGATCAGCCACACTGGAACTGAGACACG
>JAYUUC010000183.1:0-2144 GCA_043755105.1 Myxococcales bacterium
TCACGCCGAGAGGATATTGCGAGAAGTTGATGACCTTCGCAGCGAGCTCGACGGTCGAGCGCTTCCTGTTCAGGGCGAGCTCCGCATCGCCGCGATGGAGGTGTTCTCGACGCGGCTATTACCGGAGGTGTTGACCGGATTGGTGAGAAAGCATCCCGCGCTCGTTCCCTTGTCGTACGAGATGTTCCCCGAGCGCATGGAGGAGCTGCTGGTGCAGGGCCGCCTTGACGTCGGCCTCACGGTCGGCGGCGGGATGCGAGAGGAGATCGAATACCGCGTGCTCGGGCGGTCCCCTGGAGTCCTGGTCTGCGGGCGCGGGCACCCGCTGGGTCGAAGCGTTCGTGTTACCCCCAGACAGATCTCCGAGGCGCGGTTCGTGGTGCCGCGGTTCCTCGACGCCGAGCACCTTCCGCCGCTCGACCAGTTCCCCGAGCACCTTCAGGCCCGGCGCCTTGGAGCGACCATCGAGCTGCTCCAGATGGGCCTCGAGCTCGTGCTCGGCGGGCTCTTCCTGGGGTATTTCCCCGAGATCGCTTTGCGCCCTTACCTACGTGACGGCCGGATGCGTGCACTGCGGGGACTTCCCGAGGCGCGGCCCTTCGAATTGCGCGCCCTCTTCCGCCGCGGCGTTCGGCCCAAGCCCGCGGTGGCATTGCTCATCGAGGCTCTCACCGCCAAGCTGCGAACAAACTCCTCCCCTTGAAGCGTGGCGGGCGTTGAGCCCTCTTTGAAGGGATGGGCTCTGAACTTCAACACCGTCGATGGTGCTCGGCGGGGAGCTCTACCCGCCCGTGACCGCGGTGCTCTCGAGCCCGCTCAGCCCGCGCCAGGACAAAGGAGCTGGGTGCAGGCCGCTCCGGTGATGCAGGTCTTCGCTTCGCAATCGGAATCTGCGCAGTCGACCCTTCCATCTCCGTCGTCGTCGAGACCATTGGCGCAGTCGAGCTCGCGGGGGAAGCAGAAGTCCGCTGAGGTTCCGGCGTCGACGGCTCCCGCGTCCGGAAGACCGGCGTCGTCCGCGCCGGCATCGGACTGGCCCGCGTCCCCCGTGCCCACTCCCGCCGGACTCGCGCAGTTCACCGAAGCATCGGCCGGGTCACAGCTCTGTCCGGCGCAATCGGAGTCGAGGCAGTCGATCTTGCCGTCCCCATCGTTGTCGAGCCCGTCGCTGCAGAGGGTCTCGGCGCAGACGGCGCTCCGGCATTTCGTTCCCGTTCCACAGACGAGCCCGCAGCTGCCGCAGTTCTGGTCATCGCGGCTCAGGTCGAAGGTCTGGTCCACCACGCCGTCGCAATCGTTGTCGACGCCGTCGCAGACTTCCGCCGAGGCGGAAGTCACTGCCTGGCAGCCGAGCTGGCCCCCTGTGCATGCCGCGACCCCGGCCGCGCAGGCTCCCAGGCCCGAGGTCTGGCAGGCCTGGTTCTGAGTCGGGAAAGACTCGTCGATCCGCCCGTCGCAGTTGTCGTCTTTCCCGTTGCAGAGCTCGACGTCGGCACATTCTCCGGCAAGGAAGCAGCGGCCCTTGCCTCCTGCGGCCTGGGGTCGGCAGCTGTAGCCGGTCCCGCAGTCGGCGTCGGCCTCGCAGCTGAACTGACCCTTGTTGGGGTCGACGCTCGAGGTGCAGGAGAGCGCAGCGGCGGCCAGGGCGGCGAGCAAGACGGCAACACGGGGAAAGGTCTTCATCAGAAGCGGCCCTCGAGCGCGAAGCCTCCGACGCCAGGTCCCGCCACGGGGGAGAGGGCGACCGGGGCGGGCTCGGAATCGGAGTGGAGTGCGGTGATCAACACCGCGGTCAGTGCGGCCGCCCCGGCGACGCCGAAGCCGACGTTGGCATAGAGCGCGTGCTGCCGGGCATCGAGCGCGTCCTTGCGGGTTCCAGCATAGAGCGCCTGATTGGGGTCGTAACCGGCGAGGAGCTTCTTCTCGGTGCCTTGTGCTGCGAGGCCGAAGTAGGTGGCTCCGGCGCCGGCGGCAACGGCCACGCCCAGGGCCACCCAGGCTCCGGCGGGTACGCGCAGACCCGACGAAGGGCTCGCGGTCGGCACCGCGGTGGCCACCGCGACCGGCCGGGCCTCGTCTTCATCGACCTGGTTGGGCATCAGAATCATCCTCACCTCTTCGTCGGTGACTTGCCCCGGCTCGAT
>JAYUUC010000184.1:0-2142 GCA_043755105.1 Myxococcales bacterium
GCTCCGGTAGCGGGTGAGCGCCTCGGCGTCGTCTCCGCGGGCGAGCGCAAGGTCCGCCAATCCTTTCTCTCCCTGCAGCGCCCACTCGGTTCCGGGGTACTCGGCCACTGCCCGTGCCATCGCCGCTTGGGCCCGGTCGGGGTGCCCCGCCGAGGAGTGAAGCTGGGCAATCCACATCAAGCCGCGTCCCGCTTCCGGCGCTTGGGGATGCTCGGCAATCCACCCCTCCATCAGCTGGCAGGATTGTTCCGGTGGGCGCTCTCCCACGCCGGCGACGATCTGCTCAAAGCTGGGCGGGGCCGCCATCAACAGCACGGCCAGGGTCCACTCAAGGAAGAACATCATGTCCTGGGAGATTCAAGATTCCGAAGACATAGCCCAGGACTCGGGCCCCCTGTGCCAGACAGTGGCAGGGGGGCGAGCTCCGGGTCTCGCTACCGGGGGGTAATTCCGAAGGTGACCTTGAGCCCGGACTCGCGCTCGATTTGTGCGATCCCCGCGGCGCTGTAGCTGGCGGCGCGCACCTCGAGCCCATCCCCGAGGGCAGTGACGGTGACGCCGTCCCGGCTGTACTTCGCATTCAGTTCCGCAGCGATCTCGGCCACGGTGCGAGCGGCGGGCCGCGGGGTGATGCCGTCGAACACCACCTTGAGGCCGCTCTCGCGCGCGAGCTGGGCGATGAAGCCGGCGCTGAAGCTGGGGGCGCGAACATGAAGCGTGCGGCCTTCAGCGGTGATCGAAATTCCGTTTCCGTACTTCTGTTGCAGCTGCTTGGCGAGAGTCGACGCCGACACGGAAGGAGAGGTAACTCGTCGGGACGACACGGATTGAACGGGCATGGCAACTCCGGGAAAGGGTGCAGCCGTAGTTATCGGCAGGGCCGATCGGAAGTTGTCCCGGGCCGGTTGGGGGGTGGTTTGGGGGCTGGGGCGAATTCAGGGGAAAGGGGTGCGGGTCACGCGGTTCACCTCGTCGGTGTCGGTAGCATTGGAAGCGAGCGTTTCCTCCCTGACGCTGGTTCCGTACCCCGGGCCGGCGTGAATCCAGCCGGGACGCTGGTTCGTACCCCCACCGCACCGCCCGTTTTCCCTCTCGCCTCCGAGCCTTGGATGACCCGCTCCACCTCGCTGATCGCTGCCGGAGTCGGATTGGTAGCGGTCGCACTGGTGCTGGCGAGGAGTGGCCAGGCGGTCGGAAGCTCGCCGTATCTGCCTGGCAGCGACGCGGAGGTCCTCGAGACCGTTCCCTCCTTTGCCACCGACCCCCGGACCCGGGAGCTCGCAGCGTTGCGCCAACAGCTCGAAGCGCGGCCCGAGGACCTGGACCTCGCGCTGACCCTGGCGCGGCTGGACATCGAAGAAGGCCGGGCGCGCGGAGACCCGCGCTTTTTCGGTCATGCCGAAGCCGCGCTGGCCCCGTGGTGGAACCTCGAGGCGCCTCCGGTGGCGGTCCGGGTGATGCGCGCCACGCTGAGGCAGAGCTCCCATGATTTCGAAGGCGCCCTGGTAGACCTCACCGAAGCGCTGAAACTCGACCCGCGGAATCCGCAGGCCTGGCTCACCCAGTCGGTGGTGTTGACCGTGCTCGGTCGGTATCCCGACGCACGTCACAGCTGTGAGGCCCTCACCGGTCTTGCCAGCGAAGTGGTGGGCGCCGTCTGTGTGGCCAGCATCGACAGCCTCCAGGGGGACGCCCTCGGTGCCCACCAGCGACTGAGCGACGCCTACGCCCGCGCGGGGACCGACGACCCTTCGCTCCAAAGCTGGGTCTCCTCGGTGCTGGGGGAAGTGTCGCTGCGGAGCGGAAACCGGGCGCAGGCGGAGCGCCATTTCCGGGACGCGCTCCTGGCGGCCCCCGCAGACCCCTACACCCTGGGGGCCTATGCCGACCTGCTTCTCGATCAGGACCGGGCAGGCGAGGTGGGCGCGCTGCTGAAAGGTCAGCTCCCCCACGACGCCTTGCTGCTGCGGCTGGTCATCGCGGAAGAGCGCACCAAAGCTGTCACCGCCCGTGAGCACCTCACGATGCTGCGGGACCGGGTCGAGGCAGCGCGGCGGCGCGGCGATGTCGTCCATCGGCGAGAGGAGTCGCGGTTCGAGCTCGAGCTCGAGCACAATCCCTCGCGGGCGCTCGAGCTGGCGC
>JAYUUC010000185.1:0-6421 GCA_043755105.1 Myxococcales bacterium
TCTTCCCCCGAGGCGAAGCGCTCGAATCTATCCGCGCGCAGTGAAGATAAAGATGAGCAACTATGCGAGGAAAAGGCCCAAGCCCCGTCCGGTTACGCCTCGAGCCGCTCCAAAGTGAACGGCATTGCATCTAGGACCGGCTCTTCGGCTAGAGCCGAACCTGAATTTCATAGCGCCGGTTCTTCGCCTTCTTTGCCGGGGTATTGTCAGGAGTCACCAGCGGTTTCTCGCTGCCGAGACCCAGCGGAATGATCTCACCTTCCGAGACGCCGCGGGAGATCAGCTCCTTGACGATCACTGCGGCGCGCTTGGCGCTGAGTTCCTTGTTGTGCTCGGCGCTGCCAGTGGAATCGGTGTGCCCGGAGACCTCGAACTTGTAGCTGCGCACCCCGGACAGATCGAGCTGCTTCTTCGCCCGCACCAGGGCATCGGCGAGCTTCTTCAGCTTGGCATTGCAGCCGGGAGCAAGCTGGTCGCTGTCGGTGATGAAGCTGCACTGATTCTTGCGGGCTTCGGTGGTGAGTTTGGCGTTGACCCGCTTCTCGGTTTCGTTCTTGGCAGCGTCCCCGAGCACTCTCCCGGCTGCTTCGAACGGGTTCTGCGCCTGGGCCAAACCTGCAACGAGAACGACCACCACGGTGAGTAATTTTCGCAAGGCGAGTGCTCCAGCGTCGAGAGGGAGGTCAGCCTAACTCACGAAAACGGTCGGCCCTCCCCGCGGTCGCTGGAAGTGCTCTCGAGGTGACTCTTGCGCTTGAGGACCTACTTGGGCGACAGCTGAGCTGCTTCGGCCTGGGCTGCGTACAGACTTTGCTCCTGCCTCAGCTGCTCGACTTCTCTTGGCTCGAGCCCGGTCCGGGCTTCGATTCGCAGGGCTTCTGCAACACCGGACGCAACGTCGGTGGCGCGCACCGAGAGTGTGCCTTCGCTCGAGAGCTCGAAGGTGACCTCGATCGGCGACTGGTCTCGCGTGGGAACAGAGAGCTCGTGGATCACCAGCTCGCCCAGCTTCACGTTCTTCGCCGCCTGGTCGCTCTCCCCCTGGTAGATCGGGATTCGCGCTTCGCTTTGGCCGGCGCGGCTGGGAAGAAAGGTTTCCTTCGCCGCCACCGGAATGGAGGTGTTCCGCGAGATCAGCCGACGCATCCCTCCGCCGAGCACCCCGACCCCGAGCGAATGCGACGCGACGTCGATGAGCAGGGTCTGTCCACTGCGGCTGTGGAGCTCGGCGGCGTGAATCGCGGCCCCCAGCGCGACCACCTCGTCGGGGTTGATGCCCTTCACCGGTTCCTTCCCGAAAAACTCCCGCGCCAAGGTCTGCACCAGCGGGACCCGGGTCATTCCCCCCACCAGAAGCACCGCGTCGATGGCGCCGGGTTGCAGGTGAGCGTCGGACATTACTTTCGCGCAGACGTCGAGGCAGCGGCGCGAGAGCGGCTCCGAGAGGGTGTTGAAAAACGACCGGGTGAGCACCGTTTCCAGCGAGGTGAAGCGCTTGTTGTCCGGTTGATGGCTGCCCAGGTGCTCCACCGAGACGACCGCCTGCTCGGCCTCGGTGAGCTCTCGCTTGGCGCGCTCGGCCGCGACCTTCAGCCTTTGCAGCGACAGCTTGTCCCGGGACGTGGCCTCGCGGAACGGCTCGGCGACCTGGGCGAGCAACCACTGGACAATGCGATGGTCGAAGTCTTCCCCGCCCATCTGGGGGTCTCCGCCGGTGGCCTTGACCTCGAAGACGCCTTTCTCCACTTCGAGGATCGAGACGTCGAAGGTGCCTCCCCCCAGGTCGAACACCAGGGCACGGCCCTGAAAGGACGAGGTCAGCCCATAAGCCACCGCGGCACTGGTCGGCTCGTTGACGAGGCGGAGCACGTTGAGCCCCGCAATCCGCGCCGCTTCCTTGGTCGCATTTCGCTGAGCGTCGTCGAAGTTTGCGGGGACGGTGATCACCGCTTTGGACACCGGTTGACGGAAATAGGCCTGAGCGTCGAGTCGCAGCTCACCCAGGATCATCGCCGCCACCTGCGTCAGCGGCAGTTGCCGTTGGGCAAGCTTGATCCGCACCTCGCCCGAGGGCCCTGAGACCAGCGAATACGGAACCACCTTGCGCGCGGCTTCGGCGAGGTCGTGGCTGAAGCGTTGACCAAGGTAACGCTTGGTGGCGTGGGCCACGTTCTCGGGCAGCTCTTCGGCCAGCAGCCGGGCCTGCTCACCCACCACCCGATCTCCGCTCCGGGTGAACCCCACCATCGATGGGGTCAGCCGCGCTCCGGCTCGGTTGGGAATGAGATGGGGCACGCCGTCTTCCACCGTGGCCACGGCGCTGTAGGTCGTTCCGAGGTCGATGCCAATCACGGGCTCGGTCATGGTTGAACTGAACTCAACCATGAATTGGCGGGGAGTGAAGAATGTGGCTTTAGGTTCTACACCACCCGAGGCGCCGAAGCCCCGAACGGAACCGGCAGGGGTGGGGCGGTCGGCAGCGCGAGCAGCGCTCGGGCCTCGAGGTGGGCCTCGCTCAGGGTGGTCGCCACGGCGTCTGCGCCACACTCGCGCAGGGCCACCGACACCGGGTCCGGGGCGGCGTCGAGGTCGATGTCGGGCGGGGTAGGTCGAAGAATGAGAATGCGCACCCCGGGCACCTCGGCCCGGAGCCGGCGGCAGAGATAGCGGGCGTGGGTCGCCCCCCCGGGCGGAAGTGCAGCGATGCAGACCAGACTCGGCGCGCGGGTGCGCACCTGTTCCACCGCTTCACCGGCAAGCGTGGTCGAGGGCAGCAGCGTGCTCTGGGTGCCGAGGGTGTCGAGCATTCCGGTGAGCATCTCCAGCAGCACCTCGTCAGCAATCGATTTCGCGGCAATGCCGAGGATGGTCGTCGACGGGGGCAGTGCGCTCGCTTGTTCCGTGTCCCTGCCGCTGTGGTCCACCAGCTGCCGCATCACCTCGCGGGTGCTGTTGAGGACGAAGGTAGCGTCGTCGAGGGAGATCTCCTGGCGGCGGAGGTCGCGCGCAGCGAGCGTCAAGGTGGGGAGCAGCATCTGGTCCATCACCCCGGTGGCGCCCAGGCTGGTGCGCTGCTTCTCCGCAATCACCGAAGCTTCGTCGTCATCCCGGGCGAGCAGCCGCTGGTAGAAGCTGACCTCGGTCTCCAAGGTGGTTTCCTCGCCGAGGAGAATGCTGAGCACCTGGAGCCCGGGAATCTGCCTTCCGAGCACCGCCATGCAGACGGTGATCGGCGTCGCCAGCAGCAGCCCCATCGGACCCCAGAGCCAGGTCCAGAACACCGTGGACACCAGCAGCGCCAGCGAGGAGACGCCGGTGCGGTGGCCGATCAACAACGGCTCGACCCCATACGCCGTCAGCATGTCGGTGCCAATGAACAGGGCCACCGTCTCGAGCATCTGGGCCCAGCCGGGGAAGCGGGCGAAGGCCAGCAGCGCCGGCATCACCATCGAGATCGTCGACCCCACATAGGGGACGAAGCGAAGCACGGTGGCAACGAAGCCCCAGAGGAAGGCGTACGGAACGCCGATGAAATAGAGGCCGGTCGCGACCACGGTGCCGAAGCCGACGTTGATGATCAACTGGGCGAGGAGGAAGCTGCTGATCCGCTGCACCGTCTCGTCCATGGTGCGGGTGGCGACGGTGACGCGGCGGCGACCGGCGAGGCTGACGATCCGGTCGCGCAGGTCCTCCCGCTTCGAGAGAATGAAGAGCACCAGCACGAACACGATCACCACCGTGGCCAGCGGTTCGACCACCGGCGCCACCGTCTCTCTGAAGCGCTCTTCGGGGCTGAGCTCGCGCGGAATCATCCGCACCGGGGTCGCTTCCTTGAGGTCAGTGACCTTGTCGCGCAGATCCTCGGTGACCTTGTTGACGGTCTTCTCGAGGCTGTCGAACGGTCCCCCTTCGCTCAGCTTCAGCGAGGCGACCTTGTGCCGCATCGAGGTGGAATACTCCCGCAGCTGCTCCGAGAGGTCGGTGAACTGGTGCGCCAACACATAGCCAAAGGCGGACATCGCACCCAGGCTGAGCAGCAGGGTGAGCAGCACCGCGAGAAAGCGGGGCAGACGAAGCCGCTCGAGGGCCTTCACCACCGGGGTGAGGACGAAGGCGAGGAAAAGGGCCAGCGCGAGCGGCTGAAGCACCGCTTGCGCCTTTGCCAGAATCGTCACCACCAGAGCCACGGTGAGCAGGAAGACCAGGGCCGAGGAGCGGGCTTCAGTTCGGGGAATGCGGGCAGGGGCCATCGTCACCGTGAGAAGAGGAACAATCGCGCTGGCCTTTCGGGCACTGGCGAACAGGTGTGACTATATTAACGCGCCTTGTTTGAAGCCTTCACCAACGATTCCCGGGCCGGACGTCGGATTCGACGGGCGATTCTCCTCCTGATGGGAGGCATTGGACTGTATCTCGCCGCGATCAATCTCTTTCTCAACAGTGGGCTACTGCCCCGGCTGATCAGCGTGCACCCCGATAGGATTCTCGCTGGCTGGCGTTGGGCCTGGACGGTGCGGCCCGGGTTCGCGCACGTGCGGGGCTTCTACCTGCGGGGCCAGCTGCAGGACGCGCAGTTCGAGGTGACGGTCGACGATGCCTACACCCGCGTCAACCTGAGGGCGCTGCTCGGGCGACGCTTCCACACCGAATGGA
This sequence comes from Myxococcales bacterium, assembly GCA_043755105.1. Classification (GTDB taxonomy): domain Bacteria; phylum Myxococcota; class Myxococcia; order Myxococcales; family Myxococcaceae; genus JAYUUC01. The sequence goes on from JAYUUC010000185.1 coordinate 4,654, forward strand.
TCGAGGCCAAAGGGGTCGAGTTCCGGGTTCGCCCCCGGGTTCTTCTTGGGCCCGACACCGCTGATGAGGTCAGTGCCTATCCCTCGATTCAGGGCCTGGCCGAGCTGCCGTTGCGGGAGGCCGGCGTCCCGCTCCCCGAGGGTCCTGCCGAGCAGTGGACGGTGCAGCTCGAAGGAGTGCAGGTCGCCGAGGTTCGCGAGCTGTGGATGGCGTCGCATCGCTTCCGCGGCGAAGCGACGGTGGTCGGCCGGTTGGTGCTTCATCCTGGCCGCACCCTGGAGATGGGGCCGGCGACGATGCAGCTGGTCGACGGGGTGGTGACGGTCGAGGACCGCCCGATGGCCGGGGAAGTCCGTGGCCAGGTGGCGGGAGCGCTCGAGGCCGCGGACCTGAAGTCGGACCGCGCGATGGACCTGTTGCGGCAGCTGGACGCCACCGTGAACCTCTCGGCGCGAATCGCCTCACTCGGCTTGATCGGCTACCCCTTCGACCGCTGGCCGATGGAGATCGAGGGAGGCATCGGCCAGGTCGAGCTGGGCGTTGGGCTCCAGCACGGCTATTTCACCGCCGGCAGCCGACTCAAGCTCGAGGGGAAGCAGCTGGCGGTGAAGGCGGGCGGGTATCTGATTCGCGCTGACGTCAGTGCGCTAGGTCTCATCCAGCAGCAGGCGGGCGCGCTCAAGGGTTCGCTGGCGGTGACCCTTCACCCTCTGGTCCTCTCGAGCGGCGGCAAGGTCCTGCTCGAAACCGCAGGGGTGACTCTCACCGGCCGTGCCACCAACCTCTCCGTGGGGATGACGCCTGCAGACGGTGCGCTCGACCTCGAGATGACCCGGAGCGCACCGGCGGACCTGACCCTGCTCAACCGGTGGATCGACGCGCCCGGAGTGAAGGTGCTTCGGGGAACTGGCACCCTCGATGCCCACCTCTCGATGGGAAAGGGGGCGAAGACCCAGGGCGGCTGGCTGACGGTGGCCACCGACCTTGCTACCGTGCAGTGGGATGAGCTGACTCTCTCGGGGAAGCTGAAGCTGGCGGTGGACCTGGGCCAGCTGAAGTTTCAGCGGCAATCTGCCAACTTGTCCGGAACCACGCTCGCCTTGAGCGAGGTGTCGGTGAAGTCGCCCCGAATCGTCACCCCGACCACGCGGAGCTGGGAAGGCAAAGTGGTGCTCCACGACGCCCAGTTGAGACTCGCGGCGCCGTTTCAAGTTCGGGCCCGGGTCGAAGGCCATTTCAGCGACGCGCGGCCGATCTTGTCTCTGCTCGAGGAGAAAGGGGCGTTGCCCGGTTGGGTGACCGGGTTCCTCGAGGCCAAGGGGCTGAAGGTGAGCGGCGCCGTCGATGACGAGGGGCCCCATCTGGCGCTCAAGGATCTGGTGCTCGATGGTGAAGGCGTACAGATGATCGGCGCGGTTCACAGGAACGCGAAGGCGCTGCACGCGCTCTTCCTCGCCACCGTCGGACCGCTCAGCGCCGGCATTCGGCTGGCCGACGACAAGGTGCAGGTCCAGGTGGTGCAGCCGACCGAATGGTTCCACGCCCAGATGAGGGCTTACGAGGCCTCTCGGGCCGCGAGGGTCACCTCGGCTCGCTGAGTCGCTGTATTGAAAGGGACGCAGGGCCCGCGCATCCCGCGGCAGGGCGCAGACCGCGAGGGTACCGTCCGAAGGACCCGATCCGCCGTTCGCAACGCTTGCGTCGGGCTCGGAACTTGGCTAACTGTCAGACCGGTCTTGCGCGATTAGCTCAGCTGGATAGAGCGTTG
>JAYUUC010000186.1:0-2128 GCA_043755105.1 Myxococcales bacterium
GATGCCGCAGGACCCGGCGGGGGTCAACGCCAAGCAGATCCTCGAGACCGCGAAGTACTTCCAGTTGCGAGGGCGCGGGGTGCGGCTCGAACTCGAGGACATCGACGAATTCGAGCTGCTCGAAACGGGGGCGATTCTTCACTGGGACTTCGCCCACTTCGTGGTCTTCGACCGGCTGGTCGAAGGGGGAATCGAGATCGTCGACCCGGCGATGGGAAGGAGGTTCGTCCCGGCCGACGAGGTGCGGCGCTGCTTCACCGGGGTGGCGATCCTCCTCGAGCCGAGCACCGACTTCGAGCCCACCGACGAGGCTACCCTCGGCCACCGGGGCCGCATCTATCTGAAGAAGATGACCCGCGACAAGCGGCCGCTGGTGCGGATCGCGGTCACCTCGGTGATGCTTCAGGTGTTCGCGCTCGGAGGTCCGGTGCTCACCGGGGCGATCGTCGACCGGGTAGTGCCCCGCGGAGACCTCCATCTGCTCGCGGTGATCGGCGTCGCCTTGACCGCGGTGGTGCTGTTCACCTTTCTCGGGGTCCTGGTGCGGGGCCATCTGCTGCTGTTTCTCCGCACCCAGCTGGACATCGGGCTGTCGCTCGAGTTCCTCGACCACATGATCAAGTTGCCGTTCGCGTTCTTCCAGACCCGGTCCACCGGCGACCTGGTAGCGAGGTTGAACAGCAACGTCTACATCCGCGATGCGCTCACCTCGGCCGCGCTCTCGGCGATTCTCGATGGCACGATGGCGGTGCTGTTTCTGGTGATGTTGCTGGTGATCAGCCCGCTGATGGGGGCGATCTGTGTGCTCCTCGCCCTGGTGATGGTGGGGGTGGTGCTGGTGAGCTACTCCTCCCGCACAGTCCTGCTCCGGGACGAGCTCGACCGGTCGGTGAAGACCCAATCCTACGGTTACGAGGTGATCAGCGGAATTCAGACCCTGAAATCGATGGGGAGCGAGGACCGCGCGGTGCAGCGTTGGTCGGGGCTGTACGTCGACAGCCTCAACGCCAGCCTCGCGCGCGGGCGACTCGACAGCTGGACCGAGTCGTTCACCAGCGCCTTCCGGCTCGGCTCACCGCTGTTGATCATCTCGGTGGGAGCGAGCCAGGTGCTGAGCGGCAAGTTCACCCTGGGGACGATGCTGGCCCTCAACTCCCTGGCGCTCGGGTTTCTGCAGCCGATGCATTTCCTCGTCGCCACCGCGCTGCAACTGCAGTCGATCCAGCAGTACATCGACCGGCTCGGCGACGTGCTCGATGCCAAGCCCGAGCAGGACCGACGCAAGGCGCTGCTTCCCCGGAAGCTGGCAGGGGAGATCGCCGTAGAGAAGGTGAGCTTCCGCTACGGGGCCCTCACCAGCAATGTGCTCAACGAGGTCTCTCTTCACATCCGCCCTGGGCAATTCGTGGCGGTGGTGGGTCGCTCGGGCTCGGGCAAGTCGACCCTCGCCAACCTGCTCCTCGGGCTCTACAAGCCGAACCAGGGGCGGGTGCTCTACGACGGCGTCGACCTCCAGGAGCTGAACCTCCAGGCGGTGCGCGAGATGATCGGCGTGGTCAGCCAGCAGCCCTTTCTCTTCAACGCTACCGTCCGCTTCAACATCCAGGGGGGGCTCGACGACTTGCCCCTCGAGGCGGTGATTGCCGCGGCGAAGAAGGCGATGGTCCACGAGGAAGTGCTGGCGATGCCGATGGGCTACGACACCATGCTCTCCGAAGGGGGAAGCTCGATCTCCGGCGGGCAACGGCAGCGGCTGGCGCTGGCCCGGGCGCTGGCCCGGAACCCCAGCATCCTGCTCCTCGACGAGGCCACCAGCGCCCTCGACGGAGCGACCGAGCGCAGCTTTCAAGAGCAGCTCGACCTGATCAGCTGCACCCGGGTGGTGATCGCCCATCGGCTCAGCACCATCATCAAGGCCGACCTGATTCTGATGATGGACGGTGGCCGGGTGATTGAATCCGGCAGCCATCATTCGCTGGTGGCCGCGGGCGGGGCTTACGCGCGGCTGGTAGCCGCCCAGCTTTAAGCCTACGCTCTGAAGGGTAAATGCCCCCCAAGGTCATCGGCCCCTACCGCGTACTCGAGACCATCGGCAGCGGTGGCGTCGGCACCGTCTACCGCGCGATCG
>JAYUUC010000187.1:0-6389 GCA_043755105.1 Myxococcales bacterium
TGACCGGTCGCCGGGTCCTCGCCCACCACACCGGCTGGGCGGTCGCGGGGTTGCTGCTGGCGGCATTGGTGTTGTTTGGCTCTGCGTTGAGAGGAGGCATCGATCTCGTCGTGGCCGCCTGCACCTTTGCATCGCTGGTCACTGCCCATCGAATGCTGGCCGAGCCGACGCCCGCGACCGACAGCCAGGTGCACTTGACCAGCTTGCTGATGGTGGCCGGCGGTGCGGCGCTTTCGGGCGAGCTCACCTTCGCTTTCTCGCTGCTGGCGTTCGCGGTCTGCGCCACGGTTTCTCTGGGGCTGGGCGTGATCGAAGAGGCAGTGACCCCGGGCGAGGACATTCCGGTACGACCGGTGGTTCGACAGCTGGCCTGGGGGGCCCTGGCAGCGATCGTGTGCGGGTCGATCTTCTTCGTCGCCTTTCCGCGGTTGTCCTGGAACGTGGCGGCACGGCGCACCTCGCCCGGACTGGGAAGGGCCGCGTCGGGGTTCTCCGACCGGGTCCGATTGGGAGGAAGTGGCGAGCTGAAGAGCAACCCTCAGGTGGTGCTCCGGGCCCGACTCACCCCCGACCCGAAGATACCGATGCTGTCTCACTACTGGCTCGGCCGGACTTTTGATCGGTTCACCGGCCAGGAGTGGCTGGGGAGTGGCGGTGCGCTCCGCCTTGCCCCGCGACTCAGCGTGGGGACGCGGGGGGAGCGGGGAATTCAGCAGCAGATCGAGCTGCTGCCCGCCTACGGCTCACGAACCTTGGTCGCGATCGAACCGGTGATGGGCTTCGGCAGTGGCATGGCTCTGGGTCCGACGGGCGCCAATCGGGCCCCGTTCATCGAGTATCCCGGCGACGAGGTCCGCATCGCCGACGGAGCCTCGGCCTATAGCTACGTGGCCGCGAGCCGATCCTCGGGGGACAGTTCCTCACCCGAGCCCGAGGGCGATCTCGAGCGCTACCTTGCCCTTCCCTCGATCGACCCACGGGTGAAAGCCCTAGCCGCCCAGGTGGTCGGCGAGGAACGCTCACCCCTCGCCGCGGCCCACAAGCTGGAATCGTTCCTGAAGAAGTCCTATCGCTACACGCTGGAGCTGCCCGGAAGCAGTTCCGATCCGCTCGCGGACTTCCTCTTTCGTCGCAAGGAAGGCCACTGCGAAGACTTCGCCACGGCGCTGGCAGCGATGCTCCGAACCCAGGGCTTTGCAGCACGGGTGGCTGCGGGATTCTTCGGCGGCGAGCGGATTGGCGACCTCTACGTGCTCCGCGGCGGTGATGCCCACGCCTGGGTGCAAGTCCTGGTGCCCGGCCAGGGGTTCGTCACGGTCGACGCCACCCCGGAAGAAAATCGCCGAGGTTCCCCTTCGCTGCTGATGGCATTCGTTTCGCGATGGTACGAGCGCCTCGAGGGTCTGTGGCGGCAGCGCGTGCTCGACTATTCGATCTTCGATCAGGCGGAGTTGGTCCAGGCACTGGTGCGCAGTCCCGAAGGGGTACGCTCGGAAATGCCGGTCCGTATGCCTCCGATGGAGGCCTGGGGAGGGGCTGCCCTTGCTGGGACGGCGGTTTGGATTTTCTGGCGATTCTCCGGTCGCTGGAAAAAGCGAAGGCCCCATCCGGCGGCGCGATTTGCCGCTCAGATTGACCGGGCACTGGGCAAGGCCGGCGTGGCCCGCGTCGAAGCTGAACCGCTGGAAGAGGTCACTGCCCGGCTTTCAAACCAGCAACACCCTTTGGCACCTCCCCTTCGTGCGGCGACCCGCAGGTACCTCGAAGCACGCTTCGGAGGGCGCCCGCTCGACCGACAGGAATCCGCCCTGCTGCTGGCTCGGTTGTCGACAGTTCGTCCGCCTTCCGACCGGCTGTGAATCCGGCCTTTATCGGCCTACGAAACAGGCCATGGACAGGCATATTGCAAAATTTACAGGGAACGCTCGGGCTGCCGGGCAGCCGTCTTCGGTAATCCTTACTGCCTTCCGCCCCTTGCGCTTTGGGCGCTCAGTGCAAGTGCCTGGCAGAGCTCAGTTTTTCTGTCTGAAGACATTGGCACTGCAGTTGCTCAAGGCAAGGGCAGAAGCAGTCCAGTCCGATTCTGATCCGGTTACCCATTGAAGGGGCCGTCTCCCAAAGACGGCCCGACCCAAGAAGGAAAGACACCATGAGCGTCCCCAACGAGCAGTCGTCTTCGGCCTCCCTGTCGATGTACCTCTCGGAGATCAACCACTACTCGCTCCTCACTGTAGTGGAAGAGCAGAAGCTGGCGCGGCAGTTCAGCAAGGGCGACCTGCAGGCGGGCCACAAGCTGGTGACCGCCAACCTGCGCTTCGTGGTCAAGGTCGCCTACGAGTACCGCTCGTACGGCATCAAGATGTCGGACCTGATTCAGGAAGGGAACATCGGCCTGATGAAGGCGGTGCAGAAGTTCGATGCCGACAAGCAGATCCGGCTGATCTCCTACGCGGTGTGGTGGATCCGCGCCTACATCCAGAACTACATCCTCAAGAGCTGGTCGCTGGTGAAGCTCGGCACCACCCAGGCGCAGAGAAAGCTCTTCTTCTCGCTCGCCCGCACCCGCCGCGAGCTCGAGAAGCTCAACCACGGCGAGCCTCAGGCCACCAACGTCGACGAGATTGCGCGCCGCCTCCACGTGAAGCCTGGCGAAGTCCGCGAGATGGAGCAGCGGATGGGAGGCCGTGACCTGTCACTCGACGCTCCGATGGGAGAAGACGGCAGCAACAGCCACGTGGACTTCGTGGTCTCGAACGCGATCACCCAGGACGACGAGTACGCGGACAAGGAGGAAGCAGGCCTGGTCACCGAGCACGTCAAGGTCGCGCTGATGGAACTCGACCCTCGCGAGCGCTTCATCATCGAGATGCGGGTGATGAACGAGCGCCCGATGACCTTGAAGGAGCTCGGCGAGCACTTCGGCTTCTCCCGCGAGCGGGCTCGCCAGCTCGAGATTCGTGCCAAGGACAAGCTGAAGATGGAACTCGCCGCGCTGATGAACGAGGTCGACCCTGAGGGGCTGACCGCGATGGCGCCGTAAACAATTCAGAGCTCGAAGCGAAAGAGGCCGGAGGGGCGACCTTCCGGTCTTTTTTTCTGTCGGCGACGGCCTACCTTTGAGCACCTTCCGTTCAGTTCGAGCGTAGGCCGTGAGGCCGTCGTCGAGGGCGGTGAGGGCCGGTCCCTCGACTCTGCGTCTTTGACGCGACGCTCGGGATGAACGGGGCCTTGCCGGTCCCCTACGGTTCCCAGACCGATCGCGCGGGAAGCGTCGGCGCTTCTGATATTTTCAGACGCGCCCCGTGCTCGCCTTCCTCCACGACATTCTCCCGCCTCTCCGCCCGGGTGAGCGGAGGGTGACCGTGGCGCTGCTGATCCACTCGTTGGTGGCGGTAGCGGCATTCATGACGGGTCGGACAGTGCGCGACGCGCTCTTCCTCGCGCACTCCCATCGCAGCGACCTGGCGTGGATGTACGTGGCGGCTTCCCTTGCGGTGGCGATCGCGGGTCTGCTCTATGGGCCGGTTGCCCAGAACTTTCGCCGCGATCTCGTGGCCGGGGTGAGCGCGGCGCTCTTCGCTCTCTTCTTCTTCGCGCTCTGGCGGATCGAAGCCCACGGCAGCGACTGGGTCTACCCCGTGCTCTACGTGGCCGTGGAGGTGATGGGGGCGCTCACCCTGCTCCAGTTCTGGACCCTGGCCAACGAGCTGTTCAATCCCCGGGAGGCGAAGCGCCTCTACGGTTTGATCGGCGCGGGGGGCACCGCCGGCAACATCCTCTTCGGCTTCTTGAATGCCCGCATCGCTACGGCGGCAGGCGCGAGCAGCCTGCTCCCGGTATGCGCCGCGCTGCTGGTGGCGACCGCGACCGTTTCGATCTGGGTGGGGAGACTGGGTCGGGAGCGGTTGGTGGCTCGGGCCGCTGCGGGAAAGCTCGGCGGCAGCGCCCCTTCCGGTCCGATTGCAGATCTTCGCAGTTCCTCACACCTGCGAACGGTGGCCTGGCTTGCCGCGGTGACCTTCTTCACTACCACCGTGGTGGACTACGAATTCAAGGTGGTGGCGGCCGACTCGCTCTCGCGCGACGGACTGGCGGCTTTTTTTGCCTACTTCCATGCGGGCGTGGGAGTGCTGGGGCTGGGGCTGCAGTTGTTCGGGACCGGCGCGCTGCTCGCCCGCGTCGGGGTGATCGGCGCGCTCGCGGTGTTGCCGCTCTCGCTCGGAGGCGCTCACCTGCTCTTCGCAGCGGTGCCCGCGCTCTGGACCGCGACCCTGGCCAAGGGGGCCGACGGGCTGTTCCGCTATTCGGTCAACGATGCCACCAGCCAGATGCTTTACCTGCCCCTGGGGCCGCGCGCCCGGGTGGCCGGAAAGGCGTTCATTGACGCGGTGGTGAAGCCGCTCTCGATTGGCCTCGGGGGGCTGGGGCTGGTGCTCTACTCGCGAGGCCTGAGCGGAAGCCCGGCGGTGCTCGGCGGGGCGGTGGTGGTGCTGTGCGCGGTGTGGCTGGCGCTGGTCGCATCGCTGAGGCCCGAATACCTGCGCTCGCTCCAGGGAACCTTGCGCGGGCTGCGGGGGGAACGGGAGTCTTCCCGGGACGGGGAATTCCCTGCCTTCTCCGCCAGGCTGCGCGAAGCGCTGGAGAGCGGCCAGCCGACTCAACTGCTCGACGCGCTCGCTCTGCTTCCTCAGCTGCACGACCTGGAGGTCGATCACCGGGCGGAAGAACTGCTCGACCACCCGATGGCGGAGGTGCGGATCGCCGCGCTCGGCTACTACGCCCAGCGCCAAACCCTGCGCTTCGCCAACTCCATCTTCCGCAAGTTCGAAGATTCGGAGCCGAAGGTCCGCGCCGCAGCGGTCGAGGCATTTTGTGCGATCGGTCGGGACAAGGCGGTGCGCAGCGTGCGGCCCTTTCTCGCTGACCCGGAGCCCGAGGTCCGGGGCGCGGCGATCACCGGGATGATCCGATACGGCGGGCTAGACGGGGTCCTGATCGCGGCCGAGGCGCTGAAGACGCTGATCGCCCATTCTGAACCGAGGATGAGGCAGCTGGCGGCGAGAGTGCTGGGAGCGATCGGGGTGACGCACTTCTACCAGCCGGTGCTCGAGCTGATGAACGACCCCGAGCTGCAGGTCCGCCGGGAAGCGGTGCGCACGGCGGGCGTGCTGCGGAGCCCGGAGCTGGTGATCCCCCTCCTCTACAAGACCCGCTCCCGCTCGACTGCGCGGGAGGCCACCGCCTCGCTCGCCGCCTTCGGCACTTCCGTCTTGCCCACCCTCGCCAAGGTGCTCGGAAATCGCCTCGAGGAAAGCCCAGTGCGCCAGGGAGCGGCTCGGGTTCTTGGGAGGTTGAGATCCCCCGAGGCCGCCGAGCTGCTCGCCGCTTCGCTCGAAGAGCCGGACGAGGACGTTCGTGAAGCGCTCTTCGAAGGGCTTGCCCGGACTGTGCGCGCCGGACATCGGTTTCACGAGCGGAGCCGCGTGGAAGCAGCCCTCGAGCGCGAGTTGTCGCGGGCCTTCTCCGCGCTACAAGCCGCCGAGGTGCTAGGGCTGGACGCTTCCGGTGGAACGCTGCCCCCCTCTGCGAGCTCTCCCCTCGAAGGTGCGCGCGCCCTGCTTGGCACCGCGATGTTCGAGAAGATGGCCCGGATCGAACACCGGCTCTTCCTCTTGCTCGGGGCGCTCCACCCCGACGCCGACATGGCGCAGATTCACGTCAGCATTCGCGCCGCGGGTTCAAACGAAAGCCGGAGGCGAAGGGCCAACGCAGTCGAACTGCTCGACAACCTGCTCAGCCGCGAGTTGAAGCGGAAGGTACTCCCCCTGGTCGACGAGATGCCGCGTGCCGCTCGACTGGAAGCGGTCGCTACCGCGCTGCGACTCCCCTCCCTGGGCCCGGCGGAGGCGAGAGCGCAGCTGTGCGCCGACGAGAGCCCCTGGGTTCGGGCCTGCGCGCTGTGGGTGCTGGAGTCCGAGCTTGGTACCGCTGCCGAGGCTTTGCTTTTGGCTGCCAGCGGCGACCTCGACGAGGTGGTCCGGGAGGTTTGCCTGGTCTGCCTCTGGCGCAGCGCCCCCGGGGCAGGCAGCGTGCTGGCCGAGACGCGACTCGAGGACGAGGCTCTCGCGGTGCGACGACAAGCGCAGCGGATCTCCGGCCGCGCGTGAAGGCTTCCTGAAGGGGCTTCCTGCTCAGCTGTGATAATCGACCGGCCGGCCATGCTCTCCACCGTCGAGAAAGTTCTCCATCTCAAAGCGATCGACCTGTTTGGCCGGATTCCGGGTGAGCTGCTCGCCCGGGTGGCCGGTGTTTGCACGGAAGAGAACCGCGACGCAGGGGAGACGCTTGCCACGGAAGGCGAGGCTGCAGACGCGCTCTACGCCCTTCTC
>JAYUUC010000188.1:0-2122 GCA_043755105.1 Myxococcales bacterium
AGCGCGAGGGACCCTTGAACCGCATCTTCTCCACCTCGGCCAGGATCACGTCGATCATCTCCCGGGTGGTCTCAGTCTTGGTGAAGGAGGAGATGATGAAGGCCCCCGCGACCTGCATGTTGTCGAAGGCGGACGACACCCCGTACGTCAGTCCCCGCCTCACCCGAAGCTCGTTCATCAGCCGAGACGTGAAGCCTCCCCCGAGTGCGGCGTTGACGGCTGCATTGGCGAAGTAGTCCGGACTCCCGCGCCGAAACCCGGGCGAACCCACCCGCACCTGGGTCTGGGTTTGATCTGGCTTGTCGACCACCACCACCTTCCCGGACATCGCCGGGTGCGCGAGCGGAGGGAGGCGGGGCGGCGCCGACGGGCCGACGTTCCAGCCGGCGAAAGCCTTCCTGGCCACCGAGAACACCGTCGAGGCGGGAACGTCTCCTGCGACGACCAGGATCGAGGCCCGAGGACCTACCCGCTCGCGGTGAAAGGCGACCACATCTTCCCGGGTGATCTTGCGAAGGTGCGAGGTCGACCCCTGCGTGTCGTGACCATAGGGATGGTCGCCCCAGAACGCGTCGAGGAAGGCCCGCTCGGTGATCTGGGCCGCGTCATCGAGGTCATTGGCAATGTTGGCCAGCTGTCGCTCGCGCGCGGCTTCGAGCTCGGCCGGAGGAAAGGAGGGCTCGCGCACCAGCTGCCCGAGCACCTCCAGCATCGACGCAAGGTGCTCGGAAGGAACACTCAGAGTGAGGCTGACGTAGTCCTCCGCGACACTGACGTCGAGCCGGCCGCCGACGAACTCCACCTTCTCGGCGATCTGGTCCGCGGTCTGCGAGCGGGTTCCCCGCACCAGCATCTTCGCCACCAGCTGGGCGAGTCCGAATTTCCCTGCCGGGTCGCTCGCCGATCCGGCCTGGATCAACAAGCGGATCGCCACCAGCGGCAGCGGCCCTCTTTGAATGGCCAGTACCCGCAGGCCTTCGGGCGTCACGGTCTCTTCGACCGGCGGAATGTTCAGCGGTTTGGCCTGGGCGCCCACCGGGCGGGCCAGCAGTGCGGTTGCCATCAGAAACGCTCCGGGAGCAGTCACGATTTGGGGGAAGTGGGCAGCAGCGTCACCACCGACCGATTTTCGGGGCGGAAGTAGCGGGCCGCCGCTGCCTTGACCTGGTCGACCGTGACTTCCTGATATCGGTCAAGGAGCGAGAAGCCGTCTTTCCACGAGCCGAGCAGCTGCTCGTAGGTCCCGAGCGAGTTTCCGCGCGAATTGTTGGTGGAAAACTCGCGCAGCATGTGGGCGCGCAGGTTGTTCTTCGCTTTCTGCAGCTCGAGCGCGGTGATCCCGGTGCTCGCCAGCGTGTCCAGCTGCGCGTAGAGCGCGGCCTCGACCTTCAACGGGTCGGCGTCGGCCTTCAGCTCGAGTGAGAACACCATCGGGGCGCGGTCAATGCGCCAAGACCAGTCCATCGAGACATCGACTGCGAGCTGCTGGGTGTAGACCAGCTCACGCTTGAGCCGGCTGGAATCACCTACCGCGAGCACGTACTGCACCACATCAAGAACCGGGGTGTCTTCGGAGCGGGCGTCGGGGCCACGGTAGGCAATCATCAAGGAAGGGCTCTGCGCGGGGTGACGGATCTGCGCTCGCCGCTCGCCCCTCTGCTCCGGCTCGGCGTCGAGCACCGGCGGCGGCGGAGGCCCCTTCTTGATGGTCGAGTAGTAGCGCTTGATCAACGCCAGCGCGCGCTTAGGGTCGAAGTCGCCGACCAGATACACCGTCGCATTGTTGGGCGCGTAATAAGTGCGGAAGTACTCCATGCAGTCCTGCTTGGTGATGTTCTCGATGTCCTTCTGCCAGCCGATCACCGGCCACCGGTAGGGGTGAGCCTGGAAGCTGAGCACACCCAGCTCTTCGTCCATCATTCCCAGAATCTCGTTGTCCACCCGCATTCGCCGCTCTTCGATCACCACCTGGCGTTCGCTCTTCAGCATCCGGTCGCCGATCGCTAGAGAGCGCATCCGGTCGGACTCGAGGTCGATCACCTTCTCCAGCGCGTCGGAGACGAAGTCCTCGTAGTAAACGGTCAAGTCATGGGAGGTGTAGGCGTTGGAGGAGCCGCCCGCG
>JAYUUC010000189.1:0-2122 GCA_043755105.1 Myxococcales bacterium
CTGGCCCGGCAACGTCCGCGAGCTGCGCAACGTGCTCGAGCGGGGAGCGTTGCTGGAGCAATCCGGCGCGTCGGGTTGGCTCGAGGCATTGAGCTCTCCACCGAAGAAGGGACAACCTTCGACAGGCGCAGCGCCCACCGAGCTGCCGTACCACGAGGCCCGGGACCGCGTTCTGGCCGATTTCGAACGGATCTACTTCGCGGAAGTGATGAAGCGGTCGAGCTTCGATCTCAAGGTGGCAGAGAAGAAGACCGGGCTCTCGATGCAGAGCCTCTATCGACTGCTGAAGAAGAATGGGCTGCGGCTGAAGGACTTGAAGAACGCCGAAGGCCTGAGCTGACACTTGAGGGAGGGGGACGAATGTCAAAGCGATTCTGGGTGATCGGTCTGCTGGCGAGCAGCTGTGCGACTTCGAGCGGGACGGGAGCGGTGAGCGCCGTGCCCGCGCCGAAGGGGCCGGTGGAGCAGAAGCAAAAGCTGACCAACATCACCTACCTTGACTTGGCCAGCTGTACCCCTCGTGGGCTCGAGGTTTCCTCGCCCGCCAACACCGAGCTGCTGGTGGGAATGCTGGTCAGCCATCGCCCCGAAGTGATGGAGTGCTTGGTCGACCCCGCTCACCGGACGGTGGACAAGGACCTCGTGGTGGCAGTGGAGACCACGGTGACGGATGCGGGGGCCAAGACGTCGGCTTCCAGCCCAGGGCTGACCGATGCTGGCAAACGCTGCATTGAAGAGGCGGTCGGAAAGGCAAAGGTTGCGGCGCTGCCCAAGGGAGCGGCGCCGGTGAGTGGGCGCGCCGAGTTTCGTCTCACGGCAGCAAGCCCAATGGTGAAGATGGGCGTCAACGAGGCTTCCGACGTGGCGGGGAAGATTCGCCTCGCCGCTCCCGGCTGGTGCGACTGCTACGGGAGCTGGAACGGAAAAGCGCCGCGGACGGTGCGCGAGAAGTTGAAGCTGGTGAAGGGCAAGGCTGCGGAAGTCACCGCCGAAGCGACGGGCGAAGCGACCACAGACCAGGTGGGGCAGTGTCTGAAGGGGAAGCTCCAGGCGATGAAGCTGGAGCCTTCGTCTGATGACCTCACCCTCACCTACCCCTTCGTGTTTCTCAACTCGAAGGTCGATGAGGAAAATGCCGCTGAGACCAACGATGTGAAGTTCCTCCAGCTCGACGCGGTGCGGGGCCAGCGCTCGGCGGAGACGGCCCTGCGGGTCGGAGCGCGGGTCAATGCGGTGACCACCTACGACGCGCTGGTGAAGCGCTACAAGGCGAAGCCCGCGGCGACGATGGTGAAGGAGCTGAAGGACCGCTGCGCGGCGCTGGTGAAGGCCGATGACGACTGGTCGGCGGCGCTCGAGCGACAGGCGGCGGTCGATCAAAGGGCAGCGACCCTGGCGACCTCTCTGGCGGGCAAGGACCCGAGCTGGGCCGCAGCAGCCGAGGCCGCAGAGAAGACGAAGGCCGAGAGTGCCGGCGATGTGGCCACCGCGAAGAAGACCCACGATGGGGATCTCGCGGTCTGTCCGAAAGAGCGGAAGTAGGTGGCCGGCGCGGAACGCTTCCGACTCGACCTCGACGGCGTCCACCTCAAGGACGCTGGAGGTCGGGTGATCTGTATTCTTCGTTGGAGGACGGCGCAGGGACTGGTGTTGCGACTGCCCGAGAGCACCGACGTCACCGTTCCGTTTCGGTGGGTGAAGGAAGCCTCGCTCGACCTTGCAGGGGGGACGGTGCGTTTGGTGTTTCACCCCGAGGCGCGGGGCGAACTGCGGTGGTTGCCCGCTTCCGGGGAATTGTCCGGGGAATGGACCGACCGGCAGTTGCTCGCCTCTCCGCCGGGGTAGTGAGAGTGGGCGCCGTTGGCTCCGGGCGCTCGCCAGGGTTGGTCTGAAGAGTTCTTGGCTGAGGCCGAACGAATGCGGAAAAGCTCTGTCAGACTTGTCCTGGGCTATCGACGAGCCCGCCGAATGACCGCGCCATCTCACCGAAGCCTGTTCAACTTCTGGTGAGTCTCTCGAAGTGCCTAACACTACTGGGTCATTCCGCTCGTCTCGTCTGGCGCGGTCGGCGCGGTCGGCCTGGTGAGCGACGATGCCTCTCCTGATGACAGAGCGGGCACCG
>JAYUUC010000190.1:0-6369 GCA_043755105.1 Myxococcales bacterium
GTAATGGCCGCGTGGGTTTTCCGGAGCGATCGACCGGGCCACTTCGAGATCGAGCTGGGCCTGGTCTAGCTCCTGGCCCCCTTTGAGCCGCAAGCGGGCGGCCTCGAGACGGGCGATCTCCCACTGGGGCTGCTCCCGTTCGAGCTGAACCAGCTCCTTCAAGGCAGCGGCGTCGTCCCCCGCCCGCTCGAGGCCGAGAGCGTGCTCCAGGCGTTGCGGATCCACCGGGACCGCCACGAGCAAGGTCGCGAGCACAAGGACGGGCGTCATCGTGCCCATCCTAAAGCCACCAATCGTCTTCGAACACCTTGACGTCGAGGCGCGCCCGCATTTAACCGTCCTCGTGCCGAAGAGCCACCGAACCCTGTCCGACCTGGGCTTCCCCGACATTCTCGAAGCCCTCGCCGCGCGTTGCCGCACGGTTGCCGGCCAGGAACGTGCCCGAGCTCGACCGCTGCTGTCCTCGGTGGAAGAGGTGGGACAGGCGCTGGGTCTGGTGGACGAGGCGCGCCAGCTGCACGCCGAGCCGCTGTCGCTCCCACTCTCGGGTGTGGGAGATATTCGGAATGCCGTCGAGCGGGCGGCAAAGGGCGCGGTGCTCGAGCCCTCCGAGCTGATCGCGATCACCCACGAGCTGTTTTCGTTCGAGCGCACCCGCGACACCTTGATCGAGCGGGAGCGCACGCTTGCGACCATGGCAGCGATCGCCCGACGTCTCCCAGAGCTCGACCGCCTGGCGACCCGGCTCGACCGAAGCTTCGAACCTGGGGGAGAGATTTCCGACCGCGCCAGCCCCACCCTGCGCGAGGCCCGGGAGCGCACCCGGGGCCTGCACAAGAACATCAAGGGTCGAATCGACAAGCTTCTTGCAGACGAGAAGTTCGAGCCCAACTTGAGGGAGAACTACTTCTCGGTCCGCCACGAACGCTACGTGCTTCCGATCCTCGCGCAACACCGGGCGCAGGTTCCGGGCATCGTCCACAACGCCAGCCAGTCGGGTCAGACGCTGTTCGTCGAGCCGCAGGAGCTGATTTCCCTCGGCAACGATCTTGCGATCGCGCAATCGCTGGTCACTGACGAGGAGCGGCGCATCCTCCAGGAGCTCTCCGGGGAGGTGGGCGACGAATCGGGCGTCATCCTCGAGGGCGTGGCCGCGGCTGCCATGCTGGACGAAGCCGAAGCCGCGGCGCGGCTGTCCGACGCGCTGAAGTCGAGTCGCCCCGAGGTGCGCGCGCCCGGTGGGGCGGTGGACCTGCTGTCGCTGCGCCACCCGCTGCTGGTGCTGGGCGGGGCCCAGGTGGTTCGCAACGACGTTCGCCTCTCGGAAAAGATGCGGACGCTGGTCATCTCCGGGCCCAATGCGGGCGGGAAGACGGTCACCCTCACCGCGGTCGGGCTGTGCGCGCTGATGCTCAAGGCCGGGCTGCCGATTCCGGTCGAGGAGGGTTCGGCGCTGCCGCTGTTCGACTCTGTCCACCCGGCGATCGGCGACGCCCAGGACCTCTCGCAGGGGCTGTCCACCTTCAGCGCTCACGTCTCGGTGCTGCGGGACATCGGCCAGGTCGCCTCCCCCGGGTCCTTGGTGCTGATCGACGAAATTGGCGCCGACACCGACCCCAAGGAGGGAGCGGCGATCGCGATCGCCGTCCTCGAAGACCTGATCGAGAGGGGCGCGCGGGTGCTGGTCACCACCCACCTCGAGGAGCTCAAGGCGCTGGCCCACGTCGACGAGCGGTTCGCCAATGCGCGGGTCGGGGTCGATGCCGCGACGATGGCGCCCACCTACCGACTCCAGCTGGGGGCGGCGGGAGTTTCGTCGGCGATCGAGATGGCAGCGCGGGTCGGTCTGCCTGCTCAGATCTGCGCGCGCGCCCGGGAGCTGGCGCTCAATGCCGGAGGTCCCCTCGCCCGCGCGCTCGCCGCCACCGAGGAGGCTCGCCAGCAGCTCACCTTGCAGCTCGAACAGGCCCGCGCCGATGCCACTGCGACTGCAGCTGCGCGGCAGCAACAGGAGCAATCGCAGCGAGAGTTTGATCACCGTCGGCGGGAAGAAGAGCTGCGCTTCCGCGAGTCGCTCAGCGCCGAGCTGGAGTTCGCCCGGGTCCAGGTCCGACAGCTGGTCGACGCACTGAAGACCCGCAGCTCGGCCGAGGAAGCGACGCAGGCAGCTCGCGAGCTCAACGCACGCCTCGAAGAGCAGGAGCGCGCGGTTGCGGAGGTTCGTACGGCGATCCGGAAGTCCGAAGGTCCGGAAGGTCCTGCCGACTTGCGGGTGGGAGGCAAGGTTCGCCACCTCGGGCTGCAGAAGGACGTCGAGATCCTCGAGCTGGTGAGAAATGAAGCGGTGGTCTCGGCGGGAGCCCTGCGAATGCGGGTTCCGATCAGCGCACTCGCACCTGCTCGCAAGACGACCGCCCGAGAAGCAAAATTTCCCAGCGCCGATCGCCGCGAGGCCCAGCTCGCCAAGGCCTCCGACGCTGCGCCCCGAGCGCTTGCCCTTCAGGCTTCCAGCTGTGACGTGCGAGGCCTCCGGTCCGACGACGCCTTGCGCGACCTCGAGCAGTTTCTCGATCGAGCGCTTCGCCAAGGGGAAGAATCGGCGCTGGTCGTTCACGGGCACGGAACCGGAGCCCTGAAGCAATCGGTGCGAAGCTATCTCGAGAGCTCTCCCTACGTGCGCGGCTTCCGGCCAGGACAGGCGCAGGAAGGTGGAGACGGAGTCACGGTGGTTTCGCTTCGAAGCTGAGGTCGGTCACGGTCGGTCTGGGTAGGCGCGGCACCCCTTTCCTGCGCCCGGGTTGGCTCCTCTAGAGTTGCAGACATGTCGATTCCGCTCGAGGAACCTTCGCGCAGCGTTGCAAGCAACCCCAAGGCCGCGATCGAAGTCCTGACCCGCCTCGGGTCCGAGATTCATGAGCAGTGGCAGGCAAGTCACTTCCGGGAGGAGGCCTTCCCGCACCTGGCCTATGAGGGCCTGTCGCAGCTGCCACTGCATCAGTTGATGGACCCTCTCGATCCGATTCGCTGGGCGCTCACCGAGGCGAAGTGGCTGCCCCCCCAGATCGATCTCGGCGGCGAATTCGGCCAGCCCCCCCTGGTGGTCTTTGCGACCGACCGGTTCTTCATCCAGGTGTTGCACTGGCTCGAGTCCACCACCAGCATCCACCAGCACAGCTTCGGAGGCGCCTTTCAGGTGGTGGGGGGCTCCAGCTTGCATGGCCAGTTCAGCTACGAGCGCGATGAGCAGGTGAACCAGCTCTTCGCGCTGGGGAAGCTGACCCACCAGAGCAGCGAGCTGCTGGTCCCCGGCGCCACCCGGCCAATCCTACCTAACCATCACTTCATCCACTCGCTCTTCCACCTCGAACAACCCTCGGTCACGGTGGTAGTGAGGACACTGAACGACGCCGGTTCCGAGCCTCAGTACGATTACTACCGCCCCGGACTGGCGATCGCAGAGGCCTTCAAGACGCCTCACTCGGTTCGCAAGGTGCAGGGAGTTCGACTGCTGGCAAAGCTGGAAAGGCCCGAGCTTTCCTCGATGATGGAGGAGATATTGAAGACCTCGGACTTGATGGAGAGCTTTCGTCTGCTGCGCGAGCTGCTCCAGGTCTCGGGCAACCTCGAGTCGCTCCAACCCCACCTGAAGCAGCTTCGCCAGCGCCACGGTGAGCAGGCGGCGATTCTCGGGCCCGCCTTCACCTCCCTGTCCCGTGATTCAAGACTCTTGATGCTTCGATCCCAGGTCAAGGACCCCGAGCTTCGCTTCTTCCTCGCGTTGCTGCTGAACTTCAGCGACCGGAACTCGATCTTCAAGATGGTGCAGACCCGCTACCCCGGTGAGGCACCGCTCGACAAGGTGACTGGCTGGATCACCCGCTTGTGCGAAGACCCGGACCCGGCGAAGAACCCCTTCCGGATCTCGCTCGATGAGGCCTCGACCCTGGCGCTCCGCTGCACCCTCGAAGGGCTGAGCGATGACGCCATGATTCGCAAATTCGAAGAGGACTACGACGCCGAGTCCGTCGCCGAGCAGCTTCCCGACCTGCACGAGACGGTTCAGTTGTTTCGCAGCCTGCCGGTGTTGGCGCCGCTGTTCACAGAATGAGAATTCTCCTTGCGAGCACGCTTCACCCCCGTGACACCACCAACGGGGCAAGCAAGTCGATGCGCCTGTTGCTGCGACAGCTGTCCCGAACCGGCCACACTTGCGCCGGGGTCGCGCTGGCTTCCTGGTCCGGTCCAGTCCCTCCCGGGAGTCGTGAAGGCACCACCCAGGGCTTCAACGACGGCCCGGTGCGCTACGAACTGCTCAAGCTGAAGAACCGGAAGGAGGCAGGAGGCGACCCGCGGTTCTTGGACTTCATCGAAGGCCAGATGAAGCGGTTCCGTCCGGACCTTCTGATCGCCGTCGCCAACAACGAGCTGCCTCCTGGTCTCTTCGCGGCGGCCCATCGATTGGGCATCGCCACCCTGCTCCAGCAGGTGACGCCGGAGCTGAGCTCGCCACCCCTTCTTCTCGACCATGCCGATGCACTGGTGGCGCCCTCGAACTACACCGCCAAGATCCTGGAGCGCCAGGTGGGAAGGCCGGTGGAAGTGCTCTATCCGATCACTGACCCCGAGCTGAGCCGGGCCCGTCGATCCGGTGCCCGCTACATCACCTTCATCAACCCCACGCTCCCCAAGGGTCTCACTTTTTTTGCCCGACTGGCCGAGCAGGCCTTCAACCGGGCGCCTCACCTCAAGTTCCTCGTGGTGGAGGGGCGCTGGCACCTGAAGGCGGTCGAGAGGGTAGGCATTCCTTTGAGCACCTTTCCCAACGTCACCGTCATTCCAAACCAGACCGATGTCCGAAAGGTTTACGCGAAGACCCGAGTGCTGCTCTGCCCTTCGGTCTGGCCCGAACCCTTTGGCATGGTGGTCGTCGAGGCGATGAGCAACGGAATTCCCGTTCTCACCAGCGGACGTGGGGGCTTGAAGGAAGCCGCCAACGGAGCAGGTCTGGTGCTCAAGGTCCCGCAGCGCTGCATCCGCAATCACCATGTGTTGCCAGAACGCGCAGAAGTTCGAGAGTGGCTGAAGACCCTGATCGAACTGGATCGCATGGAGCCGGCCCAGCGCCGCGTTCTCGCGATACGAGGTCGTCGCGCCGCCGAAGCCTTCACCCCGGAGCGGATCGGCGCCCGTGCGGATGCTCTGGTCCGAAGCATTCTCGAAGCCCGAGCTCAACGCCGGGTGCGCTCGAGCTCCGTCTAGCGCACCTCTGCCTACCCCGGAGTCTCGCGGAGCGCCGTCGAACGGCACCCGTCGGTGCAGACGTTTGAAGACCGCATGGTAAGATTTTGGCGGGGGCCAATGACGAACCGTCCACACCGCAAACTTGAGCGGAGACAAGACGCTATCGCCTTCGACTCGGATCCGACTCGAGGCGCGCGGGCGTGATCGACGGGCCGCCCGAAGTCGCCGACCCAGGCAAGGAGCAGCCTTCGAGCCCGAAGCCCGGGAGCGGCTTTCTTACCGGGCGAACGCTGGGTGATTTCTTCGTTCTCAACAAGATTGGTGAAGGGGGGTTCGGCGAAGTCTACCGGGCCGAACAGCACACCCTGGCCCGGGAAGCTGTGATCAAGGTTCTGCGCCCTCAGACTCGGATCTCGTCGACGGTGACGCAGCGATTCCTCCGCGAGGCCAAGCTCGCTTCTTCGCTCGACCATCCCTTTGCCGCCCACATCTACGCCTTCGGCGCCGAGCCGGACGGGCTGCTCTGGATTGCGATGGAGCTGGTGCGGGGCACCCCGCTCAACGAGCTTCTCAAGCGCCAGGGCCCGCTCTCGCTGTCTCGCTTCGTCCCCCTCTTCGAGCGAATCTGCGAGGTGGTGCACACCGCACACGATGCAGGCATCGTTCACCGCGACCTCAAGCCCGCCAACGTGATGGTCCTGAATCGTGCGGGTCGGCTGCTACCCAAGCTGCTCGACTTCGGCATCGCCAAGCTGGAGGAAGTCGACGCCGTCGCCGAGAAGGACCCCGCCGTGTCGGGAACGGACTCCAACCCCGACCTGCTGTCTGGCTCCGGCCCGAATCAGCTCGACGATGGGTCCAGCCAGAGCAGCGGCAGACACGAGTCGGCTGACGGCACTGAACGCTTGGAGCCGAAGAGTCTCTCGGGAAAGAGCCTGGGCTTGAACCTGGCCACTGCCATGTCCCTCGAACTCACCCTGCGCGGGGTGTTCATGGGCAGCCCGCACTACATGGCTCCGGAGCAATGGCTCAATGCCTCCCAGGTCGACTCGCGCACCGACTTCCCATTGAACGGCGGCTTGCCGGTCAGCGCTTCGAAGATCAGGATTCCGAGCGCGTAGATGTCGG
>JAYUUC010000191.1:0-2117 GCA_043755105.1 Myxococcales bacterium
GGCACCCGCCTTCAGCTCGAAGGAGGCGGCAAGCTCGAGCTCTTCGATGCCGCGCCTTCGGGGGGAACCACCCTCGAGGTCGACGACCTTTTCTTCAATACCCCGGCAAGACGAAAGTTCATGCGCCGGAGCAGCACCGAGCTCGCCCACTGTCACGAAGCAGTGATTCGATTGGCGCTCGGTCACCCCGAAGTTGCCTTCTTCCTCGAGCACGAGGGCAAGACGTTGCTCGCGAGCCCGGCGTGTGGCGCCGACCCCCGGGAGCGCATCGCTGCTGCCCTCGGCGCCGAGGTTCACCCCCACCTGCTCGAGGTCGATGAGCGCCGGCTGGGAATCAGGGTCTGGGGCCATGTCGCGTCGCCCGAATTCACCTTGAACAGCGCCCGGGGTCTCTACGCCCTGGTCAACCGTCGCTACATTCGCGACCGGGGCATCAATCACGCGGTGCAGCGCGCCTTCCGCGAGACCCTTCCTCCGGGACGGCAGCCGGTGGCGGTGCTGTTCATCGAGCTCGATCCGCGATCGGTGGACGTCAACGTTCACCCTCAAAAAATGGAAGTCCGCTTTGCCGATGCCCGCGGAGTCTACGAAGCGGTGCTGGCGGCCCTCACCCGCGCTCTGAAGAGCTCGCCCTGGCTGGCACCCAAACCCGACGCGGCGTTCGAGCGGGTTCCCGGCGCGCAATATGCGATGGCGGTGGAGCAGTTCCTCTCCCGCGCGCAGGACGGCGCGTTTCCCGAAGCCGCTCCGCTTCCGTTCGCAGGTGAAGGGCCCGTCCCCGGACTGGACGGTCCGTCGCCCGCTTTCGGGCTGGCGCGACCCGGAATCAACGAGGCGCCTCCTCCCGGCTACTTCACCCGGTTGCGGCCTCTAGGCCTTCTGGGCGAGCGCTTCCTGATCTGCGAGGGGGCAGGGGGGACGCTGGTGGTCCTCGACCCCCACGCTGCGCGCGAGCGGGTGCGGCTGCATGCCTTGAGGGCCGCGCTGTCGCCGGGAGGACGGTCCACCGCTCAGCGCTTTCTCTTTGCCGCCACCGTGGACCTGACACTCGCCGATGCGCGCCGGATGGAAGGACAGGGGCCGGTTCTGGAATACCTCGGGCTGCAGGTCGAACCTTTTGGTGGCACCACCTTCGCCCTCAAGTCGGTGCCCCCCGAGCTGGTAGGGGCCGATTACCGCGCGCTGATCTCCGAGCTGCTCACGGTCCTCCCCCCGGTGGGGACCGCTCCTTCCCTGGAACACCTCGGGCCGGCCCTGAAGGTGCTCGCCTGTCACGCCGCGGGTCAGCTTCGCCGCGAGATGTCTCAGGACGAGATCCGCGCGCTCTTCGCCGAGCTTGAAGAAGCGGACTTCCACCTGTCGTGCGTTCACGGCTCCGTCGTGGTCAGTGAGCTTCCCCTGCTCGAGCTGGAGCGCCGCGCCCGCTAGGGTTCGATTCGAGCGGAGGCCCTCGAGCGGAAAACTGGACGGGCGCCCGCCGGGGACTACCTTGCGCTTCAGGCCTGTAGCGCCTGCCCCGCGGCTGACGGCGGGCCTCTTTCCGACAAGTGCCGTTCGTTCGATTCCTCGAGGAGGGTGTCCCGATGAGTGACCGTGAGCTCCGCCTTCGCCCGTCGACCTCTGCCGAGCCCCAGGCCCTGGTTCCGGCGGGCTACGCCGAGAAAGCGATGGCGTCCCTGATGCAGCTCCACACCGAGCTGATGGACGAGAAGGAACGACGGGTCGAGCTCTATCGGCAATTGATGGAGAAGGAGCAGTCGGTCGCCGAGCTGCGGATGTACGTCAAGCTCCTCGAGGATCAGGTGGAGCGGGCCCGGTCTGCACCCAAGCCTGCGGTGGCGTCCACCGCTTTCGCCGAAGCCAAGGCAGCACCTGTCCGCAAGGGTCCGGCCCCCGTTTCAGCGGTCGCCGAGGAAAAGGCGAGGGCGGTATCGCCGCCCGCGGTCAGTGCCCCGACGGGGCTGCCTCGGGCTTCCGAGACCCGTTCGGTTCCGCGTCCACCGCCTCCTGTCCAGGTCGAGCGCGCAGCGGAAGCTTCGAGCCCGTCGAAGGATGCTCCAAGACCTGCGGCGAAGGTTGAGTCGGTCGCCGCGCGCCCGAGTGTCCCCGGGGACCGA
>JAYUUC010000192.1:0-6353 GCA_043755105.1 Myxococcales bacterium
GGCGGTCGGGGTCAACCCAGAGCCCCGATTCGCCCATGCTGACGATCTCGTTCGCTCCAGGAGGCCGCACCTCTTCGGTGGGCTTGATCTGCTCGACGGAATTTCCGTCGCATCACGCGCCATCAGCACCAGTGCCGAGAACACAGGCTAGCAAATCAGGGCGGGGCAGTGGCGCATCGGGGACACCGGGGTCATTGAGAACAATATTCGGGAGAGGTGAGCAGTGCGCGCAGCAGGACCTTGCTTCGATAGCCTCCGTCGGCCCACTGGTCCCTGATTCGCCAGTAGAAGGCTGTTTCGTTGCTCCCGAGCGGACGTCCGAACAGACGCGCAAAGTAGAAGCGAATCGTCGAGGCGCGGAACTCCTCGCTCCCGGCGAGCACCTGGCCCAGGTCCGTCAGGGTGGAGACCGGTTGGCCGAGAAAGCGCGTCGGCAGCTTCTTGCAGCCGGCGATGGGGAAACCGCCGCCGTCGAAGCAATCGTGCAGCACCGCCAGCGGGTCAATGCCAAACACCGGGTGGATGTGACAGCTGGCGCAGACCGGATTTGCCGCCAGGCCCGCCCGGCTCGGGTCCTGTCCCTCGGGGACCACCGTCGATGGAATAAGCCGAACGTCTGCCAGCTTACGAAGAACATTGGCAGCAAAGCTTCGCCAGTGGAGTCCCTGAAACGAAGAGAGAAAAATTCGCGTGAAAATCACCCCGGCCCGGTCTCCCTCGAGGGGAATCTGATTGCCTCCCGTATCCACCGTGTAGCGCGCCGTGACCAGTTCGCGAAGGTCGAGGTCGTGGGTAAGAAGGAACCGTCCCAGCCGCGCAGGCTCTTCCCAGTCCACCTCGGCGGGAGTGAGACGCGTCGGCGAAAACAGGGTTCGATACCAGTTGAAGCCCACCTGTCCGCACGCCTCACTGTCCAGGTAGCCCGCCACCACGGCGACATAGGGGGTCTGTCCGCTCTCGACCGCTGCCCGCTCTTCTCGCGTCGGTGCGCGCTCGACGAGGTCGAAGGCCGCCTTCCTCAGACATTGTGTGGGACTCAGGGCGTCGGGCTTCGCTGCTAGTCCCACAGACGGGATCAAGCAACCGAGCAGCGCGAGTATCCGGGGGGTCAAAGGTCGCCGCATCTTCAGGACCCCAGGTCGAGCAGGGCTTCGATCGGTCGGGGCACGTCGCTCATGCCCAATGCAGCTCAGAGGCGAAAAGTTGCCCCGTCATCGATGGAGCCAAGTCCCGACGGGGGTGTGGTACTTCGGCGCTTCACTTCAAGCGGGGGACCCACCAGATGAATCGCGCTCTTATCTTGTCGCTGTGTCTGTTTGCCTTTGTCGCCGAGGCCCGGGAACAACATGGGGTCAACCTGCCGGACACCGCTTCGGTCGAAGGCCAGACCCTGAAGCTGGTGGGGATGGGCCTCCGGAAGAAGTGGTTCTTCGACGTCTACGTCGCCGGGCTGTACCTCACCGACCCCGCCCAGGACGCACTCAGCGCGGACCTTCCCCGTCGCGTGGTGCTGGTGCTGTTGCGCGACCTCGACAGCCACAAGGTCTCGGACTCGATTCGCGAAGGGTTCGAACGAAACTCCGCCGCCGAGCTACCGAAGTTGAACGACCGGCTCGCCCAGCTCTCCCACGTCCTCCCCGACGTCAAGCGTGGCCAGACCTTGTCGCTCACCTATCTTCCCGGGAAGGGAACCGTGGTGAAGAGTCAGGGGCAAGAGCTCACCACGATTCCCGGCAAGGACTTCGCCGACGCCCTCTTCGCCGTCTGGCTGGGCAAGGTTCCCGCCGATCAGCATTTGAAGGAGCAGCTGCTCGGCCACTGAGGGTTGCGTACTCTGTGGGGAAACGTCGCCCCATGTATGTGTTGAACAGACTCGCGGCGAAGGCTGACGTCCAGAAATTCTCGTTTCGATTTTGGATGTGACAAGTTCCGCCTGCTCTGCCGACCCACGTCCCTCAGTTCTGCGGTTTCCCGCTGCTTCGAAACGCTCTCCGCTGGCCCCGGCTGGCCGGGTGGACGTTGGCGCTGGCGCTCTATGGCCCGGCCACCGCCCAGTTTCGTGCTCCGCCCGTCTCTGAATCTCAGCAACTGCTGCGCACGGGCGATGCCGCCACCGTCGACGCTGGCCATGCCGCGCGAGACTCGAATCGGCGCGTTGCCGCCGAGAAGTACGCCGAGGCCTTCGAGAGTTATCAGAAGGCATTGGCGCTCGACCCCGATCTCCTCGCTGCTGGGGCTGGCATCGGTCACGCCGGCCTCGAGCTCAAGGAATACGAAAAGACGCTCACCTTGCTCGGCCCGTTGCTCGAGCGGCACCCCGATGAACCCGAGCTGACCTTTCCGATCGCCGTCAGCCATTTCAAGCTCCGCCATCTCGACGTCGCGCTGCCGATGCTTCAGAAGCTCTCGGACGGCAAGCTCCCCGAGCATCTGCTCGCCCACTATTACCTCGGACAGGGGCTGCTCAGCCGGGGCGACGGCGCGCACGCAGCGGTCGCCTTCAAGCGCTATCTCGATGCCCGTCCCCCGGAGCTGGCCAGCAACGATTCTCAGGTCTACGAGTTGGTCGGCAACTCGCAGTTGCTCGAACGTGCCAGCGGTCCTGCGGCGACAGCCTTTCGCCGCGCGCTCGAGCTGGGGGGCAATCCGGCGTCGAACGAGCTCGGCCTGGTGAGCGCGCTCGAACTCGAAGGCAAATCGGAGCAGGCGATCGCGATGCTCGACAGCCTGATCAAGCGGTTCCCCAAGCTGGCAGCTCCGCGGGAGCGACTCGCTCGCCGCTGGTGGGCTCAAGGGGACACCGGACGTGCGCTCCAGCTCGCTCAGGGTGCCTTGGCGCTCGAAGACGGAGCGTCAGTGCGGGTGCTCCTCGGCGAGCTTCAACTTGCGAAGGGCAGCCCGGTGCTGGCGGAGAAGGAATTTCGGAAGGCCGTTCAGCTCGCACCCCAGGCCGAGGCGCCCCGGTGGGGACTGGCCTCGGCGCTTCAGGCCCAGGGTCGACACGATCTCGCGCTCCAGCTGATGGAAGACTTGGTCGCCCTGCCCGGGCCGAGTGTCGAGAGTTGGGCCAGGCTGGGCTCGGTGGCCCGCAGGGCTGGCCATTTTCGCCGAGCGCTCGAAGCCCATCAGAAGGTAGTCGCTCTCGAGCCTACCCGCGCCCGGGGCTCGCTGTTGCTCGGAGCAGACCACTACGCGGAAGGAAAGTGGGAGTCCGCGGTGGCCGCCTATTCGCGGGCGCTCGAGCTCGAGCCTCAACACCCGACTGCTCGAAAGTGGCTCGCCCGTACCCTGGCGCAGCAGGCCCAGGTCGAAGCGCGGGCCGGCCGTTCGGCTCAGGCGGTCGCCCCGCTGCAGCGCGCCTACGAGCTGGAAGCAACACCGGAGATGGGAACGCAGCTGGGAGCCGCGCTGCTGCTCGCCGGCGAGGCCACCCAGGCCCGGCCACTGATGGAGCGGCTGGTCTCTCAACCCGGCGCCGGTTGGCAAGCGCAGCTGGTCCTCGGGC
The DNA here is from genome assembly GCA_043755105.1 of Myxococcales bacterium. Classification (GTDB taxonomy): domain Bacteria; phylum Myxococcota; class Myxococcia; order Myxococcales; family Myxococcaceae; genus JAYUUC01. Next base: position 3,506 of record JAYUUC010000192.1, read on the forward strand.
TTGCCTTCCTCGAGCTCGACGTCGATGCGGGCGCGCGGAGGGCGCTGGACCTGGCCGCGAAGCAGGTCGCGCAGACTTCTGACGATCCGATGCTGACCCGGTTCGCGCTCGCGCTTTATGCGCTCAAGGCAGGCGATTCCAACGCCGCCACCGCACAGCTGACCGCCCTGGCGCGCGAGAAGTCCGAGGTGCCCGTCGCCGCGATCGAATTGAACCTGGCGAAGGCCTCGCTGCGTCGCGCAGCGGAAGCGTTGGCGCAGAGCAAGGTCGACGCCGCGATCAAGGAACTGGCCGAGCTGCAGAGGTTACTGTCCGGTTCCGCCGGGTCGCTCGCCCCCGCAACCGACCTGATGCGGGCGCTGGTTCAGTTCCATCGTGGCGACTACCGCGGGGCCCTTCAGCTTTCAGCTCCGTTCTCGCGTTCGAGCGCCGGCCTCCAGCCCAACGCTCGCGAGTTGCTCGCCACCCACAGCCAGTTGCGCATGGGCGCGCTGGCCGAGGCTCAACAGAGCCTGACCTCCGCGCAGAAGCTCGCCGTTCCCGCGCAGCAGCCGGGCCTCACCGCGTTGGGCCGTGCGCTCGCCCACCGCCAAGCCGCCGCGCTCTATGCCTCAGGTGCCTTTGGTCCCGCGGCGAAGGCGCTTCGCGCGATGCAGAAGAGAGGCGGAGCAGATCCGGCGATCGAGAGCGACCTGGCCTGCATCGCCTACCGACAGGGTCACGGAGTCGAGGCCGGGGAAACCTGGCAGCGACTGCGCGCGGAACTTCCCCACGCGGAGCTGAACCTGGGTATCCAGGCCCAGGCGCAGAAGAACGCGTCGCAGGCGATCGTCCATTACGACCGGTACCTCGCCTCCGGTGGTCCGCTCAAGGCGGGGGTGCGGGAGTGGCGCGACCGGCTCGCCGCCCTCACCGGTGTTGGCTCGACTGGCGCTGCTCCGGTGGGCAAGGAGGACGCGCCTTGAGCCGCTCGAGTTTGATGGCCTGGGTGCTCGTGTTCACCGCTGCCGCAAACAGCGCCCGCGCCGCCGATACTCTGGGGGTGGGGGTCTACCTTCCCACCACCCTCGCCGACGGCCAGGCCCGGTTTGCTCTCGCAGAAAAGTTGGGCGAGCGCCTCACCCAGTCGCTGAAGCGGCCAGTGAAGGGCCAGAGCTTTGCCCGTCTCGAGGACCTGGCCCGCGCGGTCAGCTCGGGCGCGGTGTCGATCGTGGTCGCCGACGCGTGGGCGGGCGTTCACCTGAGCGAGTCGATGGTGCCGATGGCGCTCGCCAAGGTTTCCGGTGAAGTCAGCGATCGCTGGGTGCTGGCAGCACCGCAAAACCACGGGGTGCCTCCGCTCTATCAACACAAGGTTGCGGTTCCCCGAGGGCTGGCCGGAGCGGAGTGGAAGCTGCTCAGTTACCTGGTGTTCTCCGGAGAGGTCGACGCCCAGAAAAAATTCGAGCTGGTCTCGGTACCCAATGTCGAATCAGCGTTGACGATGACCGGCGCAGGGGCGGCGGAAGCGGTGGTGGTGCCTTTGCGGCAGCTGTCGCCGTCGCTGCAAGTGGTACTTCAGGGACCGGAGACGCCGATCGCGGTGGTGATGACCCGCCGGGCCCTGATCGCCGGAGTGCGTGCTGCTTTCACCCCGGTGGTGAGCGAGCTTGCTCCGTTCACCGGTTTTGCTTCACTCGAGATTTCCGAGTTCAATCGCTTTCGTGCCTTGATGGCCAAGGGCCCCCCGCCGCTGCAGCCGCTGCTGGTGCCCGTTTCCGAGGTAGCCCCGAAGGCGGAGGACTTGCTTCAGCCCTCCGTCTATCGACCGGCACTGCCTCCCTTGCTGGAGATGCTCCATGCTTCGTCGGAAAAGCCCGATGACTGAGCCCGTCCGGACTCTGCTGCGCGCGGTCGGCCGTGTTTCGCTGTGGGCCTGTTGCCTCGGAGGAGCCGCGTCGTTCGCCGCCGCGCCTGCGCCTGCCGAAGAGCCATCGACCTCTGTCGATTCGCAGATGAAGAGCGCCGACGAGCTCGGAGTACCCCTGCTGGCGCCCTTTTCTGGACCCTCACCGGGGCGGGTGTTGCCGCCTCCCTCTTCGCTCGCGGGTCTGGATGTGGCCGAGCCGGGCGAGAAGCCCGACGCGCTCGAGGTGGGCGCGCAGCGGCTGCTCAGCCAGGCGATGGTGACCACTGCAGGCAAGCGGCAACAGCGGCTCGCCGACGTCCCCCTGACGGTGTCCTGGATTCCAGGCGAAGAGCTGGAAGGCACCGGCCAGTTCACCCTCTGTGATGCGATTCAATATTTTCCCGGCATGGAGTGCCGCCGGGGAGCGATGCGCAAAGCAGCCGTGAGCGCGCGCGGCCTGGGTTCCAACTTCATGTCCAACCGTCTGTTGTTGCTCAAGGACGGGCGGCCGCTCACCGACCCCTGGACCGGTCAGTTCTACGCCGACGAAACGACGCCGATCACCAACATCAAGCAGATCGAAGTGATCCGCGGCCCCGGGTCGGCGCTCTACGGTTCGAACGCCTTCAGCGGGGTGATCAACCTGATCGAACGGCAGCCCAGCGATCTGATCGCCGAGGGTCACTCGGTCGGCGCCGAGGCTCGGGTGCTCGCCGGCAAAGACAACACTTACCGGGTGCAGACCACCGCCGCAGGCAGGACCGGGGGCCTCGAGGGACTGCTTCACTACTACGGCTATCTCAGCGATGGCCCGGGGACGATTCGCGGCCCCAATGGCGAGACCAACGAGGGCAGCAACGTTCACGAAGTCAGCGGAAAGGTGAAGTACAAGGCGCTCAGCCTCGACGGCGACTTCACCACCGCGACCCTGGGCCGGCCCGGCGGCACCCACGTCTCCAC
>JAYUUC010000193.1:0-6350 GCA_043755105.1 Myxococcales bacterium
CCACCCGCTGGCCGAGCGGGACGAAACGGTCCTTCTTCGACTGCGCCAAGGTCAGGGTGAGCACCCACTTGGTCGAGCCATTGCAACCGATGAATGTCCGGGTGGCGGCCGCACCCTTGTCGGTCTGGTCCGCGACGTCCGAACGCCGCGCTGCGGGAGACTGACCCACCGAAATCCGCTCCCACCCTTCCTTCCCCAGTGCGCCGAGCAGCTCGTCGAAACAGACCTGGGCGCTTCGCTTCGGCTCGACCGGAAGCACCGTGAGCTCGAAGCCTGCGTCTTCCGAGGGAGCGTCGAAATGATGCGTCCCTTCGGCGACCCGATGCTTCCAGGCGGCAGGCACCTTGAGCTCGAGACTGCCGACGCGAGTGATCACCAGCTCATCAGCGCTGCCCAGCAACGCCAAGGTAAGCAGGGCTCCGATCATGGCTGACCCTCGAGAATCTCGAGGAAGGGGTTGAAGTAGTCGCTCGACTTTTCGAGCACGCCTTCGAGGCCTTTGCCTCCGGTCTCGGCCCGCTTGACGTCGCCGAACCGGCCCTTGCCGATCGCCGCCACCATGCCGTCGGCGTGGCACTCCTCGAGGAGCTTGATCGCATTGCCGAAGACGAAGCGGGCGCGGTTGGCGATCTTCCCGTCCTCCCGAACGGTGAACTCCTCGTCGATCGCCTTCGCCGCGCGGTGAATGTAGCTCGCCGACTTCAAGGCGACGTAGCGGTCGGCGAGCAGCGGGGTGTGCATTGTCTCGGTCATCATCCCCAGCAGTTGAATTCCCTGGCGGGTCCAGACCGCCACCAGGTCGGCCATCACGTCGTAGGCATGGCTGAAGAAGATGTCGGTCTCCTTGTGCTTGGTCGGAGGCATGTACTTCAACGGCGCGTCCGGGAAGCAGCGGCGAATCAACATCGCCTGCGACAGCTCGAGCAGCAGGGTGTCGGGCCGGTGGGGGTCGATCTCGTAGGAGTGGCCGAGCCCCAGCTGCCAATCTTTCAGTCCCGCCCGCTTGGCGAACGACTCGTTGATGAACTGACTGGCGATCACCGTATGTGCGGCCTCGTAGGCGTCGGCGGTGGTGATGTAGTTGTCTTCACCGGTGTTGATGATGATTCCCGCCAGGGCGCAGATCCGTCGCGAGAAGTACTGATCGATGAAGGTGCGGCGCATGTTGATGTCGCGGAAAAGGATTCCGTACATCGCGTCGTTGAGCAGCATGTCCAGTCGCTCGTACGCCGCACAGAAGGCGATCTCGGCCATGCACAGGCCCGAGGAGTAGTTGGTGAGCTGGACGTAGCGCTTCAGCCGCCGCGACTCGTCGTCGAGGGCCTCGCGCATGATCCGGAAATTTTCCTGCGTGGCGTAGGTGCCGCCGTAGCCTTCGGTGGTGGCGCCGTGGGGCACGTAGTCGAGAAGCGATTGGGCGGTGGAGCGAATCACCGCGATCACGTCTGCGCCGGCCTGTGCTGCCGCCCGCGCCTGGTCGACGTCGTCGTAGATATTGCCGGTGGCGACGATGACGTACTTGTGCGGGGTGGGCCCCATCGGAAACTCGGCCTTGAGCGCGTCGCGGGCAGCCACCCGGGCGCGAAGCTCATCGACTGCAGCGCGGGCCTCGGAGCGAACCTCGGCGCGAAGCTGCGCTTCTTCGGCAGGCGGAAGCGGGGCCAGCTTGTCGGCCGGCAGCGCGGTGAGGCGCTCCACGGCATCGAGCGGGCTGGTCGCCCCCAGCCTCAGCGCCCGCCCATACCAGTACGCTGCGCCCTTCCCCAGAACCTTGGCGGCGTGAAGGCGGTCGACCAGTACATTGGCCAGCGGGACCCCGCCGGTGCCGGCGCCTGAGACTCCAAATAACCGCAAAACGGTGCGCTCGATCGACACCGTGGTGTTGGCCTGAATCAGGGCAAACACCGGGTCGGTGATTTCGCGCGCCAGCGTCCGCGCGTGGGCAATCTGCGCGTCCTCGATGAATGACCCGGGCATGCCGACTCCCTTAGCTCAAACCGGAATCTTCCGCTAAGGCCTTTGGCCCGAGCTGCCCGAGCTTCCGTGGAGTTCAGAGCCTGCCTCAGGCAGGAAGACATGCTGGCCGCGTTTATCCGGCGCGAGCCTGGCGTTGGCCCTGCTGTAGAAACTTCACAACCGAGCGCTGGCGGCGGTCGAGCCGACTAGAACCTCGACCTAGACATACCGCTCTTCAAACAGGCGCCTTAGCCCGGGCTCTGACCGCAGCAAGTCGAGCGTCAGGTCCGCGTGGCCGGGCACGTAACCGTTGCCAATCAGCATGGTGACGTCCTTCCCCACGCCCTCGGCGCCCAGCGCCGCGGTGGTGAAGCTGGTGGCCATCGAGAAGAACAGCGCCGTTCCTCCCGGCTTCACGCAGAGCAAGGTCGCCATCTCGGTGTTTCCGACCGAGGCGCAGTTGACCACCAGGTCGCAGAGCGTCCCCTGGGTGGCGGCATCGACCTGCTTCAACACCTCCACCGCCCGGGTGGCGTCGACCGGCAGCGCTTGGTCACACAGCTTCAAGGCGTGCAATGCCGCCAGCGCCGGCGCTGAGATATCGAGGGCCAGCAGCGTGCCATTGCCAGCGAGGCTGCGGCGGGCCTGGGCCAGGCAGAGGGCCCCGCTCTTTCCTGCTCCGAGCACCGCCACCGTCATCCCCGGTCGAACGTGACGGGCGATCAGCGCAGGAGCACCACAGACATCGAGCGCGGCGAGCGCCAGGGTGTCCGGCATGTCTTTGGGGAGTCGCGCGTAGAGGCCGCTGGCAAAGAGGATGGCGTGCCCGCGGATGTCGATGCGATCGATCTCGGGATGAATTCCCCGGACCTCGTCGATTTGCAGCGGGGTCAGCGTGAGGCTGACCAGCGTGGCGATCCGGTCGCCGGGGTGAAGCTTGCCGTGGTCGGGGTGGGAAAGGCCGATTTCCCGCACCCGGCCAATCAGCATTCCTCCGGAGCCGGTGACCGGGTTCTGCAGCTTTCCCCGGGCGCGAACGATCTCGAGCACGGTGGCAATCATCTTCTCGGGACTGCCGCCGGCGGACTGCTTGATTTGCTTGAACGACGCGGCGTCGACGTTGAGGCTCTCGACGTCGATCAGCAATTCGGAGTCGCGCAGCGGCAACGAAGGATCAAGCCGCTGGGCGCGCTGAGGCAACACGCCCTCCTCGCCCACCACCCTCCCCAGCCCGTAGATGTCACTGTTCATCGCTGCGCCTCACCTTCACGCCCGCGCCAGACGCGGGACCAAATACGAGAGAGATCGATCGTACCGATAGTTGATGCCCATGTGGCCGTCGTCGAACTCCTCGTGGAGAACGTCGACGCTGGCGCTACGCAGCTGCTCGGCGATCTGCCTCGCTCCCCACTGGAGGTTGAACTCGTCGCGCCTGCCGCAGTCGATGAACACGCTGCCCAGCTTCCGGAACGCAGCGAGCCGCTGCGGAATGAAGCGAACCGGGTCGTGCGCGAGCCAGCGGTTCCATACTTCGGGGTTCAGCTGTGCCGTCGTCAGCTCGAAGGGAAGCTCGAGCCCGAGCGGCAGGCCAGCTTTGGGCGAATACGCCGCCGCCATCGCCAGGGTGTTGATCACCGGGTGATCATCGCCCTTCATCTTCGTGGTCTTCACCCGTTCCACAAATGCGCGGTGCCAGGCCTCGACGCCCCCTGCAGCCAGCATCGTTCCCGCTGCCTTCGGAAAATCGGAAAGGTAGCAATACTCGAAGCACGCATCGCCGGAATGGCAGGCGAGGTGTCCAAAAACCTCGGGGTGGAGCGACCCCAGCACCATTGCTCCATAGCCGCCCGAGCTCTTTCCCACCACGGCGCGCGCTTCGGGGCGGGCAATCGTGCGCAGCTCTCGGTCCGCCCAGCCCACCACATCGGAGACGACGTAGTCGGTGTACCGGCCAATCGCTACGCTGTTCACCCACTGGCTTCCGCCCAGCGCGGTCCACCCGTCGACGAACACGGCAATGAACGGCGGCAACGCTCCCGACCCGATCAGCCGATCGATTCTCTCCGGCACCGTGGGGGTGAACGGGGAAACGTTGAGCCAGCCCGCCCCGCTCCCGGTGAATCCATGGAGGAAGTAGACCGCCGGATAGCGCTGCGAACCTTCGCCGTACCCGGGAGGAAGATAGAAAGGCGTCGAACGCTCCGCCGGATCGCCCAGGGGATTTCCTTCGAGCGCCAAGGAACGCACCGACCGCACCTGCAGCTGGCCTTTCATCCTCCCCCTCGCGGCGGAGCAGACTTGCCCAGCGCCTGCATCACCTGTTGAAGGTCGCTCCAGGCCACCTTCTTCTCATTGGGTTGGCGAAGCAAATAGGCAGGGTGGAAGGTGGGCATCAGCGGAGCGCCCTCGTAGCGCCGCCACTGACCGCGCATGCGGGTGATCGGCGTCGGGTCGCGAAGCAGGGTCTGGGCGGCGAACTTCCCCAGCGCGACGATGACTTCCGGCCGGATCGCCTGCAGCTGGGCCTTGAGGAACGGCTCGCAGGCCGCGATCTCGTCCGGCTCGGGGTTCCGGTTGTCCGGAGGCCGGCACTTCACCACGTTGCAGATGTAGACCTCGTCGCGGCTGAAACCCATCGCCTCGATCATCTTCGTCAGCAACTGCCCCGCCTTGCCGACGAAGGGAACGCCCTGGGCGTCTTCCTCCGCCCCAGGCGCTTCACCCACGAACACCAGCCGCGCACGAGGGTTGCCGGAGCCAAAGACTATCTGGGTCCGACCCTGGCAGAGCTTGCAGCGGGTGCATTCGCCCAGCTCGCGACGGACTTCGTCCACGGTCTTCGGCAGGGCTGGATCGCTGGAACCGACCACCGAATACCAGGCCGCAGGCGCCTGGAGCGTTGGACCTGTCGCAGGAGGCGCGCCTGATTTCAGCGTCGAGCCGGCGGTGGAGGCACCCATCGCGGAAGGCACGCCGGACGTCGGTCTCGAGCCGGCGCCGGGAGCACCCATCGCGGGAGGCGCGGAAGTCCCTGGGGATCCCGCCGACATCGAGGGAGAGCCCAAGCCGCCCGATGCCAGCCCGCGAGCTGCCGAAGCGAAACCCACGCTCGCCACGGAGGCACGCTCTGCGGCCGTGCCCTGCTTCTCCGCCGTCGCACCGCGGCGTCCCGCCACCGCGTCTTCGCTCGAGCTTCGAGCGCGTGCCGCCCCCTTCCCTGCGAGTCCAGCCGGAACGAGCAAGGACCGCGGACCCTCGGCCTGTTGCCAGAGCAGGTGACGCCTCAGGTCGGAGACGAGCTCCGCGAGCTCAGCGGTCAAAGGCGTGGACATGGGAGCCTTCTAGACGGCCCGAGGGTCCCGATTCAATTCCCTGAAAGCCCGGCCCGGACGATCTCGTCCCAGAGCTGGCCGGCGAGGTCCCTCTTGGTCCCCGACAGGGCCTGCGACTCTCCGTTCCGGGTAATCAGCTGCACCCGGTTGGTGTCCACCCGGAATCCGGCGCCGGGAGCGGTGACGTCGTTGGCGACGATGAAGTCCAGCCCCTTGCGGACCAGCTTCGCGCGCGCATGGTCTTCGACCTTCTCCGTCTCTGCGCTGAACCCGACCAGCACGGGCGGAGCGGCCGCACCCGCCACCCGCCGTGAGACCTCGGCGAGAATGTCCGGGGTCCGCACCAGCGCCAGCTGCTCCGCGGCGTCACTCTTCTTCACCTTCTGAACCGAGCGGGTCCCCGGTCGGTAATCGCTCACCGCCGCCGCGGCGACGAAGTAGTCCAACCGGTCGAGACGGGAGAACACCGCTTCGGCCATCTCCTCGGCAGAGACCACGTCGACCACTTCCAGCCCCTGGCGCGCAAAGACCACCTCGGTGGGACCGAGCACCACCGTGACTTCGGCTCCCCGGGCGCGTGCGGCCGCCGCCAGGGCCATGCCCATCTTCCCGGTCGAAGGGTTGGAGAGAAACCGCACCGGGTCGAAGTGCTCCCGGGTGGGGCCAGCGGTGATCAGCACCCGTTTCCCCGCCAACGGCCCGACCGAGGCCAGCGCAGCGGCCGCGGAGACAATCTCGCTCAGCTCGGCCAGCCTTCCCGGCCCGACGTCGCCATCCGCGAGGGGGCCGACCCCGGGACCAACCTGGTGGTAGCGCGGCTCGGCCAGCAGCGCGGCCAGGTTCTCCTGGGTACGACGGTTCTCCCACATCGCCACGTTCATCGCCGGCGCCAGCAGCACCGGGCCCCGAAAAGCGAGCAGCGAGGTGGTGAGCACGTCGTTTCCCAGCCCTGCCCTCACCCGCGCAATCAGGTCCGCGGTCGCAGGAGCGAGCAAGAACAGGTCGGCCCAGCGGGCGAGGTCCAGGTGGCCATACTTGACCTCCCCCGGCTCGAACGGCCCC
>JAYUUC010000194.1:0-6346 GCA_043755105.1 Myxococcales bacterium
GGCCGATGGACGAGACCCCGGTGGCGCTGCCGGTGATGACCGCAGCCGAGAAGCTCGACGCCGACTACGGCAGCATCGGCCTCTCGCTCGATCAACACCCGCTGTCGCTGCTGCGGCCCCAGCTGCGAAGGCGGGGAGCCTTGAGTGCGGCCCAGCTGGCAAAGACCGCCTCGGGCCGGCAGGTGGCGCTGGGGGGCATGGTGATCGTCCGCCAGCGTCCGCCCACCGCAAAGGGCTTCGCCTTTCTCTCGGTGGAGGACGAGACCGGAATTGCCAACCTGGTGATCGAGCCGCGTCGGTTCGAACGCTTCCGCAAGGAGATCACCCGCGCGGTATTCATCTACGCCCAGGGGGTGGTGGAGCGCGCGGGCAAGGTGGTCAACCTCAAGGTCCGCGAGCTGCAGCCGTTGAGTCTCGAGGACGCGCCGCTGCCCAGGCCCGGGGTCGTTCCGATGGGACATCGCTAGGTCGCACTCCTCCCCACCGCCCATTCCCTACGAAGGGGTGTCTGCAGCAACACAGGCATTCAGAGGTGTGAGCACAGCCGCTGTGGTTCCGGTGGGAAACCGCTAGATTGCGCAAGTGACTGTCCCTCTGGAAGCAGTGCCCCTTCCCCTCACCTCCCGTGCGCGGGTCGAGGCGGCAGGCGAGCTGGCCGTCGCCCTGGTGCTGATGTCTGGCGCGCTCTGGCTCACCCGCAACCTCGCTTCGCTGCTGGGACGGGAAGCGCTCCCGGTCTGGGTGCGCGCCAGCTTGAGCGGGTTGGCTGCGCTCACCGTGGTGGGGGTGCTGGCGGCCCGACGGGGCTCGCCCTGGAAGAGCCTGGGTCTGGTGCGAGCCGCGGTGGTCCCGGAGCTCATCTTCGGGCTGCTGGGAGCGATCGTCGCTTACATGGCGAACGGGGTGACCGTCGGAATCTACCTGCTGATGTCGCACGCCGAGATGAAAGAGATACTCGCGGCCAAGGCCGGGTGGGCGGCGCAACTGGCGGACACCCCCTTGTGGTTGGTGCTGCCGCTGGCGCTGTTCGTTGGATTTTACGAAGAGACGGTGTTCCGAGGCTTTCTGCTCCACCGTCTCGGGCTGCTGTTCGGAGCCCCGCCGGGAAAGTTCGGCGGGTGGGCGCTTCTGGCGGTCGGCTTTTCCTCGGCTTTGTTTGCTTCGGGCCATGGCTACCAGGGGCTCCTCGGCGTGTTGCAGACCCTGGCCGCGGGGACGGTGTTCGCGCTCCTCGCCTGGTGGCGAGGTTCGATCTGGGCCTGCATCGTCGCCCACGCGGCGATCGACACCTTCGGGTTGGGAATGATTGTCCTTCTCCGGCCGGCGCTGGAGCGGCTCTTGCATCCCTGAGGTGACCTTCCTTCACGGATCAGGTTATGGGTGCGGCCGAAATGAAAATCAGCATTCACGGCAAGAGCGGCAATCGGGCGGCGGCGGCCTGCGGGGTCCTGATCTGCCTGTTGATTTCGGGAGTGGCCAGGGCCGAGAAGAGCTTGGTGGTGGCCTCGGGCGACTGCGACCAGTCGGACCTGCTCAGCCAGTTGCGAACCTTCACCGCAGAGCTGCGGCAGCAAGCCCAGGGGGAAGTGCTGTCCGAGACCGAGATTCGCGATCGCCTCGGAGCCCCTTCCGCCCGCAGCGTCGACGAACTTCAGCGCCAGCTCGATGCGGCCCAGCTCCAGTTTTACGAGGCGCTCTATGCCCGGGCCGGACGCCAGGTGGCGGAGGCTTTCATCCAGATCGAGCGGCTTCCGGTGGGCCCGTCCCGGGTGCGGTTGCGCACCCAGGCACTGGTGTTGATGGCGATGGTCCACCGCGGGCTGGGGCGAATGGAGGAAGGCGATGCCGCGTTCGAGACCGTGCTGCGGCAGAACCCCGCCCACCGGCTCGACCCCGACAACTACGCTCCGAGCGTTCGCGCGCGCTTCGAGAAGCTGCGGGCCCAGCTCGCCAAGCAGGCCCGGGCTCACCTGATGGTGAAGTCGAGCCCCTCGGGAGCGGAGGTTTACCTCGATGGGCTCAAGGTGGGAGTCACCCCCTATTCCGCGGACCAGGTCCCGGGCCGGTACCAGTTGGTGGTGGAGAAGCAGCAGGCGACGTCGCTGCCCCACCCCCTCGAGCTGCGGGCGGACCTATCGATTCAGGTCGACCTCGCCTTCGAAGGCGCCCTTGAGCCGCGCCGATTGCCGTGCATTGCCGCCTCGGAGGATGAGAAGGCGCGGCTGGGGCAGGCGGTGAAGCTGGGCACCCTGCTGGGCGTTCCCGAGGTGGTGATGTTGCGGGTCGACCGTCCTCCCTCCGGCACCTCGTGGGTGGCGGCGACGCTGGTGCGGGTGGATACCGGTCAGAAGGTCCGCGAAGGTGGACTGAAGATCTCCGAACGGGGACTACCGCCCGACGGCCTCAAGGAACTGGTGGGCTTCATCCTCACCGGGCAGAGCGGAACCCAGGTGATGGTGTCGCCTTCTCAGGCGCCGAGCCCCGTTCCGAGCACTCCCTCGGCGACGGCAGGGCATTCGACGGCGCAGGCGGTGAGTGTCGCGTCGGCGCTCCCCCCCGGGACAACGCTAGGCTGGAAATCGAAGGCCGCGATCGGGCTGGCGGTCACCGCCGCGGTCGCCGCGGGGACGGGCGTCGCCTTCCAGCTCAACTCGGCAGCGAGCTGGCAGGAGCGGAATGGGTACTTCTCCGCCACGGGTCTCGATCGAGCCGACGCGCCCCGGGTGAAGCAAATCGAGGACCGGGCCGCGCAGCAACAAGGCCTGGCAGTGGGCTGCTTTGTCGCTGCAGGGGTCAGCGCCCTCGCGGGAGGAGCGCTCTACTTGTGGGAGGGGGCTCGGACCCGCAGCCCTGCTCCGCTGAGTGTGGCGCTGAATCCTTCCGGAGCGCAGGTGGCGGCGGCCTTCACCTGGCCCTGAACAGCGCTGGCTACTGGCAAAAGCCCTGCAAATTGCAGGCAGTGGCAACGCCGGTGCAGTCATCACAATCGCGGCCGTTCTTTCCGCAGGTGGTGAACGAGCTGGGATGACAAACATTGTTCAGGCAGCAGCCGGCGCAGCCGGAGTTGGCGTCGCAGACGCAGTAGCCCAAGAAGCAGGTGAGACCACTTCCGCAAGCGGGGCCGGTGCCGCAACGACATCCGGTGGCACCCCCGCAAGAGTCGGCGCGGGCGACGTCACAGCCGAAGCAAGCGGCTCCGCCCGAACCGCAGGCTCCCAGCGAGGGTGAGTGGCAAACATTCCCGCTACAGCACCCTCCCGGACAGGAACTGGCGTTGCAGACGCAGGTGCCCGAGCTACAGACCTGACCCGAGGAGCACGAAGGGTTGCTTCCACAGCGGCACCCCCCATTGGCGCAGCCGTCGGCGAGGGCAGAGGAGCACGAGAAGCAAGCCGCGCCGGCCGTTCCGCAGGAGCTGAGAGAAGGGCTGAGGTTGCAGGTGTTCCCCGAGCAGCAACCCGCCGCACAGGTGGTCGAGTCACAGACGCAGGTTCCGCTCTGGCAGCGCTGGTTGGCGCCGCAGACAGCGTTGTTCCCGCAGGAGCAGACCCCGACTGACGAGCAGGTATCGGCGCGAATGGAGTCACACGCGGTGCAGCTCGAGCCTCCAGCGCCGCAGTGGGCAAAGGATGAAGACGTGCAGCTGTTCCCCTGACAGCACCCGCCGGGGCAGCTGGTGGAGTTGCAGACGCACTGCCCATTCGATGCGCAGATCTGGCCGGCGCCGCACGCGGGTTGGGTTCCGCAACCGCAGGCACCATTGACACAGGCATTGGCGAAGGCCGGATCGCAGGCGCTACAGGTTGCGCCCGCGGTACCGCATTGCGAGGCGGACGGGGTAAGGCAACTTCCCCCCGGCGCGCAGCAGCCGTTCGCACAGGAGGTCGCATCACAGACGCAGGCTCCCGCCAGGCATCGTTGGCCGGCGGCGCAGGTTTGGCCGCCCTCGCCGCACATGCAGGCACCTGAGGAAGAGCAACGATCCGAGCGGGCGTCACAAGCCTGGCACGCTGCGCCGCTGATGCCGCAGTGCGGTGACTCGTTGCCGAGGCAGTGGGTCCCGTCGCAACAGCCTGCGGCGCAGGAGGTGGCGTCACAGATGCAGGCTCCGCCGAGGCAGCGTTGACCGGGTTCGCAGGCCGCGCCGAGGCCACAGCGGCAGGATCCTGTCTGGGAGCACGCGTCGGCCCGAAGGGAAGAGCAGCCCGCGCAGGCCCCTCCGCTCACCCCACAGGAGCTGAAGCCATTCGGGTGACAGGTGGAGCCCGAACAGCAGCCGTCGGGGCAATTCCCGGCGTTGCAGGTGCTGCAGATTCCCTGGGCGCAATTCGCTCCGGAAGGACATGCCTCACAGGCCGATCCACCGCTTCCACAGGCAGGAGACTCCGAGCCCGGCTGGCAGCGATGATCGGGCGTGCAGCAACCCATGCAGGTCCCGGGGCCACAGATGCATTGGCCTGCCTGGCAGTGCTCGCCGGTGCAGCCCGGAAGGCAGGCTCCCCAAGCGCCGGAGTCGTCGCACCGCTGCTGGGGGCTGCAGTCGCCCGAGCAGGCCCGAACGTTACCGGCGATACAGGGGGGCTCTGCCCGGACGCAGAGTTGAGAGGTCGAGTCGCAGACCTGCCCCGCCGGACACCCTTCAGAACAACGCGTCCCCGGAGCGGCTCCGGTGCAGCCCAACCCGCCGAGGACGCACCACAGAAAGACACCGGCCACCGATCGATAAACGGAGAGGCTCCGGACAGAACAGGAAATTGAGGACAAGTTCCGCGAACGGAAGGCCGAGGATTCGGGGGGAAGGGCAGGCACTCAAAGGCTATACACCATCGAGGGCCAGAGTGAAGGCTCCCGGACGCGGCGTTCAGACGCGCGCGGCCGCAGAAAGCGGTGAGCCGCCAGAGAAATCTTTAGAGGCAGTGCCCGCCGTAGCAGTGCCTTCCCGAACCGCACGCGTCTCCGAAGCCGCACTCGCATCCGGTGCCGCAATGGTCCGCTTTTCCCGTCGCGCACGAAAGGCACAGGCCCCCGCCCGAGCCACATTCGCTCAGCGATGGCATCATGCATCGGTCGCCGAGACAGCATCCACCCGGGCACGACGTCGCGTCACAGACGCACTTCACACCCGTGCAGCGCTGACCCGAGGTGCAAGCCGAACCCGATCCACAGCGGCAACCTCCCGCGGTACAAGCGTCTGCCATTGTTCCATTGCAGGCGGAGCAGCTTTTCCCGCCTCCGCCGCAGCTGGTGAGGGTGGTCCCTGAATCGCACGATCCGGCCTTGCAACAACCGGTGGGGCACGAAGTGGAGTCACAAACGCAGCTCCCCTGAAGGCAGCGCTGTCCGGTTCCGCAGGCCACGCCCGATTCGCCGCAACTGCAGGCCCCCGTGGTCGAGCACCGGTCCGACCGGTCATCACAACTTTTGCAGGAGGCGCTTTCGGGTGCTCCGCAGTTTGGGAAGACGTGTGTATTGCATTGGCCGGCGACACAGCAGCCGCCCGGGCAGGAGGAGGCGTCGCAGACACAGGCTCCGCCCGAGCAGTGTTGGCCCATTTCGCAGGGAGGACCCACCCCGCAAAGGCAGTCTCCGGACTTGGAACACGCATCTGCCCGGTCGGGGTTGCAGGTCACGCAGGCGGCTGCGCCCATTCCGCAAGCCTTGAAGCCGCTGGGGTGGCACGTGTTACCGGAGCAACAGCCGCCGGCGCAGGTGGTGTCGTTGCAGCCTTCACAGACGCCTGACGAACACGCTCGCCCGTCTGAACACCTCTCGCAGAGGTTACCCGCGACCCCGCAAGAGGCTGCGGTCGTTCCTTCGAGGCAGCGGCCTTCGGCGGTGCAGCAGCCGGAGCAGTTGTCCGGGTTGCAGATGCATTGCGTCCCTTTGCATTGCTCCAGGCCACAGCCAGGGACGCACGCTCCCCACTTGCCGTTCACTCCGCATGTCTGGGTGGGGGCACATTCACTGGCACAACTGCGGGTCTGGCCCGGGACGCAGGTGTCTTCGTCGGTACGGACACAGAGCTGCGTGTAGAGGTCGCAGGTTTGGTCGGTTCGACAGCCTTCGTCACAGCGGGTCTGCGCTGTGGGACCCAGGCATCCGGAAAGCGAGACGAAGAGGAACAGAGCAGCAGAGGAAGGACGGAGCGGCAGTGGGGTCATGGGGCACCTTTCGACAGGGGCCACTGCAGCCGTCGTGCCGAGTCCCTGGCCGGACCTTCAACTCTGGGCGCTAGAAGGTCCCTGAGACCGCGGCCACGGCGCCATCCGGACTCGCGGACACGCTGACCGAGGTTGCGAATGGCGAGGCCGGGAGGGCGAAGAAGACGACCCCCAAGGCCAATACC
>JAYUUC010000195.1:0-6345 GCA_043755105.1 Myxococcales bacterium
CGCCCGCTCCGATCCCTGAAGCCGCTCGAGGAAGTCATGAAGGACCAGCTCGTGTTCCCGGGGAGCTTCGGGCAACAGCCTGATGGCACGCATATGCAAGAGGTCCGAGAGCAAGGACGACTTCTTCAAGGGTAGGAGACCTGCCTGTATTAGGGCACACAGGTCTCTTGCCAGCGGTACGACTTTCGCAGACGTTGCCGCGAGCAATTCCCACTCCGGAGCGCCGCTGCCCCCTCGCGCCCGTTCCAGCATTTGCGTCAAGCCGGCGCGTTCGGTTCGAAACCGGCGACTGAGCGCTGTGGTCATCGGTCCCCCTGCCCCAAATTCGAAGGCGTAGCCCTCGCGCATCTCTCGAGACAGCGTCTCACCTTCTTTCAGGGTGAGCCCGAAATCGCGCATCAGCGCGTCGAGCGCCCCGAGGGTGAAACGCCAGCGGTCTTCGACGGCCTCTTCCTTCAAAGCGAGGCTGACGACGCCCAGAC
This sequence comes from Myxococcales bacterium, assembly GCA_043755105.1. GTDB lineage: Bacteria > Myxococcota > Myxococcia > Myxococcales > Myxococcaceae > JAYUUC01. Next base: position 483 of record JAYUUC010000195.1, read on the forward strand.
ACAGCTCACTGTCGAGCTGAAACAGCGCCTCGGCCAGTGCCATTCCGTCGTCCCCGCCGTAGCGTTCAACCTCGCGCTCGTAGGTGTCGACTTGAAGCTTGTGCAGCACGCCGGTTTGCAGGAAGGGTTCGCAGAGTGTGTGGAGGTGGGGCAAGGTCTCTGCCAGCAAGCGAGCGGCACTGCCTCGAAAGCGGACGCGCAGGTGGGGGAGGGGATCCTCGTAGCGGATGAAGAACCACCCTGACGCGGAGCCCTCTGCGAGTGCACGCTCGACCACGGGCCGAACGCACTGGTCGAGGACCTCGTCGCCCAGCTCGCGTGCGGTGTAGAGCTTGACGTACAGCCACTCACTCCCAGGGGGAAAGCTGCGCGGGTGTCGGGAAACGGGTGGGGCGACCGCTTTCGTCCCTGACCGCTCGGTTCGAACGAACGGGACGAGGAGCTCGTGCCGAAACCTGCCCTCAGGTCCCTCCACGGCCTGCTTGGCGGCTTCCGGAAATACCTCGAGCAACTGGAGTGGAGAGCTGCGGCTGCTGGTAGGGAGCAGCGACAGCGCGCTGAGCGGATTGTCGAGGTCAACCGCGGTCGCCTCTACCTCTACCCATCTGGGCAGCTTCAGCCGTCCCTTCAAGGCCTGCAGCTGTACAAAGCGCTCCCGATCGCTGCCGGCGCGGGTGAACGGCTCGAGCACCGCAAGGGAAAGGTTCCACTGTGCCCGAGCGAGGACGGTACGCCCGAGCCTCACCCGCGGCAAGAAGGGCTGCCCGGCCAGTCCACGCCAGCTCCAGGGCATGCTCGGGCTCTGGTGCTGGATCTGAAGCGCGGCGAGAAAGCGATGGAGGGAAAGACCTCTATCGACCGAGAAGGCATGGCTGGTCACCGGTTTGACTTCTCGGTCGAGGACGTCGGACCAGAGAACCAGCCGGCCGTCCGCAACGAACAGCGAGAGTTCCTGAAGCGCGAGCTGGTGCTCGGGTGAGGCGTCGGAACGTGCCAGGAGTGGAATCTCATATGGATGCAGCTGCGGTCGCATCAGGACATTGCCCGCCCGATCCTCGGGCAGATAGACCACCTCGGCGAACAGAGTCTCGGGCTCCAGTGCTTGTTCCCGCGCGCAGAGCTCATGCAGCCAGGGCAGAAGCTCTGGAAGAGCGGGTGCAAAGCGGGCCACCACCCGAGCCGCGGGCGGCCCCCAGGGGACGTCGTCCACCAGCAACTCGTAGCGCCCCGCAGCCACTTCCTCACCGGAGCTGGCCGACACCGACGCGCAAGTGAGAAAGCTCGACAGCAGCGGAGGGGCATCCTTGACCTTCATCGCCTCCAGGTCTTCTGGGGTGAGGACCAGTTCTGATGCGCCGCTTTGCAGAACTTCGATCAGCCGGCCGGTCAGGTGGCGCTCGATCAGGGCCTCCCGCCGCACCGGTTCGCGAGGAAGGCCGGGAAGCGGAAGGTCTTGAAGCAGAGGCCCTCGATGGCCAGGTCGACTCATCGGCTCGAAGGGAATGCCGACCACCTCATCGAGCGCGGCGAGGAGGGGGACGCGGCGCTGATCGAAACGCTCGATGAAGGCCCGCCGGAAGTCGCTCATCGCCGCCGGTTCCCTCGCAGGAGAAAGCGAATGAAGGGCAATCACCGCATCGTGAACCTCGTCCACGATCCGCCTACCCACCTCACTTTCCAGCATCGGCTTCACCAGATCGACCTGGAACAAGCGCGGGAGACTCACTTCAGAGGGGAGGGGAGCCAGGCTCTCGGCGACCTGGCGGTACTTGTGGGCCAGAGGCACGCCGCGCTCAGCGTCGATCGAAACCAGGGCAGCCTGACAGTGACGAAGGATCGCCGTGGCTTCTGAAGCGGGGGGCATTTTCTCGAGGTCGGCGATCAGCGCGTCCAGCGCCCCGGGCCCGGTCAGGCCAGGCTCGAGTTCGCTGACCAGGAGCTGCTTCTCGATCATCAGGTCGATGAAGGCCTGTGCCTCGGCCCGACTCTCGTCCGGCGACTGTGCCAGGACGACGTCCACCAGCACCGCACGGGTGGCGCCCCCCTTCGCGGCCCGAAGCACCTCTTCGAGCAGTTCGTCCCCGTCCACGGCGATCAGTTGATTGTTCCGGGTTCTTTCCCGGTGCTCGGTTGCGATCAAGGTCAACCACTTGCCTCGAGGGGCGAGCGTCGTGTTGGGGTGAAAGCGAAGCAGCTCTGCAAGCTCGGGAAGAGCAGAGAGGGTCGCGGCCAGACCGAAGACGTAGTCCATGTCCAGACGGCTCTTCCGTCGGTGCTCGCCGATCGGACCCAGCTTCACCTTCCAGACCGAACCGGGAGCAATCTTGAGGAGGGACACTCCGGCGAAAAGTCCGAAAGGGGTAGCTCGGGAGGCCATCCGGCTCAGATAGCGGACCAGGGTGCGCTCCACCTTGAGTCCCTGGACGCTGTCGCGTCCCTCCTGCCAGGCCTCGAGCTCTGCTTCGAACTCGGGAGAGGCAAGAAACAGCGCGTTGCGAACATCAGGCTGGAGCACCAACTGACGTAACCGGTTCCTTGCCACTGCCAGATCGCGCTCGTATGACAGGCCTGGCCCGCTCGAACTTGGGTCGTCCCGAAACAGACCGTCTGCCCAACCGACCAGGACGTCGATGGGCAGCAGGGGAGTGCGCAAGACCGCAAACGGAAGCGACTGAAGAACCGGCCGGTGTTTGCTCATGGCCAGACACTACGGCACTTTCTCGAGAGCGAGCGGAGAGCTTGCTCAGGGGGAAGCAGGGGCGCACGCCGCGGGGTCTGGTACGGCGGAGACCAGTTGATCGCCGTCGACCCGATAAGGCACCCGGCACGACACCATCGCAGCGAACTCGGCGGGGGAACGGGTATCGATGGGAATGGGAATCAGCCGGGCGGTGCCGCTGTCACTTGCGGTCAATACCGCGTCACCGCTGGGGCTGAAGACGGCGCAGTTGGCGGCGCCGGTGGCATCGCTCCAGCGGCCGATCACTTGACCGGTCTGCGCGTTCCACACCCGGGTTTCTCCTCCATTCGTGCTGGTGAGAATGAAGCGGCCGGTCCGATCGAAGTAGGCGGTGTTGAACCCGTCCTTGTCGTCTTCCGACAGGTTCAGCATTCGTTTGCCTGTCGAGACGTCCCACACCATGCCTCGCACATCCTGCCCTGCCGAGACCAGCCGCTTCCCGTCTGCAGAGAACGAGACATGGGCGATCGTCGCCTGGTGGCCGACCAGCTTTGCCACCTGGGCCCCTGAGCCGATGTCCCAGAGGTGGCCCTCAGGGGACGTACCTCCGGTGGCGAGCAGGCGTCCGTCAGGACTGAAGGCCACGGTCAGAACCCAGCCTCCCTGGGCGAAGGTTCGCAGAACCGTACCGGTGGCGACCTCGACCAGCCGCGCCAATCCGTCCTCGGCGCCAGTCACCAACCATTTTCCATCGGGACTGAACTCCAAGATCTTCACAAACTTTCCCAGCCCTTTGAGTTGTCGGAGGCGCTCACCGCTTGGGAACTTCCACAGGTCGATGAGGGGGCCGCTTCCTGTGGCCACGATTCCACCGTCGGGGCTCCAGGAAACGAACTCGTTGGCATAGCCGGTGTTCACCGCAAACAGTTCCGCTCCCGAGTTCCTGTCCCACACCCGTACGAACTTGTCGTTTCCTGCGGTGAGCACCTGCTGACCATCGGTGGAGAAGCGCACCGCCCGGATTGCGTCGTCATGGCTGAAGGCCCGTTCTCCCGGAGCGGGGGCGGCGTTCCACAGCCGCGAGGTCCGGTCGCTGCTGGCGCTCATCACGGTGCTCCCGTCCGGGGTGAAGAGAACCCGCCATACCTGGTCGGTGTGGCCGATCAGGCGACGCTGCATCAGGCCGCTCTTCGCGTCCCAGATCAGCATCTCGCCGTCTGCGGCGGCGGTCGTCAGTCGCTTCCCATCAGGTGACAGCGCCATCGCCGTGACCGTGGCTTTGTGGCCACTGAAGGTTCGGAAAAGCTTGCCCGAGGGAACGCCCCAAACTTTTGCTGGGTGGTCTCCGCTGCCGACATAGAGTTCCTTGCCGCTGGCATCGAAGATCAGCGAATTCACGGGCAAGCTCGGTTCCTGGATGTCCACCTGCTCCTTGCATGTCTTGAGGGCGGCGACCTCGATTCGCCGACCCTCGCCAGCCGCGGCAAAGAGCGTGGAGTCGGCCGAAATGGCGACCACCGTGACGGTGGACGAGTGTTGATAGCCGCAACGCGGGCGGTGGGTGCTGGCGTCCCACACCCGTACCCAGGTGTCGAGGGACCCGCTGACGATCGATTGCCCATCCGGAGTGAACTGCAAGGACATGATCGCTGTGGTGTGCGCTTGAATGCGGGCGAGGCGCTCGTGGCTGCGCAAGCTCCAGACGGAAATGATTCCGTCGACCGAACCCGTGACCAGCTGCTCACCGTCGGGACTGAACCCCATCGAGATTGTCCGTTTCCCTCCGTCGGACTCGAAGCTGTGCACGAGCGTCCAGGTGCGCGTTGACCACAATTTTGCGGTTCCGTCGGCAGACACCGATACCAGCGCCTCGCCGTCACGGGTGAAGCCTATCTGGAAGATCCACCCGCGATGTCCCTCGAGGACAGCGGCCTGCTTGCCCGTGCCAAGGTCGACGACCACGATCTTCTTGTCAAAGCCGCCGCTGGCAGCGAAGCGGCCATCGGGGCTGACCGCGATTGCCTGAACGGTTTCGGTGTGGGCAATGACCTGTTTCTGGGCGTCGAGCATTTCAGTCGCCCGCGTCGAGAGGAAGTTCAGCGACAACCCTCGCGCGCCTTCTTCCACTGCGCGCGCGAGGAAGGCGAGGCCCCGCTGGGCGTCGCCGTCGAGCACGAAGCGTCTGCCCTGCTCGGCGAACACCTGGGCCAGCCGTTCCTTGGCCACCACCGCGCTGAACTCGGCTCGACCGTTGGCGCGGTAGAGCGTCACCAGACCGGCGCTGAGGACCAGGAAGGCGACGGTGAGCAGCGAGGTGCGAATCCGCTTGCCCCGACGGTCCTCTCGCTCGGAAGCGAGCGCGAAGGCCTCTTCCGCGGTGGTGAGGCTTCCTGGGTAGCGGTTCTTCCACAACCGGTATTCCATCAGCGCATCGCCGCGCCAGAGCATGCCTCGATTGCGGCCGCGCTCAGTCCACTGCCGTGCCGCCGCCCTCAGCGCATCGCGCATGCGAACGTTCTCGGCGTCCTCGCGCTGCCACTTCACCAGCCGGGGCCAGCTCGACAGCAGTGCTTCGTGAATCACTTCCAGTCGGTCCTCGCCGCCGATTCCTTCCGAGGCGGTGAGCAGGCGCGCGCCGATCAACCGCTCCAGCACCGGCTCGGCGAGAACACTGCCGCGCAACACCTGTGACATCTCGGTGCGGGTGAGCAGGGCCCGGGTGCCCTCGGCAGTGACGAGGTGGCGAAACACTTCTCGGACCAGCGCCTGTTCCGCTGCTTCGAGCGCGGCGAGGGTGGCCTCGGCGTGATGCGCGAGGGCGCCGCCGACACCGCCGAGCGCGTCGTAGGCCTTTCGGGTGAGCTGCTTCATTTGCCGATCGCGCAGCTCCCACAGCTTCGACGCAGTGAAGGACAGCAGCGCGAGGGCGCCTGGCTGATCGACCACGGCCTGAACCATCTCCTGCGCCAGCTCGGCGTTCTCGAAGATGAAGCCGGCTCGACGTGCGGGCTCGCTGACGATGCGCAGCAGATCCTCGGGCGCGGGAGTCCCCATGATGTGCAGGCCCGGGATCATCCGCTCGCGCAGGGCGGGGAGCGCCTGAACGCGCACCAGGAAGTCGTCGCGCAGGGTGAGCACCACCCGGGCCGGGTCGTCCGCGTCGCGCGCCAGCGCGGCGAGCGC
>JAYUUC010000196.1:0-6342 GCA_043755105.1 Myxococcales bacterium
TGCTCGGCCGCGATCGCTTCCTCGGCTCGGTGACGATGAGCGCGGACGACCGCAAATGAAGGCAGTCGCCAGCCCGCCCCGGTTGAGCGTGGTCCTCGCCACCTACAACCGGCTGCCCCTGCTGGTGCGCTTGCTCGAGCAGCTCGCGGAACAGACGCTTCCCACCGATGCCTACGAGGTGGTGGTGGTGGACGACGGTTCTACCGAGCCGGTCGCGCCCTCCCTGGCGAAGCTGAAGCTGCCTTACGCATTGCGCGTGGAAACCCAACCCAACGCAGGCGCTGCGGCCGCCCGCCACCGCGGAGTCCTCGCCGCCCGGGGCGAGCTGCTGGTGATCACCGACGACGACATGCAGGTGGGAAACGACTTCCTCGCGGAGCACCTGGCGGCACACCCGCCCGGGGCACGTCGCGCAGTGCTCGGCCACATCCGCCCTGACCCGTCGATCGCCGGGATGCCGTTCTTCGAGCGCTGGTACGCGTACCGGCTCAACTCGCTTGCCGCGAGAGCAGCGGCCGGGACGTTGGTATTGCGGGGAAACCACCTCTACACCGGCAATGTCTCGCTCCGCCGCGCCGACTACCTCGCGGTGGGCGGCTTCGACCCGGCGCTGAAGCGCTCGGAGGACGCCGAGCTGGGGTTGAAGCTGGAGCGCGACGGGGTCGAGCTGGCCTTCTCGGCGGCCGCCTACACCCTGCATGGCTCTGACCACACCAGCCAGGAAGTGTGGTTGCGCCGGGCCTTTCTTTATGGCGTCTACGACTCGCGGATTCACCACAAGCACCCCGACCTCACCCACGCCGACCCGTGGCGATTTCTCTTTCAATTGAATCCACTCGCCAGTCCGCTGCTGGCGCTGTCGATCGCCGCTCCCGTGCTGTCCCGTCCTGTTTCCGGGGTGGCGATGGCCACGGTCCGCGGCGCCGACCGGCTGGGGTTGGAGCGACTGGCCTTCGCCGGCTCGGCGGTGGTCTACACGATGGAATACTTTCGCGGCGTGCGTGAGGAAGCGGGTTCGCTTCCCCGCGCCTTCTTCGCGCTCGCCCGCCACGCCCGACGACGCGGGCTCCTTTCCTCTCCCCTACGATGGATTCTCAAATGAGCAGCAGCGCGCGCTTGAGCCTCGCCCTGGTCGGCTGCACCCTTCTTCTTTGCTGCGAGCAGACCCACGCGCAGTCAGGACCGCGCTCTGCAGGAAAGCGGGCGGGCGCAGCGCTTCCGGTGAAGGAAGTGATTTACCGCCAGGGGTTGCAGGAAAACTGGCAGGACTTCGGCTGGGCGAACCGGAAGCCGAATGGCGGCGGGCCCGAGCTGCTCGACCTCACCAACTATGCCGGGTGGATCCTCGCCCGTCCGGGGCTGAGCGGAGACTTCGGCGGCTTGCGCTTTCGCTTCAATGCTCCCCGCGAGCTGGGCGACTTCCTCGAGGTTCGGGTCGACTCCACCCAGGCGCAGTCCTTTCCGCGAATCAAAGTAGGCCCCGCTCATTGTTCAGAGCAGCCCCAGGGCTGGACCGACGTGTTCATTGCGATGGACGAGCTCAACCCCAACCTGCTCCCGTTCGATCGGGTAGTGATTCGCGCCTTTCGCCCGGTGCCCGCGGGCTGGATCCAGATCGACGAGGTGGGGCTCACCGCGACCGACCCTTCCCGACCGAAGGCCGCGACCGGGGTTCACCGGGAGAACGGACCGACGGAATCGGTGGCCGCGAGCATCGACTGCCGGGCCAAGCCAAAGCCGATCAGCCCGCTCATCTACGGCATCGCGCTGGTGCCCCGGAAGGAGAAGTCCGACACCCACCAGTGGCAGCTGGGAGCCACCGCCCGACGCTGGGGCGGCAACCCGAGCTCGCGCTACAACTGGGAACTCGGGAACGCCTGGAACACCGGCAGCGACTACTTCTTCCGCAACATCAACTACGTCGGCGGGGACTACAGCTACACCAAGTTTCTCGACGACGACCGGGACTTCAAGGTCCAGAGCGCGCTCACGGTGCCGATGCTCGGCTGGGTGGCCCGCGACACCCGCTCGTTTGCCTTTCCGGTCGACGAGTTTGGCGAGCAGCAGCAGGTCGACGGCGAGCTCGGCGCCGGCAATGGGTTGCGGAAGAACGGAAAGAAGATCGAGCCCGGGGGCCCGGGCAAGACCAGCGTCGCCGCTCCACCGGAGTTCATCGGCCGCTGGGTGGGAACGATCGCCGATCGCGACCGGAAGAACGGCGGGGCCCGCAGCGTGGCGATGTACATCCTCGATAACGAGCCGATGCTCTGGCACGACACCCACCGCGACGTTCACCCTCAGCCCGCGTCGTACGACGAGCTGCTGAGCAAGACGATTGCCTACGGAACGGCGGTGAGAAAAGCCGACCCCAAGGCGACCATCGCCGGGCCGGCCGAGTGGGGATGGATCAACTACATCAACTCCGCGGTCGACTCCGAAGCGGGGGTTCAGCTGCGCCCCGACCGAAGGGGCCACGGGGATGTTCCGCTGATTGCCTGGTACCTGAAGAAGCTGAAGGAGCACGAGAAGAAGACCGGCGTGAAGATCCTCGACGTGGTCGACCTCCACTACTACCCGCAGGCGAAGGGAGTGGGCGAAGGGGAACAGGGAAGAATGGACCCCGAGGCTGCAGCGCTGCGGATCCGTTCGACGCGCTCGCTCTGGGACCCCAGCTACAAGGACGAGTCGTGGATCGACGAGAAAATCATGCTGATTCCACGGATGAAGCAGTGGATCGCCGAGAACTACCCTGGCCTGGGCATCTCGATCGGCGAGTACAACTTCGGCGCCGAACAGCACATCAGCGGTGGGCTCGCTGAAGCCGAGGTACTCGGCCGCTTCGGACAGAACGACGTCACCTCGGCGTTCTATTGGACCTATCCGGCGAAGGATTCTCCTGCGTTTCATGCGTTCCGCGCTTACCGGAACTACGACGGCAAGGGCGCCCACTTTCTCGACTACTCGCTGCCGACGCGGCCTCCGGAGAATGTCTCGCTGTTCGCCTCCACCGATGAGAGTGGAAAGAAGGTGGTCGCGGTGGCGTTGAACCTCGACCCGCGAAAGACGTTCAAGGCCAAGCTCGATCTCCCCGGCTGTGCGCCGGTGCAGTCGAAGCGGGTGTTCACCTACGCGGGCGACCCGCGCGGACTGGTGGAGATCAAGCCGACAGGGAAGCCGGGCGACCTCGAGGAGCTGCTGGCGCCGTACTCGATCACCGTGATCGAGCTCACCCTCGCGCGTTGACCCTCGCTCACCGCAGCGCGACGTAAAGCGAAGCAAGCCCGAAGAGAAAGAACATTCCCGCCGCGAACCGCCGCACCCAGGCGTTCTTCACCCGGCCCGCCATCCGGTCGCCGAGGAACACTGCCAACCCATCGGCCACCAGCATTCCTGCGGTGGTACCGGTGGTCACCCAGAGCATCGAGTGGAAGCGGGCGGCGAGGGCCACCGTGGCGAGCTGGGTCTTGTCCCCCATCTCGGCGAGGAAGAAGAGCACGAAGGTGGTGAGCACCGCGTTGCGGGAAGATTTCTGGGGAAGATCCTCGTCCGCGTCGGGCTTCAATGCCCAGATGCCAAAACCGATGAAGATGGCGGCGAGCACCAAAGCCATCGTCTTCGGGGGCACGTGCTCCGAGACCCAGGCGCCCACGGCCGAAGCGAGCGCGTGATTGGCGAGGGTAGCCAGGAGAATGCCCAGCATCACCTGCCCCGGCTTCCGGAAGCGCGTGGCGAGCGAGAAGGCCAGCAACTGGGTCTTGTCGCCCATCTCGCTCGCGGCCACCAACGCGAAGCTGCTCACCACGGTCTCGAGGGCGTGTGGGTCGAACATGGCCCCAACCGTAGCGACTTCCCGAAAAATTCTCGATTCGACGTGCCGCTGTAGATTTCCGACTTCGAGGAGTGACCACCCGATGCGGAAGATCCAGCTCGAGATCCGACTGCTGCGAAGGTTGATGGCCGGGCTGTGGTTTTTCGCACTGCCGGCCTGGGCTCAGCTCAACTACCAGCCCTACCCGGTGGGCGAGCGCTCCGGCGGCATGGGCGGGGCCTATACCGCGCTCGCCAACGACGAAGCGGGGGCCTTCTACAACCCTGCAGGCACGGCCTTCGCTGAAGGCGATTCGCTCTCCCTCTCCACCAGCTTCTACGGGCTGATCACCGGCACCTATGCAGGCGCGCTCGGAGCGGGGCACGACTTCAGCTACACCAACCTCAACCTCTTCCCCACCACCGCCAGCACCCTGTGGCACCTCGGGGAATCGAGTCCCGGAAAGCCGGCGCGGTGGGTGCTCACGTTCGGCATTTTTTCTCCGGGCAACTACCAGCTCGACCAGCGTGCCGACGTCAATGGCGGGGGCACCACGTTGTTTCTCGGCATCACCGAGAAGACCCTCTTGCCCGGCATCTCACTCGCGTACCGAGCGTCGGAGCGGTTTTCGGTGGGTGCCGCGGTGTTCGGCCAGTACCACACCCTGACCGAGCGAGCAGACCTCACCGACTCCCGTCCTTCCCAGCAAGCGGGCTTCAACAACTTCATTCAGGTCACCTCCAGCCGAGAGCAATCGAACCTCGGGGTGCTCGGCAGCCTCGGCGCTCGGGTCGCGCTCACCGAGAGCCTCTTTCTCGGCCTCTGTGTCCGGAGCCCCTCGTTCGAGCTGGCCGGGTCGGGCAAGTCCTTCACCCGCGCGGCCTTCGGGAACGCCGACACGGGCTCCACCAACCTTTTGACTTCGACTGATGCCGTCAGCACCTTGCGGCTGATTCCGGCGCGAATCTCGGTGGGGTTGGCCGAGGTGAAAGCCCGACAGCACGCGCTCTCGATGGACGTGAGCGTCTACGCGCCGATCGCCTATCAATCGATGTCCTCGCTGCTGAAACCCGAGGTCAACCAGTTCGCGGACCACGGGCTGGTGGTCGACCTCTCGGTGGGCGGGGAATATTACGTCTCGCCCACGCTGGCACTGCGCGGCGGGCTCTACACTGATTTCGCGCCCGCGGCCGAGCCCTCCCCCCTCAACGCCAACAGCAGCGAAGAGCAGGTGCAGTTCGTGGGGGCCACCTTCTCGGGAAGCGTCGTCAGCGAGCGGACTTCCTCTACCCTCGGACTGGTGGCGGGGCTGGGGCTGGTTCACGTCCTCGGCCTCGACCTCACCCAGGGCCGCTACGACGCCGTGGTCTCCTCGGGCACCGAGTGGCGGCTGTTCATCGTCTGGTCGTCGTCGTTCACGTACTAGTGCACCGCCGTCGAGATGCGCTTCAGCATCCGACGGATGAGGCGCGGCACCGCACCGGAGAACGAGCGCCGCGAGGCAGACGCGGCTACTCTCCTTCACGATGGCCACCTATCAGCGCTTTCTTGCGCGTTCCCCGATGCCTGTGTCCGCCGCAGAGCTGTTTTCGTGGCACAGCCGGCCCGGTGCTTTCGAGCGGATCAGCCCTCCGTTCGAGCCCACCCGGCTGATCGAACGTCGCGGCGGCCTCGAGGTCGGCGCCCGGACAGTGATTGAAGTGAAGATGGGACCGCTGTGGAAACGGTGGGACGCGGTCCACACCGCCTGCGTCGAAGGCGAGTCGTTCACCGACCGGCAGCGCTCGGGGCCATTCGCCTTCTGGGAGCACACCCACCGGATGATTTCCCGAAGCGCCTCGGAGTCGATGCTCGAGGACGAGGTTCACTATGCGTTGCCCCTGGGAATTCTCGGCCGCATCGGGGGGAGCGCGATTGCCCTCGGCAAGCTGGAGCGGATGTTCGCCTACCGCCATGCGGTGACCCAGGCCGACCTGCAGCGCCACGCGGAATATGCCTCTTCGCGGGCGAGCCATTTCGTGCTCGTGGGGGAACCCGGAGACTTGTTCAAGTCATTGCAGGCCTTCCTCACCACCGGAGGACATCAAGTGACCGCGCTGTCGACAGTGGAAGCAGGCGCTCTTTTCCCTGCGGACGCCGATGGCGTGGTGCACCTGACCGAGGGCGAGCTCAGCCCCTTTCATCTCGAGCAAGCAGCCTCGGTGGTCCAGGCGCTAAGCAAGAGTGGGGGCAAACCGAAGGTGCTGGTGGCGGAGTCGCGCGCGGCCTATGGGCCCGCCTCGAAGAACCCTTCCGAGGAAAGCCCACTCGGAGAGACTCCGCTCGGAGAACGGACGCGCGCTTACGAAGCGGCGATCACCCACGGCGTCGAGTCACGCCACCGAATTGTCCTCCTCCGGCGAGGCTGGGTCATCGGCAAGGCGCCCTCGCCGGCCCCCGGAAGGCCCCCGGTGAGCGGGTCGTCAGAACCTGTCAGCGCCCTCCCCTGGATTTCGCGCGAGGACCTGCTCGGTCTGATTTACCGGGCGCTGCGA
>JAYUUC010000197.1:0-2107 GCA_043755105.1 Myxococcales bacterium
TGTCCTTGAGCTTCGCAGCGAGGGCTCGGGCTGACGACGGAGTCGGGGACGTCCCAGTGGAGGCTCCAGTGCCCCAGCCCACGCCACCGAGCCCTTCCATGGTCTCGCGTGCTTCCTCGACCGCAGCAGACGCCTTCTCGGAGCCTTTGCCGACCATGCGACGGAGCGCAGGTGCGGCCGTCCCAGCGGTGTCCTCCGGCTTGGTGGGCAACGTTGGTGCCAGCTCGCCGAGGAGTTGCTCCACTGCGATGCCTGAAGCGAGAGCGTCACCGCGGACCTCGTTGGAGAGGCGCTGGAAGCTGGGCAGCGCGTCGCAGGTGCTGTGGATGCCAGTAGCCCAGGCGCGGAGGCTCGGGTCCTGCTCGCCATCGGGGAGCTGCTCGCCAGCACCAGCGTAGAGCCGCTCGAACAGCTCGTCGCCCAGCTGTGCCAGGCCGGGATCTTCGATGATCGCCTGCGGGAGACCACGAGCATCTCGGTGGAGATAGAGGCTCCACCGGGGCACGTCATAGATGATGCGCTTCATCTACTTCACCGCTCGCATGCCCAAGCCCAGTCCCTTGCTCACCTCGCGGGCCATTTCCGAGTGGAGGCTGCGGATCTCAGCAGCAGCCGACGCGATGCTCTCCTGGGCGCGCTTGCCCGCGGACTTGGCCAGCTCTTGGAGGCGGGTCTGCTGCTGCGTGAAGACGCGGAGAGCATTCGCGGCCTCGGTGACGTAGTCCTTCCTGTCGGAGACGTTGTGGATGGTCTCGACCTTCTGCGCGGCTTCGCGGGCGGCATCCAGGATCTCGGTGGCCTGGGAGCTGATGGGGTCGGCGAGCTTGCCCACGATGCGGGCCACCTTCACGCGCTCCTTCGGCTCCCGCCAGAGCGAGTCGACCAGGATGGTGAGGTCCTCGGGGCACGTCTCGTTCTCGCCCATCAGGAACGCTGCGCCCTGCACAGCCTTCAAACTCTTCTTCCAGCGTCTGTCCGATGCGACGATACACTCGGCCTTGCAGGCGTCGCGGATCGCGATGAGCGCGTCGACCGTGTCGTCGGTGATCTTCACGTTCGCGACAGCGGTCTGCGCGGCCTTCAGTTCGGCCATCGACAGCTGCACGCAGAGCTGCGGGTCCGGCCTAGTCAAGACGGCGCGTAGGCTCGTTGGGCGCAGCATGTAGTCGACCGCGAACTTCAGCAGAAACCGGTCGTGGACGGCTTCGAGGTCTCTGCCCTCTCCAAGCTCGTTGCTGGCTCCAAACATCGTGATCAGCGGGCATTGAACCGGCGCACCGTCGTTGTGGAAGATGCGCTCGTTCATCACGCCCAGCATGCTGTTCAAGATGGCGCTGTTCGCCTTGAAGACCTCGTCGATGAAGGCGAACTGAACGTCGGGCAGCTTTCCGGTGATCACGCGGGAAAAGCGGTCCTGCTCCAGTGCCTTCAGCGAGATCGGCCCCAGCAATTCTTCAGGGGTGCTGAATTTGGTGAGCAGTCGCTCGAAGTAGCTACCGTCGAACGCCTGTGCCACGGCGCGGACCAACGCGCTTTTGGCTGTGCCAGGCGGACCCAGGAGCAAGACGTGCTCCGCACACAGGACGGCGATGAGGATGCCGTCGATCACCTGGCGGCGCTCGGGGAACCTCGCGTTCAACTCCAACCTCAACTGCTCGAAGCTCTGGTTCGACATGGGAACGACCTCCAACGTGAAAAGGGGCAGCCCCGCTGGCAATGAAGCCAATGGGACTGCCCCTCGGGATGAGACTGCGTGCTGCGCTTCTGACTACGCGGCTTTGCTGTTGAGGAGCATGGCTTCCACCGTGACGGCCAGCTCATTCAAACCCGTGTCGATATCGGCCACGTTCACCGCCAGGATGTCGCGGTACAGCTCGGCCCGCGCCTTGATTTCCTGAAAGGCTTCGAGCCGGTGGACCAGCGTCGAAGCTCGCGCTGGGGGCTCATTCTTAAAAAGCTCGATCTCGACGGCCAGCTCAGTCAGCTCGGTTTCCAATGACGCCTTCGCCACCTCGCCCAGCGCCTTGCTGCCTTCGGCTGACTCGTGGACCGGGACCAAGTGGAACTTGCTCTGGCCCAGCGAGTCGACGAACGACTGCAGCCGACG
>JAYUUC010000198.1:0-6332 GCA_043755105.1 Myxococcales bacterium
CGCTGATCAAGAAACACGAGCTCACCCGGGCTGACAAAGAGGACGATCGAACCCGACACATCGCCGAGCTCGCTGCCAACGACGAGCCGGTGTTCCTCACCTACCGGGCAGACCCGAGCATCGACCGGTTGATCGCCGAGGTCGCTGGAGGCCCGCCGGAGTACGACTTCGTCACCGAGGACGGCATCGGCCACACTTTCTGGAAAGTGCCCGGCCCGCTCAACGCGAAGCTGGAAGCGGCTTTCCAGCCGATTCCCGCGCTCTACGTCGCCGATGGGCACCACCGCAGCGCTGCTGCCTCGCGGGTGCGCAAGCTCTACCAGCAGCAGGGACGCAAGCCGGGAGCCCACGACCAGTTCCTCGCGGTGGTCTTCCCTCACGACCAGATGCAGATCCTCGACTACAACCGGGTGGTGAAGGACCTCAACGGGCTCACCCCCGAGGCCTTCCTCGCGCAGGTGACGGAGCGCTTCGAGGTCCAGCCCAGCGGCCGCAGCAAGCCGCGGGCGCCGCACACCTTCGGCATGTACCTCGACGGTCACTGGCACGAGCTCACCGCCCGGGCCGGTTCTTTTCCCAACACCCCGACCGGGGTGCTCGATGTCTCCATCCTCCAGGAGCAGTTGCTCAAGCCGGTGCTGGGCATCGGCGACCCCCGGCTCGAGAAGCGGATCAACTTCGTCGGCGGCATTCGCGGCACCGACGAGCTGGAGCGGCTGGTCAACTCCGGCGCCTACGAAGTGGCGTTCTCGATGTTCCCCACCAGCCTCGAGCAATTGATGGCGATCGCCGACGCCGGCGAAATCATGCCGCCGAAGTCGACCTGGTTCGAGCCGAAGCTGCGCAGCGGGCTGGTGGTCCATCCTTTTGAAGAGCCTCCGCCCCGTCTCACCCCCTAGCCTCACCCCTTCCCCCTTCGAAAGGCTCATCCGATGCGAGTGATCAATTTCAATGCTGGTCCGGCCGGTCTGCCCCTCCCTGCGCTGGAGCGCGCGCGCGACGAGCTGATCGACTTCCAGGGCTCTGGAATGTCGATCATGGAGCACAGCCACCGCGGCAAGGAGTACGAGGCGGTCCACGACGAAGCGATCTCTCTGCTCACCGGGCTGCTCGACATTCCGGCCAGCCATCAGGTGTTGTTTCTGCAAGGGGGAGCGTCGCTGCAGTTCGCGATGGTGCCGATGAACTTCCTCCCCGCGGGGAAGAGCGCCGACTATGTGCTCACCGGCACCTGGTCGGAGAAGGCACTCGACGAGGCGAAGCTGCTCGGCAAGCCCCGGGTGGCGGCGAGCACGGTTACTGCCGACAAGCGGTATCTGAGGGTGCCGAAGCAGCAGGAAATCGAGCTCGACCCCAAGGCGGCCTACGTCCACACCACCTCGAACAACACCATCTTCGGGACCCAGTTCCACACCTACCCGGACACCGGCGCGGTTCCCCACGTCTGTGACATGAGCTCGGACTTCATCTGGCGGAAGTTCGACGTGTCCAAGTTCGGGCTCGTCTACGCCGGAGCGCAGAAGAACGTCGGACCCTCAGGCCTGGTGGTGGTGATTGCCGACAAGGAGCTGATCGCGCAGGGGCGGAAGGACATTCCGAAAGTCCTCCGCTACAGCACCCACGCCGAGAACAACTCGCTCTACAACACCCCGCCGACCTTCTCGATCTACCTGATGCGCAACGTGCTCGCGCACCTGAAAGAGCTGGGCGGCCTTGCCAAGGTCGAAGCCAACAACCGCGAGAAGGCGGGGGTGCTCTACGGCGCGCTCGACGCCCTGTCCGGGTTCTACAAGGCGCCGGTGGAGAAGGAGAGCCGGTCGGTGATGAACATCGTCTTCCGCCTGCCCTCCGAGGCGCTCGAAGACCGCTTCGTCTCCGAGGCGAAGAAGGCGGGCATGGTCGGGCTCAAGGGCCACCGCAGCGCCGGCGGAATCCGGGTCTCGGCCTACAATGCCGTCACCGTCGAGCAAATCAAGACCCTGGTGTCGTTCATGGAGAGCTTCGCCAAAGCCAACGGCTGATCGTCTTCGCTGCGGTGTCGCGGGTGGAGAAACGGCGGCCCTGTGTGGGGGTGAACAGCGGTATGCCGACACTCCTTGGTTCCGGAGGCGTGGCGAGGCTAGGGTTCGCCCCTTTGCGCTGCCTCTGTAGACCCGAAAGGCAATCACCCCGATGCGACTCTCCTGCCTGCTGTCCGCTCTTCTGCTGCTCTCTGCCTGCCGCACGCCG
Source organism: Myxococcales bacterium (assembly GCA_043755105.1). Taxonomy (GTDB): domain Bacteria; phylum Myxococcota; class Myxococcia; order Myxococcales; family Myxococcaceae; genus JAYUUC01. Next base: position 2,230 of record JAYUUC010000198.1, read on the forward strand.
TCTCTGGCCCCCCCGTCTGCACCACCGCCTGCAGCCGCTTCGACGGAAGATCGGTCGAGCCTGCCGATGCCTCCGGGCCTGGACTGGGCGGCGATGGACCCCACCGTCAACGCTTGCGACGACTTCTACCGCTTTGCCTGCGGCGGCTGGATCGACAAGACCCCGATTCCCGCGGATCGCGATCGCACCTCGCGAGGGTTCGTCGCGATTGCCGATCGCAACGAGGGGGTGCTGAGGGAGATCCTCGAGCAGGCCGCAGCGGGCAAGTTGCCGGAAGGCACCGCCTTCGCGAAGCAGCTGGGTGACTTCTACGGCACCTGCATCGACGAGGAGAAGCTGGAAACCGCGCTGCCGGCGCTCGAGGTCGAGCTCGCCCGGTTCAACGCCATCAAGGACCCCACCAGCCTGGCCACGGCGCTCGGTCACCTGCACGCCGCGGGGATGCCGGGGCTGTTCCAGTTCAGCTCGGCGCAGGATTTCAAGGATTCCACCCAGATCATCGGTGAGCTGGACCAGGGCGGTCTGGGGCTGCCCGACCGCGACTACTACCTGAAGGACGATGCCAAGACCGTCGAGATCCGCGCCGCGTATGCCCGCTACGTGGAACAGATGTTCCAGCTGCTGGGACAGGCACCGGCGGCCGCGCAGAAGGCCTCGGCCGTCGTGCTCGCGCTCGAGACCGAGCTGGCCCGGGCGTCGCAGAGCAAGGTAGACCGAAGAGATCCGCTGAAGGTCTACCACCGCCTCGATCGCGCCGGGGTGAAGCAACAGGTGCCCCAGTTCCCCTGGGACAAGTACCTGGAGACGATCGGTGCGCCCGCGGTGCAGAAGCTCAACGTCACCTCGGTCGAGTTCTTCCAGAAGGTAGGAGCGTTGGCCAAGGCCACGCCGGTTTCGACCTGGAAGACCTACCTCACCTGGAATGCGTTGCACGGCATGACGCTCGGTTTGCCGAAGCGCTTTCGGGACGAACAGTTTCGCTTCAACAAGGTACTCACCGGAGCAGAGGTCGATCGGCCGCGGTGGAAGAAGTGCGTTCGCTACACCGACGACTCGCTCGGCGAGGCGCTGGGCAAGGCGTTCGTCGAGCGGACCTTCGGGGCCGATGCCAAGGCCACCACCCTGGAGATGATCCGCGGATTGGAGCAGGCCTTCGAGAAAAACCTCGCTCAGCTGGAGTGGATGGACGCCCCCACCCGTGCCGAGGCCGCCGTGAAAGTTCAAAAGATGGTGAACAAGATTGGCTACCCCGACCGCTGGAGGGACTACTCGACGGTTCAGACCGACCGCAGCTCGTTTCTCTCCAACGCGCTCAAGGCCAACCGCTTCGAGGTGCGCCGAGAGCTGGCAAAGATCGATCGGCCCCTCGACCGCAGCGAGTGGCAGATGAGCCCGGACACGGTGAACGCGTACAACGCGGGGAGCCTGAACGAAATCGTCTTCCCCGCCGGCATTCTCCAGCCCCCGATGTTCAACCGGGACGCCACCGTGGCCGTCAACTACGGCTCGATGGGCATGGTGGTGGGTCACGAAATCACCCACGGCTTCGACGACGAGGGTCGCCAGTTCGATGCCAAGGGCAACCTTCGCGACTGGTGGAGCCCGGAAGTGGCCGCCCGCTTCCTCGCGCGGACCGCCTGCTTGAAGAAGCAGTACGATGGCTACCTCGCGGTGGACGATGTCCACGTCAACGGGGCGCTCACCCTCGGCGAGAACGTGGCCGACGTGGGGGGGCTGAAGATCGCCCACGCCGCGATGGAGCGGTGGCTGAAGGAGAAGCCCTCGAAGGTGGAAGGCTATCGGTTCACCCCCCGCCAGCAGTTCTTCCTCGGCTTCTCTCAGAGCTGGTGCTCGAAGGTCCGCCCCGAGCTGGCGCGGATGTTCGCCACCACCGATCCGCACTCTCCTCCGAATTGGCGGGTGAACGGCTCACTGGTGAACTTGAAGGAATTTCAGCAGGCGTTTGGGTGCAAGGAAGGGTCGAAAATGATTCGACCGGCCCAGGAGCGCTGCGAAGTCTGGTGAACCCGGCCGTGAGCGGCGGCAAGGGGCCGCTCGCGGGCGACCGCCCCAAAATCAGGGCTTGGTCTTGAGGGCGGCGTCGTTCTCCTGGATGAAGCGACGAATGTCGTCGCTCATGTCCAGCAGCTTGCTCCACTGTTCCTTGTAGAGGGTGACCGGGAAGCGGCCGAGGCCGTAGATCGACACGCCCCCCTTCTCGCTCACCTTCATCGAGATGCCCTTGGCACCGCGGGTCTTGAGCGCCTCGTTCTCGGCCTTGAGTCGCTCCAGCTCTGCCTTCATCTCTGCTTCGTTCATCGGTTCTCTCCGGGCTGCCTGATAGTCCTGGAGAGGGTCTATCCGCATCACGGCGATTCAGAAAAGGGAAAGCTGAGGGCTCTGCTTCGGAGGCCGACGAAAAGGGCTGGGCAGCTCCTCGTCCCATTCGGCGTTGAGCCCCAGCTTTTTCACGGTCGCCTCGAACACCGCCTGGAGCGCCTGGGCGTAGGGGCCCTCGCCTCGCCCGCGAACGCCGAACCGCGAATCATAGAGAGCGCCGCCCCGGGTCTCGCGAATGCGGTGGAGCACCTTCTCGGCGCGCAGAGGCATCGTCTCGCGCAAGCGCTCCTCGAACACAGTCTTCACCGAGCCGGGCAAGCGCAGGAGCACGTAGCCTGCCCCGCGGGCCCCGGCGTCCTTCGCGGCAGTAAGAACTTCCACCAGCGCCTCGTCGCCGAGCCCGGGGATGATCGGCGCCACCATCACTCCCACCGGAATGCCGGCGGCAGCGAGGCGAGCGAGGGTCTGGATGCGCCGCTTCGGGGTAGCGACGCCGGGCTCGATCGCCCGGGCATGGTCTTGGTCCCAGATCGGAATGCTGATGTTCACCCGCACCCGCGCATGGCGAGACAGCTCGGAGAGCACGTCGATGTCTCGTTCGATCAGCGGCGCCTTGGTGATGATGCCCACCGGGTTGCGGTACTCGGCGCAGACCTCGAGACAGCGGCGGGTCAACCGATAGGAAGCCTCGAGCGGCTGATAGCAGTCGGTGACCCCGGAGAAGACCACCACCTGGCCCTTCCACGACGGCCGCTCGAACGTCTTCCGGAGCAGCTCGGGGGCGTGGGGCTTGATTGCGATACGGGTGTCGAAGTCGGTACCGGCGCCGAGGCTGAGGTACTCGTGAGATGGGCGCGCATAGCAGTAGGCGCAGGCGTGCATGCAGCCGCGGTACGGATTGACGCTGAACTCGAAGCCCACGTCGGGACTGTCATTGCGGGCGACGATTTCCTTGGTGTGGTCCTCGTAGACCTGCACCTCGGCGCGCGGGGGTTCGCCCAGGTAGTCCACCTCGGTGCTGGCCCAGGGGTTGGGCGGGTTGGCGATCGCCTGGGGCTTCATGTGAGCCAAGTTATGACTGAACGAACGTTCAGTCAATCGCTCGCGCCTTCCCGATGTTGAGCGCCTTCCGGGCGGCGACTTCCACGTCACTGGTGGCTGGCCAGCCATTGCTCGACCGCCGTGGGTGCGGGCGCACCGGGGGCAATGTGCGCCCGGCCCGTCAACTCAGTTCTGGGCGCGTTCGTATTGAACGGGCCAGGGAACGGTCGCACCGAGCGCCTTCGCCGCGGCCAGGGGCCAATGCGGTTGCCGGAGCAGCTCGCGGGCAATCACCACCAGGTCCGCTTGCCCGGTCTGGAGAATGTGCTCCGCTTGTTCAGGCGAGCGAATCACGCCCACGGCTCCGGTGGGTACGTGGGCGTCTCGGCGAATCGCCTCTGCAAAGGGAGTTTGATAGCCGGGGCCCACGGGAATCTTGGCCTTCACCACGCCACCGGACGAGCAATCGATCAGGTCGGCGCCTTCCCTCGACAGCAGTCGGGCGAGGTCGATCGACTGGGGAAGGTCCCAGCCGCCTTCCGTCCAGTCGGTCGCGGAGAGACGGACGAACAGCGGGAGCTTGGCTGGCCACTCTGAGCGAATCGCCTGCACGGCTTCTCGGACGATTCGCACTCGATTCTCGAAGGAGCCGCCGTAGTTGTCTTCTCTGAAGTTGGAGAGGGGAGAGAGGAAGGAATGCAGCAGGTAGCCGTGGGCCGCGT
>JAYUUC010000199.1:0-2101 GCA_043755105.1 Myxococcales bacterium
AGCTACCGCGAGAAGGCGCGCCGGGGCGGGGCGATCTGCACCACCGGCCGTGGCATCGGTCCCGCCTATGAAGACAAGGTCGCGCGCCGCGGCATCCGCGTTCGCGATCTGCTGTTTCGAGAGCGGCTCGAACGAAAGGTCTCGGAGCGTCTCTCTACTGTTCTGGAAGAGCTCGCCGATCTCGCCACGGCGGCCGGGGTTCCCACCCCTCGGCTGGAGGCTCAGCAGATCGTCGCCGAGTACGGCGGCCTCGGGGAAAAGCTGCGCACCCACGTCGGCGATGTCTCGCTCTTCCTCTCGCGCCAGGTGCAGAAAGGGGCCCGCATCCTCTTCGAAGGAGCCCAGGGCACCCTCCTCGACGTGGACCATGGGACCTACCCGTTCGTCACCAGCTCGAACTGTGTCGCCGGAAACGCCGCGGTCGGTTCCGGCCTCGGCCCCACCGCGATCGACAAGGTGATGGGGATCAGCAAGGCCTACACCACCCGCGTGGGGGGAGGCCCCTTCCCGACCGAGCTCACCGACGAGACCGGGGACCTGCTCCGGAAGATCGGCGACGAGTTCGGCGCCACCACTGGCCGGCCGCGGCGCTGTGGCTGGCTCGACGGGGTGGTGCTGCGCTACGCCGCCCGGGTCAACGGGCTGTGGGGCATCGCGCTGACCAAGCTCGATGTCCTCTCGGGCTTGAAGACGCTCAACATCTGCACCGCCTATGAACTCGATGGCGAGCGTGTGCTCGAGCTTCCTCCGGATTTCGAAGACCTCGAGAAGGTGAAGCCGATCTACGAGACGCTCGCCGGCTGGGACGAGAAGCTGGTCGGGGCCCGCACCTTCGAGGATCTTCCCGAGAGTGCCCGTCGCTACGTTCGGCGGGTGGAAGAGGTGAGCGGGGTGCCCGTGGTCTGCGTGTCGGTCGGCGCTGACCGGGGCGAAACCATTCTCCTTCAAAATCCCTTTCGCGGAGAGTAGCGGGCCGCGCTGCCGCCCTCGACGGCCGCGAAGGCGTGCGCTTCCGCGCGCTCTGTCCACAGGTGAGGATTGGCCCACGCCAGGCGGACCCCGAACGTCGCGCATTCCCCTGTTGCAAATCGCCAGCGAAGCGGGTCGGCCCCAGGAGACAAACGAGGCCGCGGCCTTCTGGCCGGCGACGACCTTCAAGATATCCCTTCAAACTGGTCGTACCCCTGGGCGGATTTTGTTACGTCTTCGGTCATGAGCTGCCCGAGGAGGCCCCCGATGCGCCGTCTGCTGCTGTCTTCCTTCGTCCTCGGTGCGTGGTTGGCCTCCGCTCCGGTTGTTGCCGCGGAGCCTTCGCCTCAGGCCAGGGTCGCTTTCGAGCGCGCGGAAAAAGCGCTCGCCGCCAATCAGCTCGACGTTGCCGCTTCCGGCTACCAGGAAGCCCTCGCGGCCGCCCCCGGTTACGCGCCGGCAACCAATGGTCTCGGAAGTGTGCTCTTCAAGCAGGGCAAGAAGGATGAGGCGATCGCCAAGTTCCGCGAGGCCATTCGCGCGGATCCCTCGTTCAAGCTCGCCTACTTCAACCTCGGCTATGCAGCGCGCAAGAGCTCGGACTTCTCCAGCGCGGCCACCGCGTACGAGAAGTACACCCAGCTCGATTCCAACGACCCCGATGGTTTCTACGGACTCGCCGAGAGCTATCGGCAACTGGAACAGCCGCAGAAGGCGATCGCCGCCTACGAAGCTTTCCTGGCGCGGGAAAAGCGCCCCACCGAGCAGAAGTGGATCGACCGGGCCAAGGAATCGCTGGCGACGCTGCGGGCCGGCACGTCAGAGTCCGCCGCCGTTCCTGCTCCCGCCGCCCCAGCAACCGGTACTCCCGCAGGCAGCGCGGGCGCGCCCGCCCGGATCATCGCCGCCCCGTCGGCTCCCACCAACGCCGCTCCCAGCGTGAGCCTGAAGCGAATCGCCGAGGGCGACCGCCTGATGCAGGAAAAGAAGTACCGCGACGCGCTCTTCGCCTATCAAGACGCGGCCAACGCAGACGCTGGCAATGTCGAGGCGTTGTTCAAGCTCGGCAACACCTACGCGCTCCTCGGCTACTACAGCCAGGCGATCGAACGTTGGAACCGGGTGTCGCAGC
>JAYUUC010000200.1:0-17996 GCA_043755105.1 Myxococcales bacterium
GACTGACCGAGGCCCTTCTTTTGAAACCAGTGGAGCCACGCGGGATCGAACCGCGGACCTCCTGAATGCCATTCAGGCGCTCTCCCAGCTGAGCTATGACCCCGTCACGTCGACCGGCCTGGGGGCCGATTCGCGGACCTTCTACCGTTTCTTCGGCTGGCCCGCCAGCCCACTTTTTGATGCGGTGTTTTTTTCCGAAGGGGCCTCTCCGGGCTCACCTTGACTGAGCAGGTCGGTGATCTCGTGGTGATGTGCGGCGGTCTGTTGCCGAAGCGCTTCAAGCGAAGCCAAGGCGTTTGCCATCCCCTCGGGAAGCTTCAGGTTTCCCCGTTCAACCTCTTGCCAGACAGCCTCGCCAAGGATTCGCAACGCCCGATCGCGATCGCGGTCGAGGACGTGCGCATGGAGTCGCGCATCGGCCAGCTCGCCAGCCCGCTCCACCTGGGCGCGCAGAGTTTTCAGCTGGACCTGGGCCTGTTCCCAGCTCGCGGTCAGCGCCTTCACGATCTCTTCCTGCGTGGGTTCGCTCAGGGCCTCTCCCTCGTGGTATTTCGTCTGGTTGAGCTCGGCACCAAAGCTCTCGGTCCCGGAGCTGTCAACGAATCACCCTTCGGTGAGAGCAAGCGCGGGGGGCCCGAGCGGGCGGACCCGCCATAGGCGGGGGGACCCGCGAAGGAAGCGGGGCCCCGCGCCGAACATCTTCAGCAACCGGCCCGAGGAGGCAACCAGGGCCGAGCCGTTCCCTAGCTGCGGTAGATGCCCATCACGTCCTTCAGCAACTTCACCGCGTCGGCCTTCGGGCGCTGGAAGGCATTGCGGCCCATGATCGATCCGAAGCCGCCACCGTCTCGAATCGCCTTCACCTCTTCGAGCAGGCTCGCCGTTTCCTTCGCCTCGCCGCCAGAGAAGATCACGATCCGCTTCCCGTTGAACGCGCTCTGGACCACGTGCCGAATGCGCTCGGTGAGGGTCTTCACCGGAATCTCGTACTTCTCGTAAACCTTCTTCGCCTCGGCCTGCTCCACGTTCTCCTTCGGAGGCTTGACCTTGATGATGTGGGCGCCGAGCTGCGCGGAGATCTGCGCCGCGTAAGCGACCACGTCGATCGCCTGCTCCCCTTCCTTGCTGATGCCGCCCCCGCGCGGATACGCCCAGAGCACGGTGGGAAGGCCATAAGACTTGGCTTCGGCGATCAGCTCGCCGAGGTCCTGGACCATCACGTTGCGCTGACCCGACCCGGGGTAGATGGTGTAGCCGACCGCCACGCAACCGAGCCTGACTGCATCGCGCACCGAGCCGGTGATCGCGGAGATCGGCTCGCTCATCTTCGAGAGGCTGTCCGAGCTGTTGCACTTGAGAATCAGCGGAATCTCACCCGCGTACTTGCCCGCACCGGCCTCGAGGAACCCCAGCGGGGCCGCATAGGCGTTGCAGCCCGAATCGATCGCCAGCTGGAAGTGGTAGTCGGGATCGTAGCCCCCGGGGTTGGGAGCGAAGGACCTCGCCGGCCCATGTTCGAAGCCTTGATCCACCGGGAGGATCACCAGCTTGCCCGTTCCCGCGAGGGTGCCGTGGTTGAGCAGCCGAGCGAGGTTGGTGAGGGTGCCGGGGCTGTCCGACGGGTACCAGGAAAGGATCTGCTTCACTCGTTCGCTGAAGGCCATGCGTTCCTCCAAAAGTCGGAAGACGCATATACCCGCACGCTGGCGCCCGACGCCATGGTGAAGGGACCGCCCTGTCACAAAACCAGATAAGACCGAAGACCGATTACTTGCCTGTTTCCCCAACAAACTTGAGAGGGAAGGGGCCCAGCGCTTCTCCGGCGATGCGAATCAGCACCTGGTAGGTCCCGCCCCCGCGCAGCGGAGTCGGGTCCCAATCGACCGCGTAGTCCGCCTCGTCTCCCTTGGTGCCGCGGAAGTTGAGTTCGCCCGAAGCAGACATCGACGTGTCCCCTCGCGGGTCGAGCACCACCACTTCAATCGGGGCATTGGCGCGGCGTGCACACTTGACCCGGACCACGGTGGTGAACTTCGGGGTCGACGGCGGGTACCCGACGAGCGCAATCGAATCGAGCGCACCGCCGACCGCCGAGGCGCCCCCTCCACTGCGCACGAAGGCCTTGGCGTGCTGCACCTTCACCACTGCGTACTGGGTGCTGGCCGCCGTCATTGACGGTCCCCCGGGGTCCGGCTCGGCCTTGGGCTTCTCCATTCCTTCCGCCTTGGGAAGGTCGCCAAACTTCGGAATGCCAAAGTCGGTGCCCTTGAGGCTGCCCTTTGAACCAGCGGGAGCCTTCGGTTCCCGGGCGAATGCGGAGCTGCCGAGCAAACCAAGAGTGACGGCGACGAGGGTTGGCTTCATCACGACATCATAGATAGCCGTCTCTTTCGGGTACACCTCGAGGGCAATCTTTGGCACATTGACCACTCTCTTGAGATCCTTGACCCTCCACTTCGCGCTCGCGATCGGCCTGGCCCTCGCACCCGGGGGCTCCCGCGCCGAGACGGTGCCCCTCACGCTCGAGCAGCTGGTGGCCGAGGCCCGCTCCAACGACCTGCGGGTGAAGGAGTCGGAGGCCGAACTTCGCAACCTGCAGGGGAAGGCGGCCGAGGCGCGGTGGGCCTGGTTTCCGAAACTCGAAACCACGGTGATGGTCGCAGGCCCGACCCCCGAGGCGCGCAATGATGGGTTGGGCGGCCCTCCGTCCACCGTCTCGACGCTCCAGTACGACCTCAACTTCGGCCACGTCGGAGTGATGGGGCGCGCCGAGATCACCGCCTTCGTTCCCCTCTACACTTTCGGGAAGTTGTCGGCACTGGCCGAGGCGGGGCGCCACGGCATCGAGATCGGCGAGGGACTTCGAGAACGCGCTCGGGACGAAGCCGGGTTTCAAGCGGCCCAGGCCTATTTCGGTTTCCAGCTCGCTCGACAGGGCAGGGTTGCGCTCCAGGAAACCCTCGACCGGATGAACGATGCGGCCAAGGTGCTGCAACGATTGCTCGACGAGGAGTCGCCCCAGGTCAGCAAGCTCGACCTCTACAAGGTCGACTTCTTCCGCAAGCAGGTCGAGGCCCGTCAAGGTCAGGTCGAGAGTGGAGTCGGGTTCGCGCTCGCGGCCATTCGCTTGATCTCGGCGACCCCCCTGAATCAGCCCCTCACCGTCGAAGAGCGCGATCTTCCCGAGCCTGCCTATCGACTCGAGCCGCTCGAGGTCTACGTCAAGCTCGCCGCCGACCGCCGACCCGAGCTGCGGGCGATCGAGGCCGGCCTGGCCGCGCGCCGCAACGAGGTCTTCATTCGCGAGCGGCTGTTCTACCCCGACTTCGGCGTCGCCGGCTTCGCCCGGTGGATGTACACCTCGAGCGCGACCCCGCAGCGCAGCCCCTTCGCGTACGACCCTTACAACGACCTCGGAAGCGGCGTGGGTCTGGTGGGGCGGATGACGTTCGATGTGCCGATCAAGCTCGCTCAGCTCGAGCAGTCTCGCGCCGAGCTGCAGAAGCTGACCTTCCAGCGAGACCTGCTCGAGGCCGGCATTCGTCTCGAAACCAACAAGGCGCTGGGAGATCTACAAGATGCCCTGGTGCGCTCTGACGCTCAGCGCGACGCCGAACGAAGCGCCCGTCGCTGGGCCACGGCGGCCTACGCCAACTTCGACCTCGGCACCGGTGATACCCGCGAGCTGGTCGATTCCTTCAGTGCCCTGGCGATGGGCTCCGGAGAGAAGCTGAAGGCGTGGCACGACGTTCAGGTGGGAATCCGCGCCCTATCTCGGGTGGTTGGAGGTCCAGCGCCGATCACCGCGCTGTCCGGGCCGACCACACCCCCGGTCAAGCTGCAGCCCCACCCGTAATCGTGCCCCCCTCAGGGCTTGAATCCCCCGCGCCGGCCGCCGTCGACCGGTTGCGTCGCCCATGAAAAATCCGTAATACCCTGCGCACTTTACCTGGACGTGACTCGATGCTGACTCCCTTGATGCTGGCTGTGCTTCTCTCTTCCACCGCGCCCACGGGCCCGGTGATGGTGGTGAAGGAAGGGAATGCGGCGGTGGAGAAGGTCCTCAAGAGCGCCAAGCCGACCGTCGACGCCCTGGCTGCCAAGGCAGATGTCTTCGTCGATTTCGGGGAGCTTGCCCGCCGCGCGCTGGGCAAGGAGTGGGACAAGCTGAACAAGAAGCAGCAGGCCGAGTTCTCGCAAACGATGAAGGGGCTGCTGAGAGCCTCCTACGCCCAGCGTGCCATCCATGATGCCCAGGATTCGAAGGCCGCCAACCCGGTCACCTACGGCGCCGAAACCGTCCAAGGGAACGAAGCCGATGTGCCCACCACCCTTCAGGTAGCGAAGGACACGGTGCCGGTGGTTTACAAGCTGTCACGTCCCGACCCCAAGGGCCGCTGGAAGATCTACGACGTGGTCACCGACGAAGTGTCGCTGGTGTCCACCTACCGAGATCAATTCCGGAAGTTGATCGCCGACAAGGGTTACGCCGGTCTGCTCGCCACCCTCAAGGCGAAGAAGTTGAAGCTGGAAAACACCCGCGCCGCCACCGCTTCCACCGACAAGGCAACGGGCAGCAACTAGAATTTCCGCTACGAGTTGGCGACACGGCAAGCAGGCAATCGAGGGCGCGAGCTGCCGCCCCCACTTCAACCGGGTCAAAGGGCGCGCTGATAGAGCCGGTAGGTCTTGAACCGACGAGCGCCCATCGACTCGATCGCTCGGTTGATCAGGTCGTTGTCTTCACTGGTCCAACCGAGTTCCCCGCTGGTGTAGCCGAGGTCTCGCGCGGCGCGCAGCGTGTCCAGATAGAGGAGGGCGTCGATGCCCCGTCGACGGTAGCCCGGCTTGACTCCCAGCAAGAGCACCCTCAGGCGGTCGATGCCCCGAGCCGCCCACAGCATCTTCACCAGACCGACCGGCAGGCCGTACCGCGTCAGCCGGCCATTGGCGGCTTTGAGGGCGACATTGGAGTCCGGGAGCGTGAGCGAGAAGGCCACCGGCTCGCCCTTCACCTCGGCAATCAGACAGAGTTCGGGACGCACCTGCACCAGGGGCCGAAGCCGGGCAGCGATGGCGTCGAACTCGTCGTCGTTCATCGGCACGAAGCCCCAGTTCCGCTCCAGCATCGCGTTGTAGATGCTCTTGATCCGCCGGGTCTCTTCCGAGAGGTCCTTCATGTTCAGCGGCCGCACCCGGATGCCTTCCTGCTCTCGAATCTTCTCCGCCACCCGCACCACCCGTTCGGGCGGAGCGACCGACGTCGATAGATCGTACGAGTAGAGATCCTTGGCTTTGTGGAAGCCGTTGCTGGTGAACAGCCCACCGTAGTAGCGCGGGTTGTACGGCATCATCATCGCGGGCGGGTGCTCGAAGCCTTCCACCAGCACGCCGCAGTCGTGGTTGAAGGAGAGGTTGACCGGTCCCATCAGGCTGGTCATGCCCTTCTTCTTCACCCAATCGGCAGCGGCGTCGAAGAGCGCTCCCGCCACTGCCGGATCGTTCTCGGATTCGAACATCCCGAGGAAGCCGTGGTCGCTGTTGTGGAACTGGTTGTACTGGGGGTCGCTGATCGCCGCGATTCGCCCAATAATCTTTCCGCCTCGCCGAGCGAGGAACAGCTCCACTTCCGCGTGCTTGAGGAACGGGTTCTTCTCGCGGTCGAGAAAGTCCCGGCGCTCGGCCATGATCGGCGGCACGAAGTAGGGGTCGGAGGCGTGCAACTGCAGCTGAAAGGCGATGAACGCATCGCGATCAGCGGTGCTGCGCACCGGTTCCACCTGGACTGCGAGCGCGGCCAGCGGAAGCGGCGCCTCGACCACTTGCAAGGTCGTGCGCATCAGATCATCCCCTCTTTGCGGTACCAGGCCACGGTGTCATTGAGCCCCGCCTGGAGCGGCCGGGCGGTGAACGCCATCTCGGCGGTGGCGCGATCACTGTTGCAAGTCCACGCCTCGCACTGCATCTCGCGGGCCTTGTCCCGGCTCATGATCGGGACGACTCCCCGCAGTCGCCCGGTGATCTCCGAGCCGAGCCCGGCCGCATAGCCGAAGAACTCCGGGAGCGGAATCACCGTGGGCTTGGACTTCCCCAGCGCCTCGGAGAGCGTTTCGCAGAACTGCTCCCAGCTGTACGGGGTGGGGTCGGCGAGGAAGTACACCCCTGCCGTAGGGTCCTCGGGCGAGAGGGTGCGGCCCTTCAACGCCGCCGCGAGCAGGCCTTCGCAGAGGTCATGCACGTGGATGAAAGAGAAGTGCTTCGGCCCCAGGCCGGCCTTGAGGTAGAGGCCGAACCGCGCCATCGCCATCAGGGGAGGGAGGTTGACGCTGTCGCCCGGCCCGTAAACGAACGGTGGGCGGACGATCACCGTCGGAACCCGGTCGGCATATTGCCGTGCGGCAAGTTCACCCCCGAGCTTGCTCCGGCCGTAGATCGACACCGGCGCGGCTTCCTCGTCCTCGAGCCTGGGCTTGCCCACCATCGCCGGGCCGGCCGCAGCCAGAGACGAACAATAGACCAGGCGGGGAGGCTTCTCGCAGCGGGCCATCGCCTGGCAAAGCAGACGGGTGCCTTCGGCGTTTCCTCGCTGGTACTCACTCTCGGTCCACGCCTTGGTGACACCCGCCACGTGCTGGACGCAGTCGATTCCCACCAGCGCCGAATCAAGCCCCTCGCCGGTGGCGAGGTCTCCGAAGGCGAGCTGAATGCCGCCCATCGCCTCGAGCGCCTTGCGGTTGGAGGATCTGCGGACCAGGGCAACCACCGAGTGGCCGCGTTCCTTCAGCAAGCGGGCGAGGTTGCCGCCAACGAATCCACTTGCTCCGGTGATCAAGAACTTCATCGTCAAACCTCCCGCTCGTAGAGGCGATAGGTCTTGTACTTGCGGCCTCCCATCGACTCGATCGCGCGGTTGACCAGGTGGTTGTCTTCCAGCGTCCACGAGATCTCGCCGCCGGTGTAGCCCAGGGTCCGGGCAGTACGGAGGGTGTCGAAGTAGAGAATCGCGTCTAGCCCGCGCTTGCGGAACCCTTCCTTGATTCCCAGGGTGACCAGCCGCAGCCGCTTGATCTTCCGGGCCGCGAGCACGAGCTTGATCAGCCCCGAGGGCAGCCCGTAGTGGGTCAGCCTGCCGCCAGCGGCCTTCAACGCTACATTAACATCGGGGATGGTCATCGAGAACGCCACCGGCTCGCCTTTCACCTCGGCGATCAGCAGCAGCTCGGGGACCACCATCTGCTTCATCTCGCGCGCCATGTGGTCGAACTCGCGCTCGGTCATCGGCACGAAGCCCCAGTTCTTCTCCCAGGCGGCGTTGTAGATGTCCTTGATTCGCCGGAGTTCGCCCTCGAAGTCTTTCATGTTCACCGGGCGAACCACGATGCCCTCGCGGGCCCGCAGCTTCTCGGCGATGCGAGAAACCTTCTCGGGCGGAGGCACCGAGGAGGACATTTCCCACGCCAGCAGGTCCTTCGCCGGCTGCAGCCCGCATGCCTCGTAGAGGCCGGGGTAGTAGCGCGGGTTGTAGGCCATCATCACCACCGGGGGCGCATCGAACCCTTCGATCAGGACCGAGCACTCGTAGTTGGTGGAGAAGTTCACCGGTCCCATCATTTCGGCGAAGCCCTGAGCCCGGCACCAGCTGCCGGCGGCATCGAACAGGCCCCGGGCCACGCCGGGGTCGTTGATGCACTCGAACATCCCGAAGAACCCGAGCTTGACGTCGTGGAACTCGTTGTAGCGAGGGTCGTGCACCGCCGCGATTCGGCCGATCACCTCGCCGTTGCGGCGGGCGAGGAAGAGCTCGACCTTGCCGAACTCGAACCAGGGGTTCTTGGTGGGGTCGAGGAAGTCCTTCCGCTCCATCAGCAGGGGCGGCACCCAGTTCGGGTCGCCCTTGTAGAGCTTGTAGGGAAACTTCACGAACGCATCGCGGTCGACCCGCGACTGCACGGGCGTGACGGTGACGTCGGAAGGGACGGGCGGTAACTCAGGGGCAACGAGTTTCTTGGCGGCGAGTGCCATCAGGGACTCCGGCATGAAGGGGAGGAGAAACTACGCTTCCGGCTGCTTGCCATTCTTCATGAAGAAGTTGGCGCCCTTCTCGATCAACCTTCCGGGAATCTCCGTTCGCTTACCCCAGAGGCGCAGCGGGGCGGAGGAGAGCCGCTTGAGATCCTCAGGCTGCAGGTTGGCCGCGCGCCAGGTGAGCGACTCGACCGCGTCGAAGAGCTTCTCCGCCACATCGCGGGATGAGAGCTTCGAGATCTGCTCCAGCGAGAAACCGCGGTCGGCGAGGAGCCCGGCAGAGGCCGCCGCCCAACGCTGCGAAGCCTGATTGGACATCACGAAGCTTCCCGGGCGGGCGATCTTCACCGGCACGAAGCTGGTCGGGCGGGTCTGGGGGATGATGTCCATCTTCCGGCCGATCTTCTCGAAGGCCTCGAGCACCCGGTCAAGCTGGTCGTCGGTGTGGGTCGCCTGATAACTGGTGCGAAGCAGGGAGTGACCCGGCTCGACCGCAGGAGGGATCACCGGGTTGGTGAAGATGCCCGCCTCGAACAGTCCCTTCCAGAAGCGGAAGCAGCGCACCTGGTCGCCGACCAGCACCGGCACCACCGGGGTCACCGAGACGCCGGTGTCAAAACCGAGCGCGCGGAAGCCGTTGTGCATCTTCTCGGCGATGTCGAGCAGCCGGGCGCGACGCTGGGGCTCGGCTTCGATGATCTCGAGCGCCTTGAGCGCCGATGCCACCGCGGCGGGAGTCATTGAGGCCGAGAACACCACCGAGCGGGCGCGGTGCTTGATGAAGGTGATCACGTCGGCGGGACCGGCGATCACCCCGCCCAGCGAGGCGAAGCTCTTCGAGAAGGTGCCCATTACCAGGTCGGTCTGCTTCTCGAGCCCGAAGTACTCCGAGGTGCCGCGGCCGTGGGTGCCGAGCACGCCCATCGAGTGGGCATCGTCGGTCATCACCCGCGCTTTGTACTTCTGCGCCAGCTCGACGATCTTGGGAAGGTTGCAGAGGTCACCTTCCATCGAGAAGACGCCGTCGGTGACGATGATCTTCGCCGCTTCCGGGTCGGCGGCCTCGAGCAGCTTCTCGAGATGCTCCATGTCCTGGTGACGGAAGCGCTTCTCCGAGGCGAACGAGAGGCGGACGCCGTCGACCAGCGAAGCGTGGTTCTGCCGGTCGGAGAAGACCAGGTCGTGGCGTCCGAGAATCGCGGACATCGTCGCCGTATTGGTCTGGAAGCCGGTGGAGCAGATCAGCGCGGCCTCGCGGTTGAGGAACTTTGCCAGCTTCGCCTCCAGCTCTTCGTGGAGGGTAAGGGTGCCGTTGAGCAGCCGTGAGCCAGAGCAGGTGCTGCCGAAGCGCTTGATCGCGTTGATCGCCGCTTCCTTCACCCGCGGATCGCCCGCGAGGCCGAGGTAATTATTGGAGCCGACCATCACCAGCCGACGGCCTTCGATCTCTACTTCGGTGGAACCGTAGGAGGCCTCGATCGGCCGGAAGTAGGGGTAGTAACCCGTTGCGCGGGCGATCTTCTCGTCCTTCCACGCGGTGCACTTGTCGAAGACGTCACGCATTGGCTGCTCCAGATGTTGGGCTTCGTTCAATGCCGGCCGCTGTTACAGCCCACCGGCAGAAAGGCCCGCGACTTGTAGAAGCCCCTCGACCTGTAAGTCAAGCCCTCACTCGGTCTTGCCTGCGGCTCGATTGCAATGAAATCAATAGTTTGAGACTCATTTTCGCCACGGACATTTTTTGCTCAAGTTCAAATTTTAAGAGCAACAAGTGGCTCATTGTCGTTCAACCTCAACACAACTTTACATAACTCTCGTCCGACAACTTTTTAGAGCAATTGCATTGACCGCCCTCATCCCCAAATTGGGGTCCAGGAGAGCGAGAAACGCGTCGGTCCGGGAGGAAACGTGGTGCAGGCCAGACGGATCTCAGCGCCCGTGGGCCCTGTTCGTGTGGCGGACGCTAGGGTTTCGCTTCAACCTTACGATGTCGTGATCTCGGGGGTAGCGACACTCGCGCTGGTCTATCTGGTTGCCGCGGCCAGGTGGGCTCCCGGCTTCTGGCAGTCGGCCGGGGTGTTCACGGTGATCGCCCTCGGGCCTCCCGGCTTCCGCTGGCTGTCCCGGAAATACCCCCAGCAGAGAGTCTTCGAGATTGCGGCGTCGTTCTGGCTGCTCCCTTCGGCAGCTCTGGGTCATGACGCGCTGGGGCCGATCGTCGACGCCGCCCAGCCGGAGTTGATGGACAAGTACCTCTCCTACGCAGACCTGGCGATCTTCGGCGTCCACCCGGGAGTGTTCCTCGAGCACCGCATTCCCGGCTGGCTGACCGAGATCTTGCTCCTCTGCTACTACAGCTACTACCTGTGGCCGGTGCTGCTCGGCGCGATGATCTACGTGAAGCTGGAGCGCAAGGTCTTCAACGAGTACCTGCTGGCGCTGTCGCTGCTCTTCGCGGCAAACTTCTTTTTCTACGTGCTGGTGCCCGCGATTGGCCCGCGCTTTTTCCTCGCCCGGCAGTTCGACGGTCCGCTTCAAGGGGTGTGGCTCACCCCGGTGCTCGACTCCGCAATGCGCGGCCCGGCCTTCATGAGGGACTGCTTCCCCTCGGGCCACACCGCCACCACACTGATGGTGCTCACCTTCGCGTTCTGGAGGATGCGCCGGTTCTTCTGGGCGCTGTTGCCAATTGCGACGGGGCTGATTGCGGCGACGGTGGTGGGCCGCTTCCACTACGGCATCGACCTCGTCTGCGCAGTGCCACTCACCGCCCTTTGCACCAGCTCTGCAGCGCTGCTGTCCCGGGTCCGGACCCAAGGGCTGTCGGCCCTGGGCAAGCCCCGGCTGGGCATCCGCGCGCCTGCGCGGGTGTGAGCTCCGACTTGCGCAGCGAGTTGTCCCTGCTTCCAGCGAGAAGCTTCCCGATGACCTGCGAGCCGCTCGTCTCTGCTGGGTGCCGTGGACGAATCAAAAAGCGCCGTGACGGAGATGCAGGCGGCGGTTTGATCGTGTAGGCAGTGCGCCCTGCGCGAACCGGACTCGATCGCCGCTAGCAGAGGCGAAAGGCGTTGGAATGGCTGCTTGACCCGACGTGTGATTGGGATTCGGTAGACGACAGCACGTCACCGAGAGTTGGTTCTCCGGCAGCACCGGGTCGCGACATCACCGAGCTTCACACGGTCAATGGTCAGCAGGTCCGATGTTCGAGTCCAGACGGCCGAAGCGACCCGCCTGTATCGGCTTCTGGTTTCCCCCTTCCCGCCCCGATGCCGAACACGGCTTCAGCGACCCCAGCACGCGCCGGGGACAGCTTTCCCGGGATCCGTCGAGTCGAGGTCTGCTCCGGGCTCTTCGCCGTCGAGGACAAACCGGCGCAGCTCGGAGAGCTTCTGCACCGAGAGGAAGCCCCGCAGCAGGTAGCCGCTGTCGCTCAGAGGCTGCCCGCCCATCGCGTCGGGGTCCTGGTACGGGCCTCCGCTGGGGTGAACGCCATCGCGGGAAATCAAAGTCCCGTCCCAGGTCCCGCCGGGACGACGGCGGAGGATCTCTGCGTGATAGTCGATCAAGGGCAGCGCCATCGTCCGAGCGAGCGCGGTGATCTCTGCGTTCAGCGCCTCGACCCGCTCGCACTCTCTGCAGGGAGGAATCGTCGAGAGGACGACCATGATCGCCTTTGCCTCGAGCTTGGCGACGATCTGCTTCAGTCGACCGGCGATCCCCTTCACATCTGCAGCGGAGTGGCCGATGTCGTTCGTTCCCAGCATCACGATCGCCACCTGGGCGTCCTCGACCACAGCGACGAAGCGATCTGGAGGCGCGTAGGGTGCCGTCGAGCGGTTCTCGAGCAGGGTATCAAGGGGAGCGCGATCTCTCGGGCCTGCCGCCATGCCGTGAGATCCGCCCTTGAGCCACTGCTCGGTGGTGATGCCGGTGCTGGCGGTGTAGCTGCGGCCCCCTTCGGGATGAACCACGTTCGTCAGCCTCCAGCCGTTCTTGTTGACCGGTGAAGCGTCGGTGAAGCTGCCTCCTCCCGTGGACCAGGCGATGGTCGAAGCGTCCCCCGCGTGGCTGCCCCGGTAGCTGGCGGCGAGCAGTCCGTAGCTCTTCGAGAAGGTGATTGAATCGCCGAGGTGGAGGACGAAGCCCTCGGTCTTCCCGGAAGCTGCGCGATGCACAGCCCGCAGATGCGCGACCCAACCGGCCGGGCCCCGCTTCCAGGCGTCGTCATATCGATTGGCCCGATCGCGATCGGCGTCCACTTCCTGGGCATGGCCAAGCGCCGGCATCCACATCACCAGGAGCAGGGCGAGCGCGCAGACCTTGGTCGCCCAGCGAAAGGAGGTTGGCATCGAGCGGGTGAATCTTCCCGTTTGGAGGTGGCCTTTATATACCCCAGCGCATGCGTGCACTTTCGAAACGCGCGGCTTCCCTGGGCGCCACCGTCTTCTCCGAGTTCTCCGCGCTCGCGGTCGAGCACGGCGCTGTGAACCTGGGGCAGGGGTTCCCCGACTTCGACGGCCCGGAAGAGGTCAAGGAAGCGGCGCAGCGCGCGATACGCGACGGGGTCAATCAGTATGCGATCAGCCGCGGGTCGACCGCCCTTCGGGAGGCGATTGCGAAGCACTCGGCGCGCTTCTACGGCGTCGAGGTCGACCCGGAGACGATGGTCGGCGTCACCAGCGGCGCCACCGAGGCGATCTTCGACGCCATTCTCGGGCTGGTGGACCCCGGTGACGACGTGGTGCTGTTCGAGCCGTTCTACGACTCGTACCTTCCGGCCATCGCATTTGCCGGAGGCACTCCCCGCGTGGTGACGCTGCGAGCGCCGGGCCCAGGGGAGGGGAGCTGGTCTTTCGACGCCGATGCGCTCGCCGCAACCTTTGGACCGCGAACGCGCTTGCTGATCCTCAACAGCCCCCACAACCCCACCGGCAAGGTGTTCACCGCCGATGAGCTGACGACGATTGCCGCCCTGTGCGTGAAGCACGACGTGGTGGCCCTCACCGACGAAGTCTACGAGCATCTGACTTTTGGTTTGCCGCACTTGCGGCTCGCGTCCTTCCCGGGAATGGCCGAGCGCACCGTGACCGTGAGCAGCGCGGGGAAGAGCTTCTCCTTCACCGGGTGGAAGGTGGGATGGGCGATCGCTCCGCCACCGCTTCTGCAGGCAGTTCAGCGGGTGCATCAGTACGTGACCTTCGCGACCGCTTCGCCGTTTCAGGCCGCTGCGGCCACCGCGCTGACGCTGCCGGACAGCTACTTCTCCGGGTTGATCGCCAGCTACCTTTCGAAGCGAGACCGGCTCTCGTCGGCCCTCGAGCAGGCGGGGCTGCGGCCGCTCACCACCGAAGGGACCTACTTTCTGATCGCGCGAATTCCAGACGGCCGCTTCACCGACGATCTCGAGTTCTGCCGCTATCTCACCCGGGAAGTGAAGGTGGCGGCGATCCCTCCCTCGGCGTTCTATCTCGACGGAGGGCGAAGCGAGGCCCGGCAACTGGCGCGCTTCGCCTTCTGCAAGACCGACGCGGTGCTCGATCTCGCTGCGGAAAGGCTCGCCGCCTGGGCTCGAAATTCAGCGCGGGGATGAGCTCGCACGCCCTGCGGGGTGACCGCCCGCTCGCCTTGCGACCGCAGGATCTCGATGGTACATCCGGCGCATGCCCCGGACTCCGTCGAAGACACGCCTCAAGGTGAGCCGCAGCCTCGCCCCGAGAAGCTCCAAGGCTCCGAAGCGGCCCCTCAAGGTCACGGCCCTGGCGAAGAAGCGCGTTGCCTCCCGACCCGCGCTCAAGCTCGCCCGGGTGCTCGAGGCGAAGCCCGCGAAGAAGCTCGCGAAGGTGCTGAACGCGAAGCCCGCGAAGAAGCTCGCCAAGGTGCTGAACGCGAAGCCTTCAAAGAAGCTCGCCAAGGGGCTGAACGCGAAGCCAGCGAAGACGAAGAAGCCCAGCAGCGGAATCTACGACTCCAGCGCGCTGCGGCAGCTGGCGCGGGAACGCGACCGCTGGGCGAAGGAAGACCTGGGCAAGCTGGTGGCGAAGTCGCCGCTGCGAAGACAGGTCTTCACCACCGATTCGGGCATTCCGATTCCCGACCTGCTCACCGCAGCCGATCGGCGCAGCGAGCGCTCTGAAGATCTCGGACTGCCCGGCCAGTTTCCGTTCACCCGCGGAGTGCAGCCGACGATGTACCGCGGCCGGCTGTGGACGATGCGTCAGTTCGCCGGCTTCGGGTCCCCGGCGGACACCAACAAGCGCTTCAAATACCTGGTCGGCCAGGGGATGACTGGCCTCTCGACCGCCTTCGATATGCCTGCGCTGATGGGCTACGACGCCGACCACCCGATGAGCCGCGGCGAGGTCGGAAAAGAAGGCGTGGCGGTGTCGTCGCTGAAGGACTTCGAGATCCTGTTCGACGGCATCGCCCTCGACAAGGTCACCACGTCGATGACCATCAACGCCTCGGCGATCGTCGCGCTCTGCATGTACATCGCGGTGGCCGAGAAGCAGGGCATTCCGATGTCGAAGCTGGGCGGCACCATCCAGAACGACATGCTCAAGGAGTACATCGCCCAGAAGGAATGGATCGTCCCTCCGCGGCCGGCGGTGCGGATCGTGATCGACATGATCGACTTCTGCACCCGCAACATGCCGCGGTGGCATGCGGTGTCGATCAGCGGCTACCACATCCGCGAAGCAGGAGCGACCGCGGTCCAGGAGCTCGCCTTCACCCTCGCGGACGGCATCGGTTACGTCGAGGAGTGCGTGAAGCGGGGGATGAACGTCGACGACTTCGCGCCCCGGCTGTCGTTCTTCTGGGATGTCCACAACGACTTCTTCGAGGAGATCGCCAAGTTCCGGGCGGCGCGACGAATCTGGGCCAAGGTGATGCGCGACCGCTTCGGCGCCAAGGACCCGCGCTCGATGCAGCTGCGCACCCACGCTCAGACCGCTGGCGTCTCGCTCACCGCGCAGCAGCCGTACAACAACGTGGTTCGCACCTCGTTGCAGGCGCTCGCGGCGGTGCTCGGCGGCACCCAGTCGCTTCACACCAACTCGCTCGACGAGACCTACGCGCTGCCCACCGAGGATTCGGTCACCCTCGCCCTTCGCACCCAGCAACTGATCGCTCACGAGTCTGGCGTGGACCGGGTGGTGGACCCGCTCGCCGGCAGCTACTTCATCGAGTACCTCACCGATGAGACCGAGAAGCGGGCGATGGAGTACCTGCGCCGAATCGACGAGATGGGAGGGATTATTCGCGCCGTCGAGGAGCAGTACCCCCAGAAGGAGATCGGCGAGAGCGCGTACCGCTACCAGCGCGAGGTCGAGCAGGGCGATCGGTTGATCGTCGGCATCAACGCGTTCAAGAGCGACAAGACCCCGCCGATCGAGCTGCTTCAGATCGACGAGCGGGTCCACCAGGACCAGGTGGATCGGCTCGATGCCGTTCGCAAGGAACGTTCCCAGGCCGCGGTGGATATCGCCCTGGCCAAGGTCGAAGCCGCGGCTCGCGGAACCGACAACCTGATGCCTCCGGTGCTCGAAGCGGTCAAGGCCTACGCCACCCTCGGCGAGGTGTGCGACGTCTTTCGCAAGGTCTGGGGCCAGTACCGCGAAGGCGGTGCGTTCTAGTGGGCCCAGTCGAGCGGGGTGGACTTTCCTGTTCGCGAACTTCTGCGGAAGGGTGGGTGGGCGACCCTCGCTCTGAGGCCCGGCGATGCTGATCTGGGTGGCCTCCCTCAGCGAAGCAGTCGATGGCGGTTCGATTGCCCTCGGGGTCGGCCGCAGAGAATCGCTCGAGGGAAATTATCCCTACCTGGCCCTGGTCCTGGCGATCGGCATTGGGTTGCTGGCTTTCTTCACCCTGATGAAGATGCGCAAGACCTTCGGGATGAAGGAGTAGGGGGAGCGGACGGTGTCCGGTGCCTTCTTCGGCGAACTCTACCTGCGCAGTACCCTCCCGTTTCTGAGCGGAGCGCTGACGGCCGAGGACGTTGGCTATCTGGTCGACTGCTTTTGCGACCTCGACGTCGAGGGGCCGATTGTCGACCTCGGGTGCGGTCATGGTCGTCACGGGGGCAAGCTCCAGGCCGCGCTCCCTGCCCGTGTGGTGGTGGGAATCGAGCGTGACCCGTACTCCCTCGCCCGTTGCGAGCCCGGTTTTTCAGCAGTGCAGGCCGACTTCTTCGCGTTGCCGTTCGCTTCGCGTTCGTTGGCCGGGGCCTATGCCTGGTATTCGACGCTGTTCAGCTTCGAGGACCGACAGGTCGAGGCCCTGTTGCGGGAGATTGCCCGGTGCCTTCAGCCGGGAGGGAAGCTGGTGTTCCAGACCGCTCCCTACGAGCGAATTCTTCATCTTCGGGAGGGGTCCTTCGAGACCACCCTGCCCGATGGCAGTGTCCTCAAGGAGAGGACGGTGTTCGATCCGCGCAGCGGCCAGGATCGTGGTAGGCGAGAGCTGGGCACCCCGGACGGACGGGTGCTTTCGGCGGAGTTCTTCATTCGGTACTATCCACTTCCTCAACTGACCCGGCTGGTCGAGGAAGCGGGCTTCACGGTGGTTTGGATTCACGGCAGCCTCGACCGGCAGCCGCTGTCTTCCAGCTCCACCGACCTGATCGTCGGAGTGGAACGGAAACATGGCTGAGAGGAAGCTTCGAATTCTGGTGGCCAAACCTGGCCTCGACGGACACGACCGGGGGGCGAAGATCATCGCCCGGGCGCTGCGCGACGCGGGCATGGAGGTCATCTACACCGGCCTCCATCAGACCCCCGAGATGATCGTCAGCGCGGCCATTCAGGAGGACGTCGACGCGGTCGGCATGTCGATCATGTCGGGCGCCCACATGACCTTGTTTCCCGCGGTGATCGACCTGCTCAAGGCTCAGCAGGCCACCGACATCTTGCTCTTCGGCGGAGGCATCGTCCCCGACGGCGACATTCCGAAGCTGAAGAAGCTCGGGGTGTCGGAGATCTTCACCCCCGGCAGCTCGACGCAGGACATCATCTCGTGGATTCGTCAGAACATTCCAACCCGGGCCTGAGCCTGCGCGACCGCTTGCCGAAGCGGGTCGACGTCTACGAGGTCGGGCCCCGCGACGGGCTCCAAAACGAGGCGCGTGCGCTCTCGACCGACGACAAGGTCCGGCTGATCGACGCGCTGGTCGCCAGCGGGGAGCGGCGAATCGAAGTCACCTCGTTCGTGTCCCCGAAGTGGATTCCCCAGCTCGCCGACGCCGACGCCCTGCTCTCGAGACTGGGACGCCGTTCGGGAGTGACGACCTCGGCCCTGGTGCCCAATCTCAAGGCGTTCGAGCGCGCCGCCGCCGCGGGGCTGGAAGAGGCAGCGGTTTTCCTCAGCACCACCGAGTCCCACTCGCGGAAGAACATCAACAAGTCGGTGGACGAGGCCCTCGCCACCGCGCGTGAAGTGGCGGCTGCTGCCGTGGCGAAGGGAATGCGGGTGCGCTGCTACCTCTCCACGGTGTGGGGCTGTCCCTTCGAGGGAGAGGTCCCGATTTCGCGGGTGGTCGACCTCTGTCGCCGCCTGGCCGATGCCGGCATCTATCAACTCTCACTCGGGGATACGATCGGCGTCGGCACGCCCACTCAGACCGAGGAGATTCTCGCGGCGCTGCTGAAGTACTTTCCTCCGGCACAGCTCGCGCTCCACCTGCACGACACCCGAGGGACTGCGCTTGCCAACGCGCTGGTCGGGTTGACGATGGGAATCACCACCCTCGATTCCAGCGTCGGGGGCCTGGGCGGTTGCCCCTATGCGCCGGGAGCCGCGGGGAACCTGGCTACAGAAGACCTGGTGTACATGCTTCACGGCATCGGCATCGAGACCGGCATCGCGTTGCCCAAGCTGGTGGAGGCCGGTGAGCTTGCGCAGCAGTTGATCGGCCGGAAGCTGGCGGGGAAATATCTGCAAGCGGCACTGGGCGAGCGGACCAAGCAAGCCGATTA
>JAYUUC010000201.1:0-2099 GCA_043755105.1 Myxococcales bacterium
AGCCCCGACGAGGCGATCAAGAAGAACGCCCAGGACAACGTCACCCGGGCCCAGGCGAAGATGGTCCAGGTGGGAGGAGGGTCTCCGCAGGCGCAAGGCAAGGCGCCGGGGACCGGGCCGGTGGCCGATACCACCCGCGGGCAGGCGCGTCAGGCTTACGAGCTGGGGGTGAAGCAGATCAACGCTCGAGACTACATCTCCGCTTTCAACAGCCTGTCGAGCGCCATTCAGCTCGAGCCCACCCTCACGGTGGCGTTCGTCGCCCGCGGCAGCGCGCAGATCGGCCTTCGGCGCTTTTCCGAAGCCGCCGCCGATTATCAGTACGCCCTCAAGCTCGATGGGTCGATGGCCTCGCCCCTCTACGGTCTGGCCGAGGCCTACCGCGCCCTCAACAGGCCTTCGGACGCCCGCGGCTACTACGAGAAGTACAGCGTTTCCACCGCAGGCGACGCCCGCACCGAGCTTCAATCGGAAGCACGAAACTGGGCCGAGAAGTTGAAGGCCCAGATACCCTAGCGCCGCGGTCCAATGCCAGGGGTGGACCCGGGTAGGGAAAAGGGCCCATAGCCGAAGCCTCCGGTCGGCGTTACCCTGGGGTATGGACGTCCGGCTGCCTTCCTCGCCGTCTCAGGTATTTCGACCCCGGCGGTTGCTGGGGGTCGCGATGGTCCTCGCCGGTTCTCTCTGGGGAGTGGTCCTCGTCTATCTGATGACCTTTCGCGAGGTCCCCGCCCGGACGTTCTTGTCTGCCTTGTTCTTCGTCGGCTTCTTCGGACTCTCGGTCCTCTACTACGTCCGCACCGCGATCTTCATCGATGCCCGGGGACTGACCTACCGGGGCATCGTCCGGACCGAGCGGTTCAGCTTCGAGGACATTCGCAAGGTCGATGTCATTCCCGGACTGGTGACGGTCTACTCAGTGAGGGCGGGCGCACGCTTCGTCCATTTCACCAGCTTCTTCGGTCACCACCGCCGGCTCGTAGACTTGGTGGTCGAGAAGGCCGGCCTGCGGCCCGGACAATAGGCGCCAACGCATTCGGTCGCGGGCGAACCTCGATTCCCCGCGACGCCAGGGCCTTCTCTCCTAGTATGCGCGCCGCTCATGACTGCCCGCCCCTCTCGCCCACTTGCGCTGTCGCTGTGCCTTCTGCTCACGGGCGCCTCCTGCCGCGACGAGCAAGCGGGGCCCAAGAACCGGTCCCGCCCCAACGCTCTTCCCGCCAACGCGGGACGGATGCTCGAGGCCGCCCCCGTGGACCTCACCTTCCGCAGTGGCGCCACCTGGGCCCGGGGCAGCGTGGTGTATCTGGGCAGCCGGGTCAGCCCTCCGGATGCTCGCCCCGGGCAATCGGTGCAATTGAGCCACTACTTCCGCGTGGTGAGTGCGCCTCCCGCCGGCTTCCAATTCTTTGCCCACATCATCGACCCGGACACCGGCCAGATGGTGCTCAATGCCGATCACGAGATCCAGTCAGGCGCGGCGCCACTCTCGAGCTGGCCTCTGGGAAAGGTCGTCGAGGACGCCCATGCGGTCCAGCTGCCCAACTACCCGGGAAAAATGCGGGTGGTGCTCGGTTTCTGGCAGGGCGACAGCCGCCTTCCGGTCGATTCGCCCGCGGCCCAGGACGGGCGCGATCGAATGCTCGGTCCGACCCTGGGGGAAGCGGCCCCCGCTCCGGAACTTCCCGAATACCACGCGGTGCGCGCAGCGACGCCTCCGGTGGTGGATGGGTCTCTGGAGGATGCGGCCTGGAAGAAGGCCGCCGAAGTCACCCTGGTGGCCAGCTTCGACGGCCGTGCCCCGACCCTGCGCACCACCGCCCGGGTGGTCTACGATGACGCCTTTCTCTATGTCGGCTTCGATTGCGAAGACCCCGACGCCTGGGGAACGCTGCTGAAGCACGACGACCCCATCTACAACGAAGAGGTGGTGGAGATTTTCCTCGACGCCGACGCGGACGGAAAGACCTACAACGAGCTGCAGGTCTCGCCCAACAACGTCACCTTCGACGCCAGCTTCGTCGCCAGACGATCAGACCTGAAAACAGCGATGGCCTGGGAGTCGGGGATGACCACCGCAGTCAAGGTCCGTGGAACAG
>JAYUUC010000202.1:0-2098 GCA_043755105.1 Myxococcales bacterium
CCGGCAGCTGCCTCCGGAATTGATGCCCTTGTGGCACTGGACCCACTGACCGCTTGCCGAGCAACCTTCCGCTGGGCAGGTTGGGCCCCCATGGCCTCCCTTTCCGCCGCCGCCACACGTCTGAAGAAGTACCGAGAGAAGCGCGACTTCAGCATCACCGGTGAACCTGCCCCCTCGAGGCAGAAGGGCGAAAGGAAGGCATGGCAAGCACTCACCTTCATGGTTCACAAGCACGACGCTACCCGGCTACACTACGACCTCCGCTTGGAGATGGACGGGGTGCTCGCCAGCTGGGCCATTCCCAAGGGCCCCAGTTACGACCCGACCCAGCGGCGCCTCGCGGTGCAGACCGAGGACCACCCGCTCGAGTACGGGCAGTTCGAGGGGCGAATCCCCGACGGGGAATACGGCGCGGGCGACTCATTGATCTGGGACCGGGGCACCTACGACTCGGTGCCTCCGGGAAAGGCGAGCGAGCAACGGAAGAAGGGCCATCTGGAGATCGTCTTCGACGGTGAGAAGCTCAAGGGACGCTGGCACCTGGTGCGGACCCGAAATCAGGGTGGCAAGGAGCAGTGGCTTTGCTTCAAGGGGAAGGACGGCACCGAAGACGCCTCGTTCGACGTGGTCGCGGCGCGGCCGGAGTCGGTGCAGTCGGGGCGCAAGGTGACCCGCGGTCCGGTGCGGAAAAAGACCCTTCGGGCGGTGCACCCGGACCCGGTGAAGCTGCTGAAGAAGGTCTGGCCGCCGATGAAGGCCACCCTGTCTCAGCTCGATGACCTCGACGACGACCAGTACCTGCTCGAAGTGAAGTACGACGGCTACCGCGGATTGGCTGCGCTCTCGGGCGGCGAGCTGGCGTTTCACACCCGGAACTCACTGGACCTTTCCGGGCGCTTTCCGGAGATTGCCCACGCGCTGAAGAAGGTCAAAGTCGGCGAGGCGGTGATCGACGGTGAGATCGTTGCCCTCGATCCGAAGGGAATCTCCCGCTTTCAGTTGCTTCAGAGCGGAAAGACCGACCATCGATTCGTCGCCTTCGACCTGCTCTGGCTTGAGGGGAATGACCTCCGCGGGCGGCCGATCGAGGAGCGACGGGAATTGCTGGAGAGCCTGCTCTCTAATGCTCCGTTGCCGCTGCAGCTCTCCGAGCGGGTGCAGCTCGGCGCGCACGAGGCGCTCGGCCTGGCCCGGCAGCGCGGCCTCGAGGGGCTGATCGCCAAGCGCAAGGGCTCGGGGTACGTCGGCGACCGCAGCCGCTCGTGGCTGAAGCTGAAGGTGGTGGGCGCGCAGGAGGTGGCGATCATCGGCTACACGCCGATCTCCAACGGGCGCAACGAGGTGGGTGCGCTGCTCCTCGGGGTCTTCGAAGACGGCGCCTTCCGCTTCGCCGGAAAGCTCGGCACCGGCTTCAGCGCCGAGATGCGCAAGACGTTGAAGAAAAGTCTCGATGCAGACCGGGTGGAAAAGTCGGTCGCCTCCGACGCTCCGCGGATGCGCGATGCGAAGTGGGTGAAACCGAAGCTCGTTGCTCAGGTTGCGTTCTCCGAATGGACCCGCGACGGGAAGCTCCGCCACCCGTCGTTCCAGGGCCTGCGGCAGGACAAGAAGCCGGAAGAGTGTGTGCGCGAGGTGGCGGTTGCGCCGGCCCCGGAGCGCAAACGGTCGACCCGGAAGCTCCGCTCGGTCCCCTCGCCTGCGGAAATCCCATCGGTGGAGCTCAGCCACGGCGAGAAGTGGATGTTCCCGAAGAGCAAAATTTCGAAGGCGGACGTGTTCACCTACTACGGGGAGATCGCCGAGGTGATGGTTCCGGCGCTCGAGGGTCGTCCGCTCGCTTTCCAGCAGTGGCCCCACGGCATCGGCCCTTCGGGCATCTTCCGGCAGGGAGTGACCGGCGCTCCGGAATGGGCGACCACGGCGAAGATTCAGCATGAGGGGAAGCAGGTAGAGCACTTGATCGCCGACCGGCCCGAGACCCTGCAGTGGCTGGCCAATCAGAACGCGCTCACGCTCCACCTGTGGTCGAGCCATCTGCCCACGCTCGAGCAGCCCGACTGGGTGGTGTTCGATCTCGACCCCGGAGACGGGAGCTGGG
>JAYUUC010000203.1:0-2098 GCA_043755105.1 Myxococcales bacterium
CCCCACCGCCATCCCCAGCGCCAGTGAGGAGATGCCCGCAGCGACGATTCGAAACGACGGGTACTTGAGGAAGTTCAAGTACCTGCCGAACTCGCTGTATTTCAGCCACTCGTAGAAGAGATACAGCATTAGTGAGGGCCTCCGGCCGCAGCCCCGGTGAGCGCTTGCACCACCCGTTCCAACCGCATCCCTCGGCTGCCCTTCACCAGCACCACGTCCTTTTGCTGAAGTTGCGGCCGAAGCCACGCGAGCAGGGGCTCCATTTCGAGGAAGTGCGCAGCGCGCACACCCAGCGTTCCCTTGGCGGCGAGGTAGCCCGCCTCTGAACGGGGGCCAAAAAAGGCGACCAACGAAGCCTGGCTCCGTGCCTGTTCGCCCAGCTGTTGATGCTCGGCCAGCTCGTCCGCGCCGAGCTCGAGCATGTCGCCGAGCACCGCCACCGCGCGGCCGTCCTTTGCCAGCGCCGAGAGAGTTTTCAACGCCGCCGCCATTGAGGCCGGGTTGGCATTGTAGCAGTCGTCGAGCACCGCGATTCCGCCCGGAGCCTCGACCCAGTTCAAGCGGCGCGCGTGCGGCCTGGCGGCTTCCAGCCCGCGCACACATTCTTCCGGGGTGTAGCCGAGCGCGAGACAGAGCGCGAAGGCTCCCGCTGCGTTGAGCGCGTTGTGCTCACCGAGAAAGCCGAGCTTGACCTGATGACGCTGGCCCTTCACTTCCAGCGAGAGCTGCAGGCCGGTGTGGCCCAGCGGCTTCGCGTCGACCAGCCGCACCTCGGCAGTCCCGTGTCGCCCGAAGGTCATCGTCGCCGCGCCACTCTTCTTCGCCTGGTCCACCACCCGGGCGTCGTCGAGGTTGACCACCGCGATCGCTCCCTTCTTGAGGCCGTGGAACAGCTCGCCCTTGGCCGCCGCCACCCCCTCGATGCTCCCCAGTCCCTTGAGGTGGGCGGGCTGAACAATGGTGATCAACCCCGCGTCCGGCTGCACCATCTCGGTCATCCGGGCGATCTCCCCGGCGTGGTTCATGCCCATCTCGACGATCGCCGCCACCTGACCGGGCTCGAGCGCGAACAAGGTCAGCGGAACGCCAATCTCGTTGTTGAGGTTGCCTTGAGTCTTCAAGGCGGGCCCCCGCGTCTCGAGGATCGCGGCGATCATCTCCTTGGTGGTGGTCTTCCCGTTCGAGCCGGTGACCGCCCCGATCGGCAGTTTGAAGCGGAAGCGATGAAACCGGGCCAGCGCGCCCAGCGCATGGAGCGTGTCCTCGACCTCGAACAGAGCGAAGTCGTTGGGCACAATGGGCAGCGTGCGGCCCTTCTGCACCACGGCCCCGCTCGCGCCCTGAGCCGCGGCCTGGGCAAGAAACTGATGGGCGTCGTGGGTCTCTCCCACCAGGCAGACGAAGAGACAGCCGCGCTGGAGTGAGCGGGTATCGGTGCAGACGGTGTCGTAGGACGCGCGCGAGCCGACCCGCAGCCTGTGGCCACCGGTCGCCTTGATCACCTGCTCATCGGAGAAACGAACCGCCATCGTGAAGTGCCCTCACCCGCCTGCTACAGCAACAGCCCTGTAATCCTCCCCCCGCAAAGCTCCGTTCAAACGCTCGAGGACCGCTTTGCTACAGCGCCGCGAGCGCTCTCTGGGCGTGGTCGAGATCGTCGAACGGCTGCTTCTCGCCGTTGATCTCCTGGGTGAGCTCGTGGCCCTTGCCGGCGATCAGCACCGTGTCTCCGGGCTTGGCCAGCCCCACCGCGAGCTTGATCGCTTCGGCGCGATCCACCTCGACGAGGAACCCCTTCTCGCCCGAGCGAGCCTTGCCCACCGACATCCGCCGCAGCCCGGCCTTCTCCAGCCCGGGGACGATCTGGGCCACGATCTCGTCCGGATCTTCCGAGCGCGGATTGTCCGAGGTCAGCACTGCCAGGTCCGCCGCCTCCGCAGCTGCCTCGCCCATCAAAGGCCGCTTCCCTGGATCGCGATCGCCCCCGCAGCCGAACACCACCACCACCCGGCCCTTGGTGATCGCCCGCGCCGACTCGAGCGCCTTTCGGAGGGCATCGTCGGTGTGGGCATAGTCGACCAGCGCGGTGACGCCCTTT
>JAYUUC010000204.1:0-6302 GCA_043755105.1 Myxococcales bacterium
GGCGCAGGTCGACCAGGCCAGCGCGACTTTCACGCTCACCCGGGTGGTCATCACCAGAGCAGAGACGACCGCGGTGGTGAGCCCAATAACCAGGAGGAGTTGCTGCGCCGCCACCGCGTGAGCCATCCAGGGAGCGAGCCGGATCATCACAAAGCCGCCGATGTTGATGACGCCGGCGTGAAGCAATGCAGAGACGGGGGTAGGGGACTCCATCACC
Source organism: Myxococcales bacterium (assembly GCA_043755105.1). Lineage (GTDB taxonomy): Bacteria > Myxococcota > Myxococcia > Myxococcales > Myxococcaceae > JAYUUC01. The sequence continues at coordinate 218 of JAYUUC010000204.1, forward strand.
TGGGTGAGCCACCCGTGGAAGGGGAGCTGGGCGGACTTCAGCGCCACCGCGATGACCATCAGTACCGCGGCGAGATGCATCGAAGCGGTGAGCCCCGGATGAGCGTTCACCCACATCTCCAGCCGGTCGAGGTCGAGGCTGCCCACATTCCACTCAACCAGGCCGAGACAGGACCAGAGACAGAGATCGGCCAGCCTGCTGACGAGGAACTTCTTGTGGGCAGCGAGGACCGCAGCGGGCCGGTCGGAATAGAACTTCAGCAACTGGTGCAGCGCCAGGCTGGTGAAGGTCCAGGCGATCGCAACGAGCAAGAGGTGACGGGCGATGACCAGGGTCGCGACCGCGCTCAAGGTCAGGAGCAGCCACCGGAAATAGCTTTCCAGCCGCTGTTCACCCTGAAGATAGGTTCGAGAGTAGTGGACGATGACGAGGCCAATGCTGCAAACCAGAAGCAGCATCACGCAGGTGACGAAGTCGATTCGGATGGGCAGCCACGTTGCACCTGGTCCCGACCGGGCACCCGCGGCGGCGGCGGTACCTGTGCACACCAGAATTGCCGTCACCAGCGCGAGGCCGCTGGCTGCCTCGGCCCAGCGCGGTCGGATCCAGGCGGCGAGGGCGAAGCAGGCTGGAATGACAATGGCCAGGAGGCGCAGGACGAGCGGCCAACTCGCGGAAATGATCATGAACCTTGTTTAGTCGGGTTCAGGGGTGCTTGAAAAACAGAATAATTCGCTCGTATCGTTCTGATTTGGAGATGGTCCCTTGGAAATCGAGCAGTTCAACTTTCACCACCTTCGATACTTCTGGGCGGTCGCGAAGGATGGGAACCTCACTCGAACGGCAGCCCGTCTGCACGTTGCGCAATCGGCACTTTCCTCCCAGATTCGCCAGCTCGAAGAACAGCTCGGCGAAGCGCTCTTTCGTCGGGAGGGGCGTGGGCTGGCGCTCACCGAGACGGGCAAGATCGCGCTCGCCTACGCAGAGGACATCTTCTCAGCGGGCGGTGAGCTGCTGTCGACGCTGGAGCAGGGCCGTCGCCGAGAACAGCCACTCCGAGTGGGCGCAGTGGCCACACTCTCCCGAAACTTTCAGGAGTCGTTCGTGCGGCCGATCTTCGACCGTCCCGAGGCCCGCCTTTGCCTCGAGTCAGGTGGGCTCGAGGAGCTTCTTGCCCGGCTCGAGAACCTCGCCCTCGATGTCATTCTCTCCAACCGGCCGCCCTCACGGGAATCAGGGACGCGGCTGCGGTGCCGACGGGTAGCCCGCCAGCCGGTCAGCATCGTGGGCCCGAGGCGCGCTAAGAACTTCCGATTTCCAGACAGTCTGGCCGACGCGGCGATGATACTCCCCGGGCCATCGAGCGAGATCCGCTCCGATTTTGCCGCGCTGTGCGAGCAGCTCGGCGTCCGTGTTCGGGTGGTGGCCGAGGTCGACGACATGGCGACGATGCGCCTTCTCGCGCGAGACACGAACACCCTGGCGCTGGTTCCTTCCGTGGTGGTCCGCGATGAGCTTCGAGAGCGCACCCTCTACGAACATTGCGTGGTGCCCGGATTGTTCGAGTCGTTCTATGCGATCACCGTCGGTCGTACCTTCCAGCACCCCTTGCTGAAGATGCTGCTCGGGCGGGACGAAGACGAGCTCCTCGCCGTGGAACCGCGGCGCAAGTGACGGACGCCTCGCCGTTCAGTTCAGCGGCGCGGCCGTGGGGCAGCTCGGCGTCGCGCTCTCGGCGGCCGCTCGGGTAATTCCTTTGCGGTTCGCGTCGGTGAAAGGCGACACCCCGAAGACGAGACAGGTCCGATACAGCAGCGCCTTGCTGCCAGGGAAGGCGGTCAGCGGGACCGATTGCGTGCTGGTCAGGTACTGCACGGTCGCGAGCGAACCGTAGAGAGAGGACGAGCCCCAGGCGAACTTCTTGCCCGTTGCCGGAGCTCCCTGGCTGAGGCCCGCGTACTGCGCGGATTGAAACGGCCACTCCCAGTCCTGGAAGCTCGCCGAGAGCAGGTCGTGCCCCGTGCTCGTTCGTGAGCCGCCGCGGTGGTCGGAGTATCCGCTGTAGACCAGACCCGTATCGGCTCCCACCTTCTGCTCGAAGAGGCCGAGTTCGTAGAGTGCGCTGCTGGTTGGATGGCGCGCGAGCAGCGCGTGGTAGGGGCGCGTCGCTCCGATGGCTTGTGCCCAGTCCCACCCGGCCGTGGTGGTCAGATCGCCACTGGCCGCGCTCTGGGTGGTGAAGTGATAGGCGGAGTCGCCCCACTGCACATTGTTGAGCGTGGCGTTGCTGTCGCCGTTGGCAAATTCCAGGACGCCGTAGGGCCCGCGAACGTCGAAGGCCAGCTGACCTGCGGTCACCTGGGTGAGGTCGAGCTTGAGGTCGATGCGAGGAAAGTCGCGGCCCTTCTCGAAGGTCCACTGGATGCTGAGCGGAAGGACGAACTTCTGATGCGAGGCGGCGGCCTTGGGGGTGACTGCATCGACGTCGCCCATCGCCGCGACCGTTCCCCACTTCGGGTATGTGGTGGTGAACGAGTGCGTGGCCACGGTGCTGGAAGGGGAGAGGACCGCGGGAGTTGCGGCGACGGCGAAGTCGAGGCCGAGAGGTGAGTCGTCTTCCCCGTGAACCGCGGCGATCGTCCCCGAGGAGTTGTCGTCGAACGACCGGTAATGCTCGTGGGCGACGAAGTAGCCGAAGCCTTGCTCCCCTCCGCCGGTGCCGCCGAGAACGATGGGTTGCCACGCCGCCCCGACAAGATGTTCGTAGGTGATTTGAACCGCGTAGCCCCCGTTGCCGGGGTTGCCCTCGCCCTGGCGCTTGAGCGAGACGGTTCTCGGCCGGCCAGCGGAGTCGGTCCAGGTGTATCGGTCGACTCGAATTCCATTCACCCCGTCGGTCACGAATCCAACGCCGTCGCCCTGATGAGTCTGGGGAGGCGGGCCAGCGTCGCCCGGTTCCGGGGTACCTGCATCCGGTGAGCTCGGGTGGGGCTCTCCGCCGTCGGCTGTCCCGGCGTCTCCTCCAGCGTCTCCTCCAGCGTCGGCGCGGCCGGCGTCGCTCGCTTCCGGTTCATTTCCTCCATCCACCGGTCCACCTGTCAGAGAAGGGACTGCCGCCGTACATCCTGCGGTGAGGAGGAACAGCAGCGATGAGGCCAGCCAGCGGGGAAAAGGGGGACGCACGAGAAATGCTCCTGGTGATTTCCAGCGGCCGACCGCGGCGCCGGCCATGGTCAGGCATACTTCTTCGTTCCGCCGCTCGCACGCTCCGAGTGGGTTTCCTCGGGCCTTTCCGCCGACCTCGGAGTGGCTCCAAGTTCGCCTGTTCCGGAGCGAGTGGCGCCTTCAAAAGCAGGAGACGTGGGCGGGAGTATTGCGATGTGCGCCGGCCCGTTGATGCCCTTGCCACTTCCTGTACCCACTTGCGGTCGACGCTTAGACTGCCGCGGCATGCGCTCGCCCTTCCTCCATGACTGAAGCACTCCGCGCTGTTCGTGAGCCACCACCGCCGCAGGACATTGCCTCGATGGGCGCGGCGTGCCGGCTCTTCGATGGTCTCGATGCCGACGCCAGAGCCTCGATCCTTTCCGAGTTGGAGTGGAAGTTCGCTCTCGGTGGCTCGGTGGTGGTCGAGCCAGGAGATCGCTGCGTCGCGCTCTGGTTCGTGATTCACGGCCGCCTTCGGGTTCATGGGCCCACCGACTCGGCCACTGCACGCTGGAAAGTCATCGAAGAGCTTCCCCCGGGCGGGGTACTCGGCGACGTCGAAATCCAGGGCGACGGGGTGCACGCGTTCCGGGTCGCTGCTGCGCGGGATTCCGAGATTGGCGTGCTCCCGATCGAAGCCTTTCACCGGCTCGCCCACCGGTGGCCACTGCTGTGGCAGAACCTCGCCCGGTGGCTGCTTCGCCACGTTGACTTCGAGCAGGGCGAGAAGGTGTTCAAGCCCAACTCGGAAGTGCTGGCGCTCGTCCCCGCCAACCCCTCGGTTCCCCTGCGCGCCTTCGGACAACGGCTGCATGCGGCGGTGGCTTGCATCGACAAGGCGGAGTACGTCGCCGGGGACCAGGTCGATCAAGCGATCGGCGCCAATGCCTACCGTGACGCCGACGCCGACGACATCAACACCTGGACCGAGGTCGATCGCCGCTTTGCCCGCTGGGCTGAATCCCGAGAGCGGGAATGCCGCTACCTGCTGCTCGAGAGCGAGCAGACCCCCACTCCCTGGACCCAGCGCTGCCTGCGTCAGGCCGATCGCGCTTTCGTGATTGCCCGTGCCGGCGACGCGATCGAGCCCGGCGCCGCCGAACGCTTTCTGCTCACCAAGGGGGCGGGCACTGGCAGCGCCACCCTGATTCTGCTCCACGACAGCGCTTCAGTGCTGCCCACCGGCACCGCCGATTGGCTCGCGTGGCGCCCGCACGTCGAGAACATCTACCATGTCTGTCTTGACGACGACGCCCACATGGAGCGCCTGGGCCGGCTGGTCACTGACCGCGCGGTAGGGTTGGTGCTGGGCGGTGGCGGGGCCCGCGGCTCGGCGCACATCGGGGTCATCGAAGCTCTACAGGAAGTGGGCATTCCGATCGACCTCGTGGGCGGAACCAGCGCTGGAGGCGGGGTGGCCGGGCTGCTGGCTTGCGGCGCCCAGGTCCCCGAGATGACCCAGCGATTCTATGGTGCGTTCGTGGGCCGAGCACCCTTCGAGGCTTACGACCTTCCCTACACCTCGCTGATTCGGAAGGACGCCATCGACGGCGTCGCGCGCTATCTCTATGGAGAAGCCGACGTCGAAGACCTCTGGATTCCGTGGTTCAGCGTCTCGTGCGACATCTCTCGCGGCGAGATGGTGGTCCACCGTCGGGGCCGCGTCTGGAAGGCGGTTCGCGCTACCACCGCGCTGCCCGGGGTGCTGCCCCCGATGTGCATTCGCGGTCGAGTGCTGGTCGATGGCGGAGTGATCGACAACACCCCGGTGGGAGTGATGCGACAGCTTCACAGCGGCGCCACCATTCTCGTCAACGTCAGCCCCCCGGAGCAGGCGTTGCTCGGAGATGACCTGGTCGATTTGCCCAACAACCGCGAGATTCTGCTCTCGCATCTCCACCCGGCGATGAATGCCCGGCGAGCTCCGTCGATCGGCGCGGTGGTCGTCCACACCATGTGTCTGTCGTCCGCGGCTCGAGGCGGTCAGGTGGCGCCTGACCTGCGGATCGATCCCGAGGTCAATGGCTATGGCATCATCGATTTCGAGTCGATGCCCGAGCTGATTGCCCTCGGCTACAACTCGACGATGGAAGCGCTGGAGCGAATCTCCGCCGACAAGGAAATGGTCGCTCGGCTGGGACTGCAGCCCGGCTCGTTGCCTTCCCGGTTGCCGCGACGCGAAGTTCCGGTGTGGCTGGGAGAGGCGCGGCGGAAGAAGCGGGCGCGAATGTCGAGGCTGCGCCGCACGCTCTGGTTCGGAGCCGCCGGAGTGGCCACGCTGACGATGCTGTTCGTGCTGCTCACCAGCCAAGCCCACACCTGGCATGTCCCTGCAGGAGTAGCGATGGTCCTCGGCCTGCTCTTTCTCTCGCGATTCGCGCGCACTGCCGCGCCACCGGCGACCCTGGCATGAGGCGACCCGTTCTCGATCGACTGGCGACAGGCTTCTTCATTCTCGCGGCAACGGTGGGCGTGTTCACTGCCGGGCTCAATGCGCCGCTGTTCGTCGTGCAGCTTGCGCAGGGAGACAGCACCTGCGACCTGGTGCTTGCTCCCGCGGGTCTCTACATTCGTCCCCAGACGGTCGCCACTGCCTGCACCCGGTCGGGCCTCTCGGGCGCGACGGTGGTGGCGATTGATGGGGTTGAGCTCTCCACCCTGCAGGACTCCAGCCGCTTTCGAGGCACCCGAGGCCTTCCCGGTTCCACCCATGTCTGGCGGGTGCTCAGAGACGGGACGACGACCGAGGTGACCCTCAAGTACCAGCTCGGCGCGCTCGCCGATTGGCTTGCCGAAGCGGGAAATCGACGCGCGGACCTGGTGGTGATCGGCTTGACGCTGCTCGCTGCGGCCAGCCAGGTGGGGCTGCAGATTCTCG
>JAYUUC010000205.1:0-2094 GCA_043755105.1 Myxococcales bacterium
GTCGAGCGACTCCGAGAGCTTGCGGCCGGTCTCCGCGAGCAGCCGTTGCCCCAGCCGAGCCCGGCGCAGCTCGGTGACTTCTCGAAAATAAAGGCAAAACCGGCCTTCGCATGGAAAGGCCCGCACCCCGAACCACGCTTGCGACGGAGGAAACAGCTCTTCGAATTCGCGCCTCTTTCCGCTCTTCAAGGTGGCCTCGAATTCCCGCTCGAACCCGGTCCCTGCCAGCTTCGGAAAAGCCTGCAGAAAGACCCTTCCCACCAGGTCAGAGCGCTTGCGCCCGAGCAGGCGCTCGGCCTCGGAATTGACGAAGACGAAGCGGCCATCCGGATCGATCGAACAGAAGGCGTCAGAGATGCTCTCGAGGGTCCGCGCGAGCCGTTGGTTGGACTCGTTGAGCGCCGCCTGGATCGCCCAGGCCTCGGTGACATCGCGCACGATCTTCGAAAAGCCCCGCAAGGAGCCATCGGGGTTTCGAAGGGAAGTGAAGACCGCGTTGGCGCGAAAGCGCGTCCCGTCCTTGCGAATGCGCCAACCTTCAACCTCGTAGCGGCCCTTCTCGGCGGCGACCTTGAGCGACTGTTCGGGCTTCCCGAGAAGCACGTCCTCCTCGGGATAGAACAAGGCATGGGAACGGCCCACTGCTTCTTCCCAGCTGAATCCCAGCATCCTCGCGGCGCCATTGTTCCAGCTGCCGATCTTGCCGTCGGCGTCGAGCATGAAGATGGCGTAGCCCTCGGGGTCCTCCACCATCAGGCGGAGCTTTTCTTCATTGGCCCGAACCGCGTTCTCGTCGTTGATCCGTTTCGTCTCCTCGGTGAAGGTGGCGACCGCCGCCACCACCCTTCCCTCTCGGTCGTGGACCGCGGCAGCGCTGCTTCTCAGGTGGGCGAGCTGGCCGTCGTCGAGCACCAGGTCGAAGTTGAACTCGGGAGTGTCCACCCCCTCGGTCAGAGCCCGAAGCAGCGGGGTTTCGGAGAGCGGCAAGGGACTGCCGCGACGGTCGCGAAAGCGAAGGTGGGGATACTCGGACACCCGGGTGGGGAGTTCTTCGCGCGAGAGAATCGGCATCTTGAAGATCCGGCTCACATCGGAATTCATCAGTAGAATTTTTCCGGTCGGGGCCTCGGCGATCACCACCCCCACCGGCATCTGGTTGAGCACCGTTTCCAGCAGCGACCGTTCCGAGCCGAGCCGCTCCTCTGCCCTGCGGGTGGTGGTGGTCTCGGTCAGGGTCACCCCCACCTGCGCCTCGCCCCGGGAAGGGATGAGAAAGCAGCGCACCTGCCAACATTTGAATTCAGAGGGAGCCGACGCGCTGCGGATCTCGAGCTCGTCTTGAACCACTGCCTCGGTGCCCTGAATCACCTTGAACAGCAACGGGGTGAGCAGGGGGGCAAGCTGGGGAAGGAACTCGGTCAGGGTGCGACCCCGGGCATCGGCTGCGCTCTTGCCTTCGATCCGGGCGAGAGGGTCGTTGAGCCATACCAGCTGCAGCTCGCGGCTGATCACGCCCATCCCCACCGGACAGTTCGCGAGCAGCGATTCGAGGCCCTCCCGAGCGTCGGGAGGCAGCAACAGGTCCCCCATGACTCTTGCCTGAGCGGCCCCTCGTTCTGACTCCAGCCCGGTCGTGGCCATGCACACCTTCATCGTGCAACTGCACCTGCGTGATTGCGATGCGGCAACGGCGTCGCCTCGCCGGGCCACTCTCAACAAGAGTGCGGGTCGCCCTGCACAGGCGCAATCGAACCTTCAGAACTGGGTCATCTGCTCGCCGGCCCCGTCCCCATTCGGGCACAGGGCGCGTCGCTCGATTGACCTGCCGGTCCTTTGCGCGCACATGCCTCGGGCGAGGCCCGTACCGGTGAACGTCAGTGCGCAGAGGGGGTCGACGGCAAGTGCTGGGTCGGCGCCGGCTGGGACTTTCTGCCCTCAGCGAGCCAGGTAGCGAGCAGCGCCTTGCCCCGATCGGCGAGCTCACGGTTGCGAGCAATGACCTCATCGAAGAACTGGATCAACTCCGCGTTTCCTTCCAGCTCGGAGTCCTGGCGGTACTGAGCACAGGTATGGGCGGCCTCGAGTGCATGGTAG
>JAYUUC010000206.1:0-2091 GCA_043755105.1 Myxococcales bacterium
GCTCAGCATCGTCCGCCGCCTGCTTGATCAGGTTTAGACCTCGCAACTCCTGAGCAGCGACATCGGCGCGGTGGTCGAGCCCGGGCTCGCGCCGCTCCACCCCTCCGTGATGGACGAGCTGACCCCGGAACAGGCTCTCCATCGTGTTGCTGCCGCTGTTGGGCATGAACGCAGTCGAGAGGGAGGACACTCCGAGCGCTTCCAGGGTGGGTTTGAGCGCAATCTTTTCCTGGGTCGCGTGGCCATTGTAGACGACGTGAACACCCTCCAGGGACGAGGTGCCCAGCTGTTTCACCAGAGCGTCGACCAGGTCGCGATTGCAGGCCCCAAGCATTCCGGTCGCCTGAAGAGCATCGAGCGCCAGTTGCCCTTCTTCGGTGTCCGCAAGAATCCGCCGCTGAGACAGCATCGCCGCCAGCGATGGCAATTCTGCGGGACCGGGCAAGGGGGTGAACCCTGCCACCCGGGCCCAGGCAAGGAGCGCTTGGCGCGCCCGTTCGAAGCCAGGCACCGAGACCGAGAAGCGGTCGCCCTCCTCCGAATGGACAGTGCGATACAGGTCCAGTGGGCGGGGTCCCTGGTGGTAGAAATCCCCGCGAAACACGTTCAGCGAGCGCGGCCACTGGGTGTGGATATCTCCCTGTGAAGACGGACCCGCTGCCTCACCCGAAGCCGGATTTGCCTGATTCTTCTCAAGCTTGGGCGGAGCGGGACCGGGAGGCACCTTGACCTTCATTCGGCTCCATCCTACCGCGCCTTCGACGGGCCTCGACAGGGCAAGCCGATCTCGTTGGATTCCGAGACCTTTTACCGGGTTCGCCGGGGGCAACGCGAGCGGACGTGGAAGCCCCGCTTCCGCCGCAACTGCCGGCCGCGAATGGCGACAATTCAAAAGTGATGCCCCCCCTCAGCGTCTCAGAACGACTCGCCCGCCACCCGCTGTTCGGTCTGGCGAGCGACGAGGTCCGCCAGCGTCTGCTCAGCCGGGGCACCCGTGTCTATCTCGAAGCGGGAGAGACGCTCTACGTCGCGGGGGAACAGGCCCGACAGGTCTTCGTGCTGCTCGAAGGCATCATTCAGATCGAACTTCCCCTCGCCGGTGTTCAGCGGGGCTTCGTCTGTGCCTTGGCCCCGGCTCCCGGCTTTCTCGGCGAGTGTCAGGTCCTCCATGGGCAACCATGGAGCGGCACCGGAGTGGCGGTGATCCCCACCACCGCGCTGGGCTTCGACGCGGAGACCCTCGAATGGCTGGTGATGATTGCGCCCGAAGTGGCGCTGGGTCTTTACCGGGAGCTTTCCTGGCGGTTCCTCGGCGCGATCAACTCGTGGAAGGTTCAGCAACTGGCCGCTCCGGATGAAGCCCTTGCCCGGTATCTGCTTGGTTTGCTCTTTGTCCTCGAAGGCGCGCAGGCCTCAACCGGAGGACGGCTTCCCGTGCGGCAATCCGAGGTCGGGCGCGCCACCGGCCTTCGCCGCGAGACCGTCAACCGGATTTTTTCGCGGTGGGTGGAGGAGGGAGTGTGTGCCTCGGAACCGCGCGGCATTTGCCTCGTCCGCAAAGAGGTTCTCCGAGGCCTGCTGCGGGAAGAACAACAAGAAGTGCTGGTGCACAAGCTCCAACCGGCTTGGCTGAGGCCGATCAATTCGACCGAGGCAACGGTGCGAACACCTCCGACTCCAGCACGTGAAAAAGCGCCACGGGGTCGGACTCTGTCGGACCGGATTGTCCTTGTGCCCGGGTGATCGACTTTCCGGCGGCGTTGGTGAGCAACCGTAAGTAGCGCGGGGTGACGAGCGCGGCGGTGATCTCGGAAGCCTTCAATAACTTCGGCAGCCGCTCCTCCAGTGACAGCTCGTCGACGGCGCGAAGCCGGGCGCTGCAGGCGGAGCGACGAGAAGCATCAAGGGCCAGCGCGCGGCACAGCGAGGCATCCTCCTGCCATTCCTTCCGGAATAATTCCGCCCCGAAGCTGAGCAGCCAGGCGGGGAGGAGGCAGCGAGCGCCTTCAACGTACTCGTTCCCGATGAGTGCGTCGCGGTCGCCGAAGACGGCAGGAGCGCGGAGCAACAGCGTGTTGCGCTCCTCTGGCT
>JAYUUC010000207.1:0-2090 GCA_043755105.1 Myxococcales bacterium
TGTCCATTCCACTGGAGCCGTCGACCACGGGAATCTCGAGCTCTTCAGAAGCCGCGTCGGTGAAGCCAGCGGTGGTCAGCAACCCGTCGAGTTGGGCGGCGTCGGCATGTCGGAAGGTCCCCGGGCCGGTGGTGTCGAGCGCGGGCACTTCGCGGTAAAGGCCGAGGATTCGGCGTGGGAGCGTGAAGTAGGGCACCCGTTCGGGCTCGGCCCAGGAGGCGATCGCGAGCATCCCGCCAGGCTTGAGGGCGCGGAACAGGCCGGTCACTGCTCGCTCCGGCGAGCGGAGATACATCAGGCCCCAGCGAACCGTGGCCACGTCGAAAAAATCAGGAGGCACCTCGAGCGCCTCGGCATCGCCGACGCGGAACTCGACCTGAGTGAGTCCCTCGCGCGCGGCCCGTTCGCGGGCCATCGGGAGCATCCCTTCAATCAGATCAATTCCAAGCACCGAGCCGGTCGGGCCCACCCGGTGGGCCGCGGGCAATGCCGGTTCGCCCCGGCCGCAGGCGATGTCGAGGACGCGCATTCCTTTCGCCACTCCCGCCAGTTCAAGCATTCGTTCGCTGACCGGGCGGGTTAGCCGCGCCTCCATGGCGTCGATGCGGCGCCAGGCGTCGACCGAGGCAGACCAGATCGCTCGTTGTTGCTGTCCAGAGGCGTCATTCATGGCGAGCGTCCTCGCTTCGAAGACTCGACCTCGCGAAGTGCCTCCGCCACCGGCTTGCCGCCGAATCGCTCCTTGACCTGGAGCGAGGTTCCGAAGCTGCGGGTGAGCATCCGGTCGAGGTAGAGAGTCCCCTCGAGGTGGTCCATCTCGTGTTGCAGAATGCGCGCGGGCCAGCCTCGGACCTTCCACACCACCGGCTTGCCCTTCTCGTCGAGCGCCGAGACCTCGACCTCGCGGAAGCGCGTCACCAGCGCGGCATAGCCCGCCACCGAGAGGCAACCTTCGAAGAAGGTCACCTTGTCGTCTCCTACCGGAGTGACCACTGGGTTGATGAACACCTTCAACGGGACCGGGCCCCGCTCGCGTTCGGCCTTCTCCGCGGAACTGAGCGCCGCCTGAAGCTCGGAGGGGTCTTCCACCACGAACACCCGCAGCGACACTCCGAGCTGAGGAGCAGCAAGCCCAACGCCGGGAGCCTTTCGCATCGCTTCCACCATGCGGGCGATCAGCGCATCGATCTCCGGCGAGCTGATGCGCTCTGGAGGAATCTCGGCGGCGCGGACGCGCAACACCGCGGCTCCGGTCTGAACGATGGGGGGAAGTTCCATGGCGTGGTGCTCGGGGCGAAGCGGAGAGGTGGCACAACCTGACAGGAAAAACAGGATCCACAGGGCTCGTTTCACCCCGCGAGCTTAGTCGAGCCGATGGCGAATCGCGGATGACGCCCTGCTGGAACGGCTCTCTGGGAGACGTCTGGCGTCTGAGCCCAGCGCAGACCTGGGAGGAAGTGGCGTCCTCAAACCGATTGCCCCCTCGCGCGTACCACTCCACGCGCTCGTATCAGGGCCGGCTGTGGGTGCTGGGCGGGTCTCAGAAACGATGTCTGGCAGTCCGACTGAACCCCTGGCCCGAGCCGTTCAGGTGCCGACGCGGCGAAGGTGAATCAGCGGCGGCTCGTCCGACTCGGGCGGCGTGCTGAGGTCGACCTCGCAATCGATCATCCAGTCTCCGTCGCCTTCCGGGTCGACCAGTCGCTGCCGCGCGTTCCACCGCTTCGGCCCGTCGGGCGTGAAGAAGGTCTGCGACGGTCTGCGTGCCGCGGGGGTGACGTCGATGGCACTGTGCGATGCCCAGTACGCCGCCAGCTCCGCTTCGAGCAGCTCGGGGGTCCAGCCATCGGCGGGATGGAGCGACGCCGCTGCTTCGACGTAGTCCTTCACCGAGAGCGCCTTGAGCAACCGGTGCAGCTCGTTGCGGACCCGGGCGCCGAGCGCACGCGGATCCGCAGTGAGGTCCCGCGGGCGGGGTGGGCCGTCGGGCAACAGCACCGGCTCGGGGGCAAGGCGGGTAGGGTCGCGCAGTCGCTCCCACTCGTCGAGCAGGCTCGAGTCCACCTGTCGCAGCATCGCGAACATGAACT
>JAYUUC010000208.1:0-2088 GCA_043755105.1 Myxococcales bacterium
TCGGCGTAGATGCCGGTGTTGGTGTAGCGGGCTTTCTCGTCCTCTCCATAGGTGCCTGCAGAGACGGGCAGCCCGGCATCCAGCGAGGTGTTGATCAGCGACCAGGAGGTGTCGGCGCTGTCCTCGGTGACGTCTTGAAAAAGGGCGGGCTTGCCGAGCACCGCTTCGAAGACGTTGCTCGAGAGGCCGCCGTTGCCGATGTTGTCGTAGCTGTCGCCTTTCAAGGTGGCGTAGGCCTTTTCGGCCAGCGGGAACCACAGCTCCATTCCCTTGAGGCTCTTGTCGCCAACGCTCGAACCGTAGAGCGGCCCGCCCCAGGAACGAACGAAGAGGTCGCCGTCGACCTTGACCGACTCGGAGGTGTACTGGGTGTCCCAGAACTCCTTGTTCTGGAAGGTGAAAGTGTAGGTGCCGTCTCCGTTGTCCTTCACCATCTTCTTGATCGCTTCGCCGTTTTTCTGAGCGAGCGCCGCCATCGCCGAGGGGAAGTAGCAGTCGCCCAGTTGACCCTGCGCGACGTCCGAGGGGCTGGGACCGTCGACGAAGAGCGGTCCGGTGAAGCGCGCTTTGTCGAACTTGGGCTGGCCCTTGTCGTCGAGCTCGTCCTTGTGCAGCGTGGGGTCCGGAACCAGGTCGGTGACGGTCGTCGAGCCGGCGATGGTAAGCCGGCCCACCTCGGTGGAGAAATCGGCGTTGTTCACGCCGTCTGAAGCGGCGACGACGATCACGTCCCCAGCCTTACCGTTGAGGGTGAGATCGGCGGGGAAGGTGCCGTTGTCGTCGAGGGTGATCGGGGTCTTCTCACCCGTGCTGAGGTTGGTGAACTGCATCTTCGCGCCGGGCTCGGAGATCTGCCGACCCTCGTTGATGTTGGTGACCGCAATCTTTCCGGAGCCGCCGTCAGCGAGGCCGATGCGGAACAGCGCCACCATCGCATTGCGGGTGTCCTGGGTGTCGAGGCCAGTGGCTTTGAGGGTCACCCACTCATCGGTGGTGCCGTCGTTGTGACGGGCGCGCATCCGAATCACGTCGCCCTGCAGGGCGCCCGAGAGACTGGCATTGTTGAACTTGCCCCAGGCGTCAGCAGTGGCAATCACCTGGGTGTCATCGATGTGGAGCCGCCCGCCGGGAGCGGTGGTGAGGTTGATGACTTCGATCTGGTCGCCTGGCTTCGCGGTGCCGCTGAGGCCGTTCTTCTGGTCGCCGACGATGGTCAGCGGGCCGCCCGGATTCACCGGCGCGCGGTCGAGCACCGCTTCGATGAAATTCTTCGCATCGGCCTCGAGAGGAATGCTGCCCTGGTCGAGGATAGAGGCGAGGTCGACCTTCTCCTCCGCGGTCATCCCCTTCTTCACCAGCGCCACCTGCTGAGCGCGGGTGATGTTCGCAGCGTTCAGCTGCTTCGTCAGCGCAGCGGGGGTGAGGTCCGCACGGTCGCCAATCTCGGCGAGGATGCTGACCACCTGATTGCCCCCGATGGTCAGCGCAGGGGTGGTCTTCCGCTGCGTTTCGAGTCCGGTGTAGAGGGAAGCAAGGCGCCGGTCGTTGATGGAAGGCATTGAGAATCCTCGGTTTGTGGGGGCAGGTTGAAGGCTGGGGGGATTCTCGAAGCAGGCTTCCGAGCAGTTGCCTTCCCGCTTCGTCCAACTCTTTTACGAATGCCGTCGGAGTGCCCGTACAGCTCCAGGGGTGGGGAGACGGGCGAAGGGCTTCAGTTCGCGCGGACGGACATCAGGGACGAGTAGAGCTTGACGAAGTCTTCGATCGGCAGCTCGAAGACGCCGTCGTTGTCGCCGTTGCCAGCGGGCTCGCTCTCTCCCCATGGGTTGCGGAGCTTGACCAGGCGCTTCCCGTTCTTCTCCACGTAGCCGAGGACGGAGTACGAGTGGTCCGAGTAGACGCCGGTATTGGTGTAGCGCGCCTCCTCGCTGTCACCGTAGGTGCCCGCGGAGACCGGAAGGCCCGCGTCGATCGAACGCTTGATGAAGGCCCACGAGGAACCGGCGCTGGTCTCGTCGACGTACTGTTGCTCGCCCGGCTTGCCGAGCACCGCCTCGAAGATGTCGTTGGAGAGGCCACCGTTGCCGA
>JAYUUC010000209.1:0-2087 GCA_043755105.1 Myxococcales bacterium
CACCTACCTTGGCCCCGGAGGCATTTCTCCCCCGCCCCCGGCCCACAAACCCGCGGCTCCGTCTGCCGCGCCCGCGCGAGCCACCGCACCCTCGCCCTCGTTTCTGGACAGCTTCCAGAGCGTGCTGAGTGCGATGGCCGGCAACGCCCTTCCTGCTCACCTGACCCACGGAATGCAGATGCTGACCCTGACCGGGTCTCAGCAGGCTGACATCGCTGCACGCAAAGCCGTCAGTCCCCGATTTTCACCCGACCTGACCCATCCCGGCACGCCGGTGCTCTTCTTCAATGACCACGAGACGCTCTGGCCAGGACAGCTGGGAAACACCTTTCGGGACATTTCCCGTGACCCCGCCCGACCTCTGGTGCCGCCGGCGCAAACCTTCAGCATTCGCGGTTCTCACTCCAGCGCCAACTTCGACTCGGCCGCCACCCTGGGGATTCGGTGGACCAACACCTCGTCGGCGCCAATCAAGCTCGGCCTCAACGCTGTGGAAGTGGCGGCGACCTTCGGCCCGCTGGGAGCAAACGGGGTGATCAACTCCGACAGCCCCTTGCGCGATGGTCAGGGCAAGACCGTTCCCGGAGCCACGCTGTCGCGCTCCCAGGACGGCTGGACGCTGACCCTGCCGCCCTCGTCGCAGGTCGACCTTCCGGTGATGTCGCTGGCGAAGAAGCCACTATTCCTCTCCGCCCGCTCGCTGTGGCACTGGGCCAGCTTTGCGCTCACCGCCCAGGTCCTCGAGGGCCAGGCCTCCTCGCTGCAGGTCCGCGAAGTCGCCCGCTTTGATTCCGCCGCGAGCAAGACCGGGGTTGACCCGTGGACGACGGGGAAGCCCGTCGCTGATGTGAGCGCCCTGAAGCGGCACCAGGAAGGCGTCTTCACCCACGCGACTGCAGATATTCGAGCCCCGGTGGTGCTCACCGCAGACAATCGGCTCTCGGTCGCCGGCTACAATTTTGGCACCGCTCCCGATGCCGCGAACCCGGCCCAGCTCGAGCACGGCTTTGCCTACCACGTGGACCACACCGTCTATGTCGCCATCGAAGGCAATCCCACGCTTCAGCTGCGCGGAAACGGCGGGTTCGCCAATCCGCTGATCAACGGTCAGAAGTGGCTCTCTCCGGGCCTGCGCCCGGATGTGGTCCTGCAGATGCCTCTGTCCCGGGCGATCGGCACCCTGCTCCAGAAGGTCGTCGCGCCTGACGGAACGCAGCGCCGCGACGCTCAGGGACGCCCCGTCTACCGGATGGACGTTTCCTTCCAGGACAATGACAACATGAATCTCGAGCTCTCGATCGCCCGCTGAACCGTGCGGGGGTGCCCGGGCATCGCGTCGGGGGCATCGACCCATCGCAGTCACCGCGCCGTCGGCACCACGAGCAGCAGCCGATGGCCGTCCCAATCGCGCGTGCCCCGGTCGACCGGCATCGGATCTTCTCCGGGGCGAGAGAACGACAGTCCCACGGATTTCACTCCGACCAGCTGCTCCCGGCTGAGCACCAGGTCATCGGACCAGGTCTTGTTTTCCGCCATCAGCGACGGCCAGCCCGCGGGCACGTAATCGGCCTGAGAGACGATCTGCGCTTTTCCATCGAGCAGGTGCACTGCCACCCGCGCGGTGGGCTGAGATCCGTCCTCTCCCCACCGCCACTGCAGTCGCAACCGCAGCCCTTCCGGAGCCGGTTCGAGCTGGGCGCGTTCCAGCGTCGCCGCCGTGCCGAAAGAAATCGCTTCGCCGGAGGGGGGTAACGCTTCGAAGGGAGCGTGGGCGAGGTGGGCGTGCACCATCATCACGAGAAGTACCGCTGCGAGAGCAACCGCGTGAACCATCGGAAAGGCAGCGCGAGAAGGTACGCCTCCGCCTCCCCAGCGGCGCCGAATGAAGGCCCGCGCAGGTTGTTCCACCGCCACCCAGACCAGATACGAGAGGGTGAGAAGCACCACCGCGAAGCCTGCGACACCTGCCCACCCGGAATACGGGGCGTACGCTCGGGCGTGAAGGGGCAGCCGTCGAATCAGCACCTGGTGGATGACGTAGAGGGGATAGCTGATCTCGCCCAGCAACACCGGGATCCGACCGGAGA
>JAYUUC010000210.1:0-6268 GCA_043755105.1 Myxococcales bacterium
GAGCGAACCCTACGAGCGGTTGGGGGTGTTCTTGGTGCAGCGAGGGTTGATCTCGCCCGACCAGCTGGACGAAGCGCTGGAGCAGGTCGAGCCCGGCCAGCGGTTGGGCCAGGTGCTCACCCGGACCAAGGTGCTCTCGCCTGCGGCGCTCTATGGAGCGCTCGCCGAGCTGGTGAAGGAGATTGTCCTCGGGTTGTTCGAGCTTGCCGACGGTCACTTCCTCTTTCTCGAAGGAGGGCCGCGGCCCGACGACGCGGTGAAGCTGCCGGAACGGACCCGGGAGATCCTCCTCGCCGGGTTCAAGCGGGCAGAGCAGCTCTCGCGGTTGCGGCGCAAGCTGGACGCGATGGTGCGGGTGACGCTGGGGCCCGCGGCGCCCAAGAAAGGCCTCGATGCGTGGCTGAAGCCGGCGGCCCAGGGCGCCGAGTTGATGGTGCTTCAGTCCAACTTCGACGGCAGCGAGTTCACTTTTCTCACTCGCATCGACGGTCACCTGGAGAAGGGAGTGCTGACACTGGAGGCGCCGGCGCAGGTGACGCCGGGACCGAAGGCAGGTGCGGCCGACGCGCCATCGGCACTCGAGCTTTACCGGTCGCTGTTGCAGACCCTGTGCACGGCGATGACTCGTGCGGGACACGGCCTCGCCGACCTGCGCTCGTTTCTCGACGAGCCGCTGCCCGGAATGGAGTCGGCGTTCGAAGGGGTGACGCTCTCGGATGAAGGCCTGCTCGACGTGCCCCGGTTGATCGCCAACCTCAACGGCCAGGGGGGAGAGGCGATCGCGCGGGCGCTGGCCTACGAAGCGCTCGACTCGTTCGTGGCCTATGCCTTGTTCTCGGCGAAGAACGTTCTTCCTCCCGAGCTGGCCGGGACCCTGGCCAGCGAGTTCCGGCAGATTCAACGGGGAGTGGAAGGATGAGCGCGGCGCGCGACCGATTGGCTCTGGCGGCGGACCTTCCTCTCGAGCAAGCCGTGGCGCTCTACCGCGAGATAGCGCCCGAGGTAGGGTACGCAAAGGTGGGGCTGTCGCTCTTCGTCGAGCACGGGCCCGCGGCGGTGGAGCCCTTTCGTGCGCTGGGAGCGAAGGTATTTCTCGACCTCAAGCTTCACGACATTCCAAACACGGTAGGTCTGGCGGCGGAGAAGGCCGGCGAATGCGGGGTGGCGCTGCTCACCGTGCACGCCCAGGGAGGCGCGGCGATGGTGGCCGCGGCGGCAGAGGGCGTGAAGCGGGGCGCAGCGCGGAAGAACTACCCGGCGCCGAAGATCCTCGCAGTCACTGTGCTGACCTCGCTCTCGGACGCCGAGCTGGCGGCGATGGGGCTGACCGAGGGCGCGGGAGCCCAGGTTCAACGCCTGGCCGCGCTGGCCGTCGGTGCCGGCGCCGACGGTCTGGTCTGCTCGGCGCAGGAAGTGGGCGCATTGCGTAAAATGCTCGGCGACCAGGTGCTGCTGTGCACGCCTGGAATCCGGCCGGCGGGGGCGTCGGTGGGTGACCAGGCCCGGGTGGAGACGCCGGCCTCGGCCATTCGCGAAGGCTCGTCGCTGCTGGTGGTGGGCCGGCCGATCTACACCGCGAGCGATCCGCGGCGAGCGGCGCAGGCGATCTGCGCGGAGATAGAGACGGAACTCGGACGGCGTTGAGTGAGCTGCCGGAATCGGCGGTATCGATCGAGGGCGAGAACGCAGCACGACGCGCGGACCTGCAGGCCTGGCTCCGACTGTGTTTGTACTCGGCAGCGGCGCTGGGGGTCTTTCGCGGGATCGACAGCTCGCTGTTCCGGCTCCTCGCTGGCAATCCCGCGCTGGCTCTTGTCGCCGACCTGAGGGTCACGTCGTTGGCGGCGATAGCTCTCGCGGTCGCGCTTTCCAGACCGCCCTGAGCGGTCGCTGGGTATCCCCGCTGGGAGGACAAGGTCGCCTTCGCCCTCACCGGTCCTTTCGCTGAAGAACTTCTTTGCCGCGGCCTGGTTCTCTGCGCGCGCTCAAGACGAACGGATCAGACGGTGGATCTGAACGGTGGACCCGCGCGCCAATCTAGACGGTCGGTCTACTCCGCCCGCGCTCGACCTCGCGGCGCCGTCTTGCTCGCAGGGGCCGCGGTTCCGGATCCCCTTGGCTTGCCCACAGGTGCCGACGGCGACCGTCCCCTGGCTGGGGTGGCGACGACCGTGGCTCCAGCGACCGAAGCAGGGGCTTTCCTCCCGACGGTTCCCCTCTTGACGCTTTCTGCTCGCGGCATCGCAGCGGAAGTGGATTCTTTCGAGGCATCAGGCTGAACCGGCGCAGCGGTCTCTTCCTGCTCGAGGACTGCCGTCCGCCGACGCACCAGCTCGACGAGAGTACGCACCCCGACGCCGGTGGCGCCCTTGAGTTGGTAGCCGCGATCTTTCGGGCTTTGCGAAGGGCCTGCGATGTCCAGGTGCACCCAGGGGGTATTGCCGACGAACTCCTTCAGGAACACGGCCGCATTGATCGCTGCGCCCCAGCGCTCGCCGGAGTTCTTCATGTCTGCGATGTCCGAGCGAAGCGCGTCTTTCTGAAACGGGCTGATCGGCAGCCGCCACAGCGCTTCTCCCGCGGCGTTGGCGGCGGCGAGCACTTCCTCGATGATCTCGTCCTGCTCCGCGAAGGCCCCAACGACGTAGTGGCCCAACGCCACGATGCAGGCCCCGGTGAGGGTGGCGAGATCGATGATCGCCGACGGCTTCGTCTCGTTCGCCCAGGTGAGCATGTCTCCCAGCACCAGCCGGCCCTCGGCGTCGGTGTTGGTGATTTCCACGGTCTTTCCCAATCGCGAGATCAGTACGTCTCCGGGGCGATAAGCGTTGCCGGAAGGCATGTTCTCGCAAGCACCCATGAAGGCATGCACCGGAAACGGCGGGGCGAGGGCGGCGATCACCTGCATCGCTCCGAGCACCGCGGCCGAGCCAGCCATGTCGGTCTTCATGTCCACCATGCCCTCGGCGGTCTTGAGCGAGAGGCCTCCGGAGTCGAAGGTGATTGCCTTTCCTACCAGCGCCAGCGGCGCCCGCTGCGCGTGCTCGGCGTTCTTCGGCACGTACGAGAGTTGAATCAATTGCGGCTGCTCGAGGCTCCCCTGCGTTACTCCGAGGAACATCCCCATCTTCAGCTCGCGAATCCCGTCGAGCCCCTTGACGTCAATCGTCAGCCCGGCCGCTTCCGCCGCCCGTCGCGCTTCCTCGGCAAGGCGGGTGGGCGTCATCACTCCCGCTGGCTCGTTCACCAGATCGCGCGCCCAGTTGGTGGCGTCGGCAATCCGCTTCCCCAGGGTCACGGCGCGGTCGAGCGGCTTGTTCCGCTCCTGGCCCGCGGGAAGGCTCAGCTGGACCCGGCCGATCCGGGGGGCCGCCTTCTCTTCCTTGTTGGTGGTGCGGTAGCGATCGAACCGGTATCCGCCGAGCTCGAATCCTTCGACCACCGCGCGGACCGCCAGCTCAGGATCGGTCGAGTCGGGGATACACACCGTGGCGAGCTTTGCCCGGAGACGGTTGGCGGTCTTCACCGCGCGCCCCGCGGCCAGCCGCAGCACTTCAGCTTCGAACTGCGCCGGAGCGCCGAGCCCGACCAGGATCAACCGGTCGACGGCGAGCTTGCCGTGGGTGTGGAACACCAGGGTCTGCTCTGGCTTGGCCTTGAAGCCTTCCTGCGCCGCGGCCTCGAGCAACAGGCCTTTCAGTTTACGGTCGGCGGCGGCCAGCACCGGGTGCGGCTGCCTGCGGTTGCTGAGCTCGGAATCGAAGAGCGGGAGGACGAGCACGTCCGCCTTGATTCGGGTGGGGTCGCCGGCGGCGAAGGTAAAGTTCATGGTTCTTCCTCGAGAAGGGCAGGGGGCGGGGAGGGGCACACACTAACGAAGCGCCACGGGGTAGCAAGGGTCCAGATTCATTCGCGAATTGCATTCCTTCGAAATGCTGCCTAGCTCTAGGGCCTTCTTCGATGCCTTCTCTCCTGGTCCATCTCACGGCGGTCGAGCGCCTCGCTTCCGAGCCCGAAGGGCTTCCTCCCGAGTTGCAGCGCGCGCTTCACCAGGACCTCGCCTATGCCCGCTTCGGGGCGGCGCTGTCAGACATGCCCGAAGTGGAAGGTTGGCGCGGAGGGTTCAATTCCCTGGTCGACAGCGGCAAGGCGAAGCACTTCTCCGAGCTGTTCCACGGCCGGGCGCCGGTGGCAATGGGCCTGAAGATGGCGGAACTGGTGGCGAGCGGCGCCCTGGTAGGAACGGGGGCCGGGTTGGCCTTTCTCGCCGGCTACTTCAACCACCTTTGCCTCGACCGGGTGCTCCACCCCCTGGTGCGACGGCTGGTGGCGCGGCACCGGAACACCGACGAGACCGATCGCGCAGCGCACCGACGCATTGATTGGATTCAGACTTTGTTTTACTTGCGCGAGCGTCACGGTCGCCCGGTGGTGGGCACCGCCGAGGTCCGGGCGCACTTCCAGATACTGAAGAGCGGCGGCCCTCCAACCCGGGGCGTGGGGAAGGGATTTTACGAGCTGATCCGGCTCGCCAGCCAGGCCACTCTGGGCGAGGCACCGGAAAAGTCACAGGTCGATTCCTGGGTCCGGGGAATGTACCTCCACGGGCTGATGCTGAGCAGTCCGCTGGGACGTTCCCGCGCGGTTCCCAGCTACACCAACGGCACTTACCGCGAGCTGTTCCATGCTGCCGACGTCGACTACTCGGCGGAAGTGGAGCGGGCGCTGACCGACTCGCGGGCGGTGCTCCATTTGCTCTGGGATTTCATCCAGCGGGGACACTTCAGCCCCCGCACCCGAGCGGCCTTTCTCGCGAAGTTCCCCGAGGAAGCGCTCGAGGCCTGCGCGGCCTGAGCGTTTTCCTCAGGTTCGATTTTTCCCTGAAATCAGGGAACGGTGAGGTCCTTCTTCACATCGACGCCGGCCGTGGCCACCGTGACCTGCGTGCCGGGGGCAAACGGGTTGATGGCCCAGGAGAGCGCGGCAGTGATCGGGTTCTGCGCGTCGAGGCTGGTGAAGGCCTTGAGCTGGAAGGTGACCCCGTCGCGAAGTGCGGCGCCGGCGTAGTTGCCCTTGAGCGGCTCGCCCGCGGCGCCCGGGAAGAAAACAGTGGGCATCAGCACTGCTTGAAGACCCTCGCCGAGGCTGGCGTGCTTGGCGGCGACGATGCCGTAGACGAACCCCTTCGCAGGCGTGGAGGCTGGTGTCGCGACGGGCGTCAGGGTCACCGTTCCCGAGAGGTTGATCGGACCGAATTTGAAGTTGGCTTCCTTGGTGTCGCCGGCGTCCAGCTGCACCGATTTGAACGGGTTGACGATGAAGTTGAGCGACAGCCCGCCACCCCCGAAGCCGGTCAGCACCGGCGCGGGGATGTAGCGGCCCGGCTCGAGGTTGGTGATGACATACGGGTACTCGGTCTGGTCGGGCCGGGTGAACAGCCGGTCTCCGGACTGGAGCGCCTTCAGCAGCAGCGTTGGGTCCTGGCCCGCGCTGAGCAGGTCAGAACCGAGCGCGGTGATCGACAGGTTCTGGGCAATCGCCGGGTTGGGCAAGGTCACCGTCCCTTTCAGCGTGGCCAGCGTCGAAGGCGAAGTGCCGAGGAAGAGGCGGACGTGCTCCGCGCTCGCCTTGAACGGGTCCTTGAGGTCGAGCGTCACCACGGTCGCTTCCGATTGGTAGTCGACCAGAGGAATGAAGTTGCCGTCATCGTCGCGGTCCGAGAGCGCCACCAGCCGGTGGTCGCCGCTCTTCAGCCCGGTGACCTGGAAGGGGATCTCGGTCTCCGTTTGAGGAGAGCCCAGCTTCTGGACTGCACCGTCGGTGCGCAGCCCGACTTCCTTCTTCAGCGCAAAGGTGCCCACCACCACCACTCCGGAGATGGAGCCGGCCGGGCCTCCGGCGCGGATGTACTGGGCGGTGGCGACGGCAGACTCGGTCCCGGCCGAAGTCTTGGCGAAGTAGGTGAGGGTGGCGGTCTGGTTCAGGCTCACCGCCAGCGGTGAAGGTCCGGTGTGAACCGCGGGGCCGGGGTGGTGGGGGTCGCTCCCGTCGAGACTGACAGTGACGGTGGCTTCGATGTCCGTGGCGAGTTGAATCTGGACCCGGTCGAGAAAGGGACCGGGCGGCGGGGTCAGCGTCACCACCGCGGCGGGCGCCGGCGCCACCACGGGCGGAGGAACGACCGGCGATCCTGAGGCGGGAAGTTGCTGACCACAGGCGAGGAGCGGCAACAGCAGCAGCACCAACGGGCGAGGCGACATGGGGGCTC
>JAYUUC010000211.1:0-2082 GCA_043755105.1 Myxococcales bacterium
GCCAGCGACCGGGCGAGCGACGCGCGCATCTTCATTCCGCCCGAGAGCTGGTGGGGGAGCGTGCCTTCGAACCCGGTCAAGTGGACCTTGTCGATGAAGTGATGGGCGCGCGCTTCCCGCTCGGCGCGCGAGGGATAGCGACCTCGCAGGGCGAGCATCAGGTTCTGTTTCACCGTCAGCCAGGGGAACAGCGCTGGCTCTTGAAACATCAGCAACCGGTCGGGGCTGGGCCCACTCACCGGGACGCCGTCGATGGCAATCTGCCCATGCGAGGGGGCGAACTGCCCGGCCAGCGCGTACAGCAGAGTCGTCTTTCCGCATCCCGACGGACCGAGCAGACAGACGAACTCCCCCGGGTGGATGTCGAGGGTGACGTTCTCCAGCGCGTCGATGTTTTGATAGCGATGACGGACGCCGTGGACGGCGATCTTGGCAGCGCCCTCCTTGCCGACCGACGGGGTCAGCCAGCGGGGAGGGTAGACCTTTGACGTGAGTCGACCCATCAGTTTGCGAAGCATGGCGCCCAACCTATCCACAAACATGGGAACGGCCAGTCCACTTGAACTCCCTGGCCGCCGGGACGAGACAATTTTAGCGCGAGTGCAGATTCGGCCAGATACCGGCCTCAGGAGCGTTCGCTGGTGGACGTCAGTGAATTGCCGGTCGAAGGGGAAGCTCGCGAAGCAGCACGGCTTCCTGAGCGAGAAGCTCCCCGAGCCGGAGCTGAGCAGCGCCGGTACCGTGACCCTTTTCTGCCAGCCGGTAGAACAGGGCCTGGTGGCCATCTTCTGACTGGGCGAGCTCAGCGTAGAAGCGGCGCAGCTCTGCGTCTTCGAGCCCGTTCGCCAGCAGGGCGAGCCGCTCGCAGCTGCGGGCTTCGATGATCGCGGCGACGAGCAGGCGGTCCAACCGCCGCTCCAGCTGGCCCGTGCGCACCAGCGCCTGCAAGGCGCGAGCGTAGGGGTCCCCTCCATCTCGGGTGAAGGAAATCCCTCGACGTTCGAGCAGGGCGAGCACCCTCGCGAGGTGACCGGCTTCTTCGCGGGCCATGCGTGCCATCTGGCCGGGCAGGCCGGGCAGCTCGGGATAAGCTTGCAGCAGCGAGAGCGCGTTCGCCGCCGCCTTCTTCTCGCAGTGGGCGTGGTCCACCAGCACGAGGTCGAGCTGCGAGAGCGCCAGAGGCAGCCAGCGCGGATCCGTGGCGCATTGCAAATGGACAGGCCCCTGGCCAGAGAGCGGGCGGTGAAGAGAAGGAAGGCTCACGGGAGCAGCCGTTTCGCAGACCTCGGGCCCTCGGCGCAAGGAGCACTCCCGCGCCGCTGTCAGCCTTCGAGCGCGAGCAGCTGCGCCTTGCCTGGCACGTAGCCGACTTTCCGGGCGACGCGGGCAAGGGGGGGCTCCCCGCGGTCGTCGACGCGAAGCGTGAGCCGCGGCAATGATGAGAGCAGATGCCGGGACAGCTGACCCAGACACAAGGTGGCGTGGCCCTGGTTCCGGGCGGTGGGAAGCGTGTACATCCCTTCGAGCTCGGCCCCGTGCTGCGAGCGGCTGCCGAGGTCGACCTTGAACACCAGCTGCTCTTCCCAGGCGAGCACGTAGGTGCGCTTGGCGCGGATGCGCTGCAGCACCCGGCGCTGGAAGCTGGCGGCGTCTTCGGCGAGCGGGTCTCGGAGCAGGCTCTCGCGCACATACCCCGCGGCGAGTGGCAGCAGTCCCGGCAGATCCTCTTCCGTCGCCAGCCTCAGGGTCGGGTTGGTGAAGGGCCCGAGGTCATCGGCGGACACCGAATAGAGCCGCTGGTTCAGCACCCGGGCGGGAGCCTGGGAAAACATCGCGCGCAGCAGCACGTCGATGGCGGCTTTTTCGCCCATCGCGCTGCGCGCAGCGATTCGCGGCGAGAGCGACTCGGCCAGCGCCTTCAGGGCCGTCGGGTCGTTCGACGAGGGAACCACGAGGCTGCCCTCACCGCCGACGAAGAGGGCAGCGGTGAAGGCGTCTGCTTCTCGCCGTGCAAAGAAGGCGAAGCCGCCAGGCCCGGGAATGGGACCCGGGCCGAACTCCTCCAGCAGCCCGAGCAGGTAG
>JAYUUC010000212.1:0-6261 GCA_043755105.1 Myxococcales bacterium
GTGGCGGTGGTGTCATTGGGCTCCGACTCGACCGAGGAGATGAAGGGGGTGAGGTTGAGGCTGTAGGTCGCTCCCGCCTTTCCGGAGAGATCGAACACCACGAGGTAGAAGAGGTCGGTGGTGGTGATGTTGAGCGCCTGGCGGGTGGAGAACTCACCGATTCTGTCGGCGAACTTCCCGCTCTTGGGCATCAGCACAAAGGTCGGGCGCGCAGTCGGGTCCGAGGAAGTGACCGACAGCTCGTACGTCCCGGTGGGCTGAGCAGGGGTGAACGTCATCAGCGCCGAGTCATACGGGTTGGCGAGGACGACGTCCGTGGGCGTCCCCGGGACCAGCGCCGTCGGGGCCGGGGCAGCGGTGACGCTGAAGGCCTTCGGCAGCGTGAGAGTATTCTCGGTCGGTCCCGGACGGTTGTGGAAGGTGACGTTGCGGTCTCCGAGCGGTGCATCGACATCGAAACCAACCAACACCAGAGCCTCACGCGGCATCAACGAGAGCGTTCCGACTGTGCCCGCAGGTTCGACGTCCACGCTGAAATTGGTGTAGCCGCTCGAAAAGGTGGTGTCGAACTCGAAGGCGGGGTCGTTGTTCTGAACCCGCAGCACCGTGATCGAGCCCTGGGTCGGCTTGCCCAGCAGCGTCACCTGGGTGAGCGGAAGGACCGCGAACCCACCCTTGAAGGTGGTGACCTCGGAACCCTGGGTGACGGTGACGTCGCGGACGCCGGCAGCGGCCTCTCGGCCAAGGGTCACGGTCGCCACCAAGCCGGTGGGGCTGCCGACGTTGATCTTGTCGACCTTCACTCCGGCGCCGAAGCTCACCTGCACCGCCGAGGTCCAGGTGGTGGCAAAGCCACTCAGCGAGACGTCAAAGGTTTGACCGCCCGCTGCAGAGTTGGGAATCACGGCGCTGATGCTGGGGCCGGCCTGCAGCCCGGGGCCAGAGGGACCTTCGCCTCCGGCAGGGCCCGCAGGTCCTGCAGGTCCCACGGGGCCCGCGCAGGCGCAGAGGGCCAGCGCGGCGGTCAACAAGAGAGAACGAATTGAAGTAGCCATGGGTTGCTCCAGGGAACGAGGAAACGGGAACACGACGACGGTTCCGGCCGAACACGATTGGCGTCCTAGTTCATCGGGAGCTTCCCAAACAAGTCGTTATCCGAGAGACGTTCTCCTCTGAAAATTGAATACCTGCGCCTACGTTTGCCTACTTCGGCACACAGTTGGGGAATGAAATGCAAGGTGCAGGAAACTTCAGCACCCCTGGTGCCGATACTCCTTCAAAGCTTGTCTTTCGTCCTTCCAGGAGCCCCGCCCATGTCCCTCAAAGTCAGCCCTACAAACTCTGGTTCAGCCGCCAGCACCGATAAGGCCCAGCACACCAAGGCCAGCACGGGGAACAAGACCGCGGAGATCCCTTCGTCGTACAAGGACGGCTTCGACGCCTCGAAGACCTCGGCACCCGCCGCGACCGCCACTCCGCCTTCCTTTCTCGACAGGGTGATCGGCTTCTTCAAGAAGGTCGCGGACACGGTGACCCAGGTCGTCAGCAAGATCTCCGATGTCGCCAGCCAAGCAGGCGGGTTCCTCAAGAAGCTGTTCGGGGTGGTCAAGGAATGGGTGCTACCGATTCTCTCCGTGATTCCTGGCGCGGGCCTCTGGGCCTCGGCGATTGGCAAGGTGGTGGATTTCGGTTCGTCCATTCTCAACAAGCTCGGCATCGGTGACGAGGGAACTGCTCCGACCACTCCCGTTTCCGATGCTGCCATCAAGGCCGAGCAGCTGAGGCAGCAGCAGATCCAACAGCAGCAGCTGGAACAGCAGCAGCGGGACCAGTTCGAACCGGCCGCTTAAGCGCCGCCCGCTGATTGTTGTTCCCAAAGCCGGTCCTCTCGGGGGCCGGTTTTTTTGTGCGGGGGGACTAAGCGTCAGCGACCTTGTGACCGGCCTTCTCTAGAATCGCCTTGAACTCGGTCTTGGCGATCGCCTTCGAGAGCGCCTCTTTCGGCTCGACCAGTCCCTTCTTCACCAGTTCGAAGAGGGCATCGTTGAGGGTTGCCATGCCGAGACCTCGGCCAGTCTGCATGATGGACGGAATCTGAAAGGTCTTTCCCTCGCGAATCAGGTTGGAGACGCTGCCGGTGCAGAGCAACACTTCCTGCGCAGCGACCCGGCCGCCGCCAATCTTCTTGCACAGCGTCTGCGAGATGACTCCCTTGAGCGACTCGGAGAGCATCATCCGGACCTGTTCCTGCCGGTCGGTGGGGAACT
This sequence comes from Myxococcales bacterium, assembly GCA_043755105.1. Taxonomy (GTDB): domain Bacteria; phylum Myxococcota; class Myxococcia; order Myxococcales; family Myxococcaceae; genus JAYUUC01. Next base: position 2,268 of record JAYUUC010000212.1, read on the forward strand.
GATCGATGATCCGGTCCACCGTGGACGGCGCGGTGTTGGTGTGGAGCGTGCCGAAGACGAGGTGACCGGTCTCCGCGGTTTCGATCGCGATCGCGATCGTCTCCAGGTCACGCATTTCGCCCACCAGCACCACGTCGGGGTCCTCGCGGAGTGCTGCTCGCAGGGCCTGCTTGAACGAGGAGGTGTGCACCCCGACCTCGCGCTGGTTGATCAGACACTTCTTGTTCGGGTGCACGAACTCGATCGGGTCTTCGATGGTGATGATGTGGTCCGACCGGTTGACGTTGATGTAGTCGATCATCGAGGCCAGGGTGGTCGACTTCCCTGACCCGGTGGGTCCGGTCACCAGCACCAGCCCTTTGCTGAGGAAGCAGAGATCGAGGATCGGCTTCGACAGGCCCATCTCCTCGGCACTCCGAATGGTGGTGGGGATCTGCCGCATCACCGCGCCAATGCCCTTCCTGTCAGAGAAGACATTGATCCGGAAGCGCGCCTCGTCGGTCTCGTGCGCGAAGTCGGTGTCCTTGGTCTCTTCCCACTGCGCCCTGTTCTTCTCGGGGGCGATCGTCCACAGCATCGCTTTCAGCCGTTCCGAGCTGAGCACCGGGTAGCTGTGGTCCGGTTCCATGTCCCCATCGATCCGGTAGTTGGGCGGCACGTCGCTGGCGAGGTGGAGGTCGGAAGCCCGCCGCTTCAACATCAAGGTGAGCAGCTCGGCGAGCGCCTGTTGCGGATCGTGAGGAGGTTGGGCGGTGACCTCCGCAGCGCTCGCTGAAGGTGCCGCACGGGACGGGGTCGGCGCCGTCGCGGCCCGGGCGGGGGAGGGCGCGGGCGTCCGTGGCGCCTCGGAGGGAACCGGGACCATCCGGGCGCGAATCTTCTCGCCTTGCTTCTCGAAGTGGATCACCACCGCTCCAGCGGGAGCGCGGTAGGGGAAATGTGCGTTGCCTTCGCTGGGAAACCGTCCCTTCAGCTCTGCGGGAATGACCTCGGCGACGGCGCCGATGATCTGCGGATTGGTGAGCGGAAGCTTGAGCAGGTTGATGTTGCCGGAGGGCGCGCGGACGAAGGGCGGGCTTCCGGTTTCGAAGATGAGCTCGCTGCCCGACTCCTTGAAGAGCCTGTCGATTGCTGCATCAAGTCTGGCCATGGATTACCGGGAAAGGTTGGCGATGCGCGCGACGTGGCGCTTGTTGACCAGAGCGACGTGCTCGATCTCAAGCAACAGAATGAAAGGCGAGTTCTCGTTGAGATAATCGGTGAGCCGGGAACGGTCCGGAGGCCGCACGTACGAGACCACCCCTCGCAGGGTGCGGCCGTCAAGAAGGGTGACCTCGACCTCGTGCTCGGTCGGCAAGGTGTGCTCGTCGATGGGTTCGAAGTCGACTTCCCGTGCCACCCGGGCCACCGCAATACCCGCGCGGCTGAGCACGGTGAAGGTCGCGGTCGCGACATCGAAGGCAGGAATGAATTCGTCGGGACCGTTGAGCAGATCGTCGAGCCGTTCGGCGCCCTCGTGCTGGGCCGCCTGCTCGGAGAGGAAGACCTCGACGGTGCGCTCTGTCCCCCCAGGGAGGAGCACACCGACCGAGGTCTTGCGCTTGGGTACGCGGTATTCATCCATGAGGCCTCAGAATCGCTGTGCCCCCTGCCCGAACGCAATCGGGGTGAAGGTGGGAGCCGGTGGGAGAGTGGCACGGGTCCCTCGACAGGCTGGGGACGAACGGGGGGGCAGGGGGTCCATCACCCGACAGACGGAAACCGTTCACCCCGAGCTTTGTCGAGGGGGCCCTCCCACTCGACGCTCAATTTCCTGCTGAGCTCTCGGTGCCAACTGTCACTCAGCTCCTCGATCCGATAGATACCCTGGCCCCGGATGTCCGCCGCCGAACTCGCAGTTCAGATCGATCCCGACCGCCTCTGGCGATCCCTGCTCGCTCTCGCCCAGCTCGGGGCCTACCGAGACGAGCGAAGCGGGCTTCAAGGCGTCAATCGTCTCGCGCTCACCGCCGCCGACGGACTCGGGCGTCGCCAGGTGGTGCGCTGGTTCGAGGAAGCCGGACTCGAGGTGCGGGTGGACCGCATCGGCAACGTCTACGGTCATCGCGCCGGACGAGAGGCGCTCGCCCCGGTACTCTCCGGCTCGCACATCGACAGCGTCCCCACTGCGGGCGCCTTCGACGGTTGTCTCGGAGTGCTTGGCGCGCTCGAAGTGGTGCGCAGCTTGAACGACGCCGGCTTTGTCACCCGTCGTCCCCTCGAGATCGCCTTCTTCACCGACGAGGAAGGGGCCCGCTTCGGCACCGACATGCTCGGCAGTGCGGTGGCGGTGGGGAGGCTCTCGCTCGAAGCCGCGCTCGCGCTCGAGGACCGCGACGGCATCAGCGTGGGGAAGGCGCTCGACGAGATTGGCTTTCGCGGCGAGCACCCCGAGCGGCTCCCTCCCCCGCACGCCTACGTCGAGTGTCACATCGAGCAGGGACCGATCCTGCGTGCTGCCGGCGTCGATCTTGGGGTGGTCACCGGGGTCCAGGGAATCTCGTGGCAGGAGCTCACCCTCGAGGGGAAATCTGCCCATGCGGGCACCACCCCGATGGACCTGCGCAAGGACGCGGGCCTGATGGCGGCGCGGATCAACCTCAAGATGCACGAGTTGGCGGTGAGCGGTCGCTACGGGGAAATGCGGGCGACGATGGGAGCGGTGCAGCCCTTCCCGGGAATGGTGAACATCGTCCCCGGGCGAGTGGTGTGCACCGTCGATCTGCGCAACCCCGACGACGCCCAGCTTGCCGCTGCTGAGGCCGAGCTGACTGCGTTCTGGGCCGCGCTCGCCGCGCAGACCGGAATCGAAGTTCGTGCCCGCCAGACCGCCCGCACTCCTCGCGTGGCCTTTGATCGCGAGGTGCAGGCACTGATCTCGGCGAAGATTTCCGCCCGCGGATTGTCGCAGCAAGCGATCATCAGCGGCGCCGGTCACGATGCCCAGGAACTCTCGGTGCTCTGCCCTACCGCGATGATCTTCGTTCCCGGCGAACACGACGGCATCAGCCACAACCCGCGCGAGTACTCCACCCCGAAGCAGTGCGCCGACGGCGTCTCGGTCTTGCTCGAGACTCTCCACGAACTGACGCAGTGAACGACGTGGCCCCACCCGTGGCCGAGGGGACCCCGGGGCACGCCGTTCCCCGTCCGCTGGCGCTGGCCCTGGGCGCGCTGGGCATCGTCAACGGAGACATCGGCACCAGCCCGCTCTGCCACTGCCTACTTTGGAATTCCGCCGGGCCGGGTGATCGAGCTCGGCATGCAGGTCGACCTCTAGAACCCTGACTCTCGCAACGGTCCGGAATGATTGAAGGGTCGGGGGGTTGAAACCGGGGGGCGGTTCGCGTCACCCTGAGCACTGATGCGAATGCCCCGATCCGTTCCGACCCCCACCGCGCTCGAGCTGCCCCGCCTCGAGGCCGCGTGGGTGGAGCGCGCCCTCCAGGGGGACGCGGCGGCTTTCCGGGCGCTGTTCGAGCGCTACGCGCCGTCGGTGCGCCGGTTTCTCCAGGACCTCTTTCGCGATGCCTCGGCGGCCGACGAGGGCACTCAGGAAACCTTCGTCCGCGCCCATCTCCGGCTTGACCAGCTGGTGGACGGAGGTCGAGTCGCCTCGTGGCTGTTTGGCATCGCGCGCAACGTCTACTTCGAGCAGCGGCGCGCTCCGGTGGCATTGTCGTTCGAGGAGGACGACGACGGGGCGATGGCGAGGGTGGACGCGGTCCTGCCCACCCCCACTCCGGAGACCCTGCTGCTCGATGCTGAGCTCGAAGGGCTGCTCAAGGAAGCGCTCGCAGAAATTCCTGCCCCGCGGCGGGCGGCGCTGTTGCTGCGCATCGACCATGGCCTCGGCTACGAGGAGATCGCCGCGGTGATGGAGTGGTCGTTGCCCAAGGTGAAGAACGAGATTCATCGGGCCCGGTTGAAGCTGCGGGTGTTGCTCGCGCAACAC
>JAYUUC010000213.1:0-2081 GCA_043755105.1 Myxococcales bacterium
GCCGCTCGGCTTGGGCGACTGCAGCACCGACAAGGCGAAGAGGTCATCAAAGCCCTTCTGCGCCAGCCGGGCCAAGTCGAGAAGGCGCGGGGCTTGGAGGTAGAGCACCGCGTCTGCGGGTGTGAAGAACAGGCCCGCGCGCTTCCCGTTGCGCAGCACCGAGTGGAGGGTGGACTTCAGATCGGCGTTGGCGTCGATGCTGAGATGCACCTCAAACGACTCCCCCACGAACTCCTGACCCGCGACCGGGGTCCGCCGCGCCTTTGGGCCGAGCGTGGTCGATGCCGGGTCGACAACCCGCTTCAGAGTCAGCGCCGCCTTGACCGCCTGCTCGATGTACTTCTCGTTCATCTCCTTCAGCTGCGCGTTCTCTGCGAGGGCTTCTTCGAGATTCATTCCGACTTCCTTGGTGAGTGCTGCGTGAGGGGTGGCGCGCTCAAAGTGCGCGGGCTGCGAGAATCAGGAGGTCTCGCGGCGGCCGGCGTCGTACCGCCAGCGCCGCAAACGAATGACCCGCGAAACCATCGACTGGGCCACGCCGAAGGCCTTGGCCAGCGAGGCCTGCCGCTCGCCCTCCGCGTACCGGCGGCGCAGCTCGACCACCTGGACCCAGGTCAGCTTCTTGGCCTTGCCCTCTGGCGGAACAACGCCGGTCTCGATGGGCACGGCGGGGGCCGCGAGGCGGGCCCGCGCCGTGGCTGGGCCGCGAGGACTGCGACCCTTGGCGACCATGTCGGCCATGTTCTCCAGGTGAGTGCCGATGCGCAGGTGCAGCGGGTTGACACACGATGGGACGTCGCACTTGTGGAGGATGAAGAGGCCATCTGGAATGGGGCCACGAAAGGCCATCCAGCTCAGGCGGTGGGCCAGCATGTGGCGCCCCCTGATGCCTGGCTGCCCGTACCCAATTCCGACCAGTCGACCCAGCCAGAGCCAGCACCCAGTGTTGGGTTCCGGTATCGATCTCGCCTCGATCTGCTCGGGCGACATCGGTGGTTGAGTTTGGGCACTTCGGCGCCTGTAGGACGCACGAGGTCGCCGCCGCTTGGTCGCGGACATGGGCACTCCGAATGAAGGGGTTGTGAAACTTGAAACTACTTCTGCGCGAGGTTGAACTTCCCAGCGGCTTTTCGGTTCTCGACCGATCTCTTCACCGCTTCAAAGTCCGGGCCGTACCCATGCCCGCGGTCGAGGGTGGCGGTGTCCCAAGCGTCCGCCAGGCACACCCACCCGTTCACGGGCACCTCGAAAAACAGGTGTGCGAACCCGCCCTCTATCAGCGTGCGACACGCGGTGTGAAAGTCACCCTCCGCCTCGAACGCCGCCGCACGTCTCTCCCCTAGCGCACACTGGAACTTGCCGATCATGGCCATGAGGTCCGCGAGCTGTTCCTGCCGCTCCTTCAGCTCGGACTCGAGATCCAGTTGCTCAAACCGGAGCAGTGCGAAGCGGCCCGCATCTTGGAGCGCGTGGTCCAGCTCCGTCGCGCTCAGCCGCGTGGGTGGCGTGGTCGCCAGGAAGTCGAAGATCTCGCGGTTGTCACGCTCCCAGCCGCCCTGGGCGTCCCTGGGTCTGGCCTTGCATCCAAGCAACTCGGCGCCGTTGGCGTCGCACGGCACGTGCTCGACAAAGCGGAGGCCTGGGCTCCGGAGGCAGCCGTGCTGCACTCCCTGCCCGTCCCGGCGGAGCGTCACGGTCCCGGGGCCCTGGGGCGCTTCCTCGACGTCGGGCACGTGGATCCCGAGGGACCTGGCGAAGAGGTGCTGGCACACCGTCCGCTCGGTCCACACGGCGCCGTCGGGCTTGTTCACCCCGGGCGCCTTCGCCGTCGGGACCGGCTTCGTCGTGGTGAGCGCCGCGTTGAGTGCGCTCGACCGCAAGCAGTTCGCGCAGGTCACGGCCTCCGGCTCGCGCGTGGAGTTGAGGGCGGGGGTTGCCTCCCGACCACACGCCATCCGGTCCCAGCCCGTCGCCCAGAAGTGCAACGCCGTCGCCGACGACTTCCTGGACGGGCGGGCCGTGGTGGTCCTGGCCGACACCTTCGGCGCCACGCGCTTCTCACCGCTCGCCGACTTCCGGGC
>JAYUUC010000214.1:0-6255 GCA_043755105.1 Myxococcales bacterium
GGATGACTGCTTGTCTTGCAATGCATGTAGGGTCACTCGATCGCCCTGCTCACTAAACTTCGGGGTGCGAACTGTCTCACTCACATTGGCAGAGAGGGCTTCCTGCACGGCGCTCCGGCCCTCGACTTCGTCCTGCGGACCACGCTCTGTCTGAACGGATTGTTTCGCGTTCTAGCGTCCCTCCAGCCCCCCAAGCGCTCCCTTGAACCTGCTCCTCCTTCGCGACGAAGACTTCCTCGCCGACGGAACCGTGCGCCTCTCTGGCCGTCGGCTCCTCCATGCCCGCGCGGTCCTGAGGGCCCAGGTCGGATCCACGCTCCGGGTGGGAAAGCTGGGCGGCGCGATGGGCGCGGCGAAAATCCTCGCCGACGATTCACGAGGACTGCTGCTCGAGGTCCGGCTCGAGGACCCTCCCCCGCCCCGCGCGCCGCTCGACCTGTTGCTGGCGATTCCCCGGCCCAAGGCGCTGAAGAAGGTGCTCCCCGCGGTGGCCTCGCTTGGCGTCCGCCGCCTGGTGCTGGTCAACGCTGCCCGGGTGGAGAAGAGCTACTTCGATTCCCACGTCCTTGCGCCCGAGACGCTCGAAGCCCTGTTCTGCCTCGGCCTCGAGCAAGCCCGGGACACCGTGCTCCCCGAGCTCAGCGTCCGAGCTCGGTTCCGTCCCTTCGTCGAGGACGAGCTCGACACCCACTTTGGGCCTGGCCTTCGCGTCCTCGCGCATCCGGGGGTTAGCGGTTCAGTGCCTGCCCCGAGCCCGGAAACCCGAGTGCTGCTGGCCATCGGCCCTGAAGGCGGCTGGGTGCCGTTCGAGGTCGAGCTGCTGCAATCCCGCGGCTTCCTTCCCTTCAGCCCGGGGCCCAGGATTCTCCGGACCGAGGTGGCGGTTTCTTACCTTGCTGGACTGCTCGCTGGGCTCCCTCTGGTTGTATCGTCTGGGACTTGAAAGCCGTCGGCGCCTTGTCCAGAGTGGCCGGATGACCACCCAGCCCCAGAAGACGAACGGCACTCCGGTGACCTCCGAGCCCGAGCCCGAGCCCGAGGCCAAGCCTGCCAGCCACGACACCCAGGCCCCTGCGGCGCTGCTCGATTTCATGCTCCGCGACTGGAAACCGGCGAGCAAAAAACCGGTGGCGAAGCTCAAGCAAGCAGCTTCGTTCCTGGCGCGGCGACGGGCGCTCTCCAAGCTCTTTCCCGGCGAAACGCTGGTGATCGCCACTGGCCACGAGAAGGTCCGCGCCAACGACACCTACTTCCGGTTCCGCCCCGGAAGCGACTTCTATTACCTCACCGGCAACCTCGAGCCCGACTGCGTGCTCGTGCTCTCGCCCCAAAAAGGCGGCGGCCACCGCGACTTGCTCTTCGTCGAGCCCAACCCTGGCCGAACTGACGCCACCTTCTTCACCGACCGGAACAAGGGCGAGCTCTGGGTCGGGCCCCGCCTCGGCGTCGAGCAGAGCCGGCAGCGCTTCGGCATCGACGAGTGCCGCGGCCTGCCCGAGCTCGCGTCCTACCTCGGCTCTCTTCATGGCCAGGCCCCCCGACCCTGGCGGCTGGTCCGCGGCATCTCCGAGCAGGTGGACGCGGCCTTGCCGGCGCAGGCCGACCGCGATCGCCCGCTCGGCGAGGCGCTCTCCGAGATGCGGCTTCTCAAAGACGCCCAGGAGCTGCGCGAGCTTCAGGCGGCGATCAACTCCACCCAGCGCGGGTTCGAGGACGTGATTGCCTCGCTCCGGGGCGGCCGCAGCGAGCGCGAGGTCGAAGGCATCTTCAACCTCCGCGCGCGGGTGGAAGGCAACGACGTCGGCTACAACACCATCGCCGCCTCGGGCGCGCACGCCTGCATCCTTCACTGGACGCGCAACGACGGGCCGCTGAAGAAGGGCGAGCTGCTCTTGCTCGACGCCGGGGTGGAAGGCAACTCTCTCTACACCGCAGACATCACCCGCACCCTGCCGATCAGCGGCAAGTTCACCCGGGAGCAGCGGGAGATCTACCAGCTGGTCCGCGATGCCCAGCTCGCCGCCTTCGCCGCGGTCAAGCCCGGCAACGACTTCATGGAACCCAACCGGGTGGCGATGCAGGTGCTCGCCCAGGGGCTGGAAAAACTGAAGATTCTGCCTACCTCTGCCGAGGTTGCCCTCGCGAACGAGAATCAGTTCTACAAGCGCTACTCGCTCCACAACGTCAGCCACATGCTCGGCCTCGACGTTCACGATTGCGCCCAGGCGCGCCAGGAAGCCTACAAGTTCGGCAAGCTCCAGCCCGGCATGGTGCTCACCGTCGAGCCCGGGCTCTACTTCCAGCTCGATGATCTCACCGTCCCCGCGCGCTATCGGGGCATCGGGGTGCGCATTGAGGACGACGTGGTGGTGACCGCCCGTGGCTTCCGCAATCTCTCCGAGGGTCTCCCCGCGGATGTCGACCAGGTGGAGAAGTGGATGGCGAAGGTGTGGAAGGCGAAGCGGAAGTAACCCGTCGTCTCATGTCTCATCTGTAGGCCGGAGTCGGGGGTCTCCGACATTCTTGCGTCGGTCGAACCTGCGTATAGTTTGCCGATGGCTCCTCCGGTCAATGTCGCGGTAGTGGATGACGATCGTCTGCATTTGACGATGATCAGCGATGTGCTCGGCGCTGCCGGTTACCGGGTCGCCGGGTACAGCACCGGCGAAGCAGCGCTTGCTGCCCTCCGCAAGTCGCCCGCTGACCTGCTCGTCACCGACATCATGTTGCCGCGGATGAACGGCTTCGAGCTGCTGCGGCAGCTGCGCAAGGGCGAAGGAACCCAGCGGACGCCGTGCGTCGGCGTCTCGGCCTTGCCCTGGGACACCGGGGACCTCAAGAACGCCGCCGGAGCCCTGAGCCAGTTCCAGCTGCTGCGCAAGCCGCTCGACCTCAAGGCCCTGATTCAGCTGGTCGCCGAGATGGTGGCGGAGCGGAAGCCGAAGAGCCCGACCGCACGGCCCGTCACGGGAGCCTCTCCCGTTCCGAAGACGGTGACGGTGGTACCGGTGGCAATGCATTCGCCCCAGGACATTCTCGCCGAGTACAGCGAGAACCTCGCCCACAACGGGCTGTTCGTGCGCACCCAGGCACCGCTTCCGGCTCAATCTTTGGTCGAACTTCGGGTGTCGCTGCCATTCCGGGACCAGCCGGTGGTGCTGAGTGGAACAGTGATTCGCTCGGTCGCCGTGGAAGGGGAAGGCGGAAAGCCGGGCATGGCGGTGGCGCTGGAGCGCTTTCCCGAGGCGTTGAAGGGCGAGTTCCGCGCCTATGTCGAAGGGTTGCGCGCGGGAATGCTTTCACACCTGGGTTCGGTGGGACCTCGGCTGGTGTTGCTGGTGGGAATGCGTAGGCGGCTGCCTCCCCAGACCGCTCAGCTGCTCAGCCGGTCTGAGTTCTCCGCTTACTGGGTCGACGACCTCGCCACCGCCGAGCTGGTGGCAAAGCAAAACCCACCGCATTTGCTGCTGGTGGACGGTGAGCTGTTCAAGTCCGATCCCCGCGGGCGCCTCGCCAGGCTGTCCGCTGCGGGTCAGACGCCGATCTGGGTCTGTGCCAGCCCCGCGCTTCAGGCGCAGCTCGGCGCTGGAGTCGAGACCCTCGATGCCCAGTTACCCGGTGACAAGCTCCTCCAGTCGGTGGCGAAGCGTCTCGAGGTCCGTTCGAGAGTCCACCAGCGAGTGGACTGCCTCGCCCCGGTTCAGGTCCGCCGGCTCGACGGGTTCATCTCTGGAATGATGGAGAACCTCAGCCTCGGGGGCCTTTCTCTTCTCACCGACGCTCCCTGCTCGGTGGGGGAAGAGCTGAAGCTGCAGTTCGAGCTCCCGCGGATGCCCGGGGCCGTTCGAGGCACGGTGAAGATCGTCCGCGCCACCCCGCTGACCACCGCCAGTGGCGAGAGAGTGCGGCTCGGGGCGAAGTTCATCGACATCGATCCTCAGCTGCAGACCTCGGTGCACCGGTTCCTCACGTCGGTGCTGAAGGTCCCCGCAGCCGCGCCCCGGATCGAGCCAGCTCATCGGAAAGAGCCGGTGACGAAGGCGGAAGCGGCGCCGGTGAGGAAGAAGCACAACCCGTTCGGGCTCTGAAGGGCGAGGGGCAGGCCCGCATTGAAAGCGGAGAGGCCCCTCGACAAGCTCGGAGTGAACGCTGGGGCCGCATCGGCGGGCACTCCTGGCCATCAAATGCGGTGACCCATCCCGCTCATCCCGAGCGTCGCCGCAGGCGGAAGTCGAGGGACAACCCTCACCACCGCAGCGCCACTCCGCCACCTGTTACCTCAGGATTGATCGACGACAAACGCCCGCGGGTCGGTGCTGTCGTCTTCGATTACCTCGAAGCGAATCGAGCCGATCACCCGGTCATCGTCCGTCACGACCTCTGCCCGGTGCTGACCGGGGCGCGCGTTGACCCGGAAGTCGTGGCCCCGGTACCCGTGCTCCCGCCCACCGGTGATCGCCACCCGGTAATCCCTCTCCACCTGCCAGCCCTTCTTCGGGTCCTGGTACGCCCAGCGAAAGCCGATCCGGTCCTGGAACCGCGAGGGGGCGAAGATGCGGGCGAAGATGAACACCCGGTCGCCCGGGCGCGCGTAGAAGGTCTGGTCCCCGCTCTGCCACCACTTCCAGTAGGGCTTCTGGTGGAGCAACCGGTAGTGGGGGCCGTCTTTCTCCACCTCGTGGTAGACGCCCATCTGCTGAATCGAGAGAGGGATCGGCGGAATCGCGTGGGCGAAGTAGAGCAGCAGCAAAGCGCCCTGCACCGCGCCCATCGGCAGCACCCAGCGTCGCCATGCCCACCCCGGCCCGCTCCAGCGGCGGACGACGAGGAAGAGCAGAAAGGTGATGCCCACCGAGAGCGCCACCGCGAGCAGGAACAGCCACTTGCTCAAGAAGCCGAAGGCGATCGGCAGCGCATAGGACAGGAACGACGTGAGACAGAAGGCGAACAGGCCGATCCGCGCCACGTGACCTAATTTTCGAAAACGGGGAACGTCGTTGGCGATCAGCAGCAGGAAGATGAAGCCGAGAAAGAGCAGCGGACCTGGCCCTGCAGCGCTTTGAAAGTAGAAGAGCGAGAACTTGCTCAGCATCGTCCCGAGCAAGAAGTGGATCACGTCCTCGCTGAACCGCCAGGCCTTCCGCACCCACGGCGCCGGCTCTGCCTTGCCCAGCTCGTCCTTGAGCGCGTAGAGCAGCAGCACCGCGAGCAACACCAGGTACGCAACCTGCTGCGCCAGCCCGAGCGGGCTGTCGATCCGGTCCAGCATCACCACTTCGAAGAGAAACCCACCGAGGAAGAACAGCGCCGCCTCGGCCACCGAGTGGCGCGCGCGGAATCCCTTCACCCGCTCCGAGAAGGGGGGAGGAGGAGGCTGGGGCGCGGCCGGCTCAGGAGTAGCGGTCGTCTCGCCAGGGGTGGGCGGTGTTGCTGTATCCACGGGCCTCCCAGAAGCCCTTGCGCTCCTGAATCAGGAACTCGAGCCGGTTGATCCACTTCGCGCCCTTCCAGGCATAAAGCTGGGGAGTGATCATCCGCACCGGGCCGCCATGGTCCAGCGGCAGCGGCTCCCCCTGGTAGGAATGCACCAGCAGCACGTCGTCCTTGAGCGCCTCTTCGAGCGAGAGGTTGGTGGTGTAGCCGTCGTGAGCGTAGGCCATCAAATATTGCGCGTCGGGAAGCGGCCTCACCAGCGCGGCCAGCGTCGCCACCGAGACCCCTCCCCAGCGAACATCGAACACGCTCCAGGTGGTGACGCAGTGAAAGTCGCTCACGTCTTCCACTTGAGGGAGCGCTCGAAAGGCAGCCCAATCGAGCGTCACTGACTCTTCCACCGCGCCATCGATGCGCAGCGACCACGACTCTGCAGCAATCTCGGGCTTGATGCCAAGGTCGAGCACGGGCCAACCCTTGGCCGGATGCTGACCCACCGGGAGCTTTGGCATCCCGTGACGATTGAGCGGCCCCGAGCCCTGCGGCTGAGGGTCGCTCTGCCCTGGGGTCTGTTTCATCTTCTCGAAGAAACGCTCCCGCAGCTTCAGCCGGGCGTCGACGATCCGTCGAGTCTTCTCATCGGCGTCGGAGTCGGACACGGTGAAAGAGCCTCAGTTGCCCTGAACCATCGCTTTGAGCTCGCCGCGCTCGGCGAGATCACGGACGATGTCGCAGCCGCCGACGAACTTCCCGTTGATGTAGACCTGGGGAATCGTGGGCCAGCTCGAGTACTCCTTGATTCCTTCACGAACCTCGGGGTCG
>JAYUUC010000215.1:0-2080 GCA_043755105.1 Myxococcales bacterium
TGTTCAAGACCTCTTGAACTATTTGAACAGTATGAAGAACCCAAGTAACTCAGAGTCCTTCACCGGTGAAGTCGAACGGTCTCTGGCGGCCTCTCTGGCGCCGACGGACCAGAGTGGGTCTTCGGGGCTGCTCTCGGTCGCTGCGCGCCATCTCAGCCTGGCGCCGGGTGCGAAGCGGCTGCGACCGCGGTTGATCCGCTTCCTCGGAGAAGAGCTGGGTGTCGATTCTTCGCGGTTGCTGGGAATCGCGGTGGCGGCGGAGCTGATCCATTCCGCCAGCCTGCTCCACGATGACGTGGTGGACGATGGAGGCCTGCGCCGGGGTCGACCCACCACCAATGCCCGGTTCGGCAATCAGATTGCGGTGCTCGCAGGCGACTGGGCGCTGAGTCAAGCCCTGCTTGGCCTGCAGCAGTACCCACAAGCGCTGTCCGCCTCTGCGGTCCAGACGGTGGTGGCAATGACCGAGGCTGCGGTGAGCGAGGTGGACGCCCGGGGCCGGCTCGATCTCACTCTCGTCGAGTGGCGGAAGATCGTGGCGGGCAAGACCGGTGCGCTGTTCGCCTGGAGCGCGCGCGCGGTGGCGCTCACCGCCGGTCGAGAGGATGCTGCGGAGAAACTGGCGGCATTCGGCTTCCATCTCGGCATTGCCTTTCAGCTCGCCGACGACCTTCGGGACCTGCTCGAGCCTGGAGGCAAAGACCGGTTCTCGGACCTGAAGAACCGCAACCTTTCCTACGCGCTGCTGTCCATCGCCGCCGACCATCCCTCCTTGGGCAGACAGATCGCCGAACTGTGGGCGAGACCCACCTTCACTTCGGCAGAGGTGGAGACGCTCGGGCTGCGGCTGGCCGAAGGCCCGTGGGTGCAGTCGCTTCATCAGGCGCTCGAGGCCGAGGTCACTGCGGCACTCAACCTCCTCAAACCTCACCTCCGCGACCCCGAGGGTGCAATGGAGGGGCTTGCCGAGAAGCTGCTTGGCCCCCTGCAAAACCTGAACTGGAGCAAGGCCCAATGAATAACCAGGAAGGGAGAGCCGCAGCTTCCCCGATCGAGTTGCTGCCTTGGGAATCCTCGGTCGTCGAGGCGGTCGGCAACGCGATCGAATTCTGGGGCTTCAAGGCCAACCAAGGTCGGGTCTGGGCGCTGCTCTATCTTCGTGGCGCCGCGATGACCGCGCTCGAGCTTCAGAAGGCGCTCGGGCTGTCGAAGGGAGCGGCTTCGATGGTGACCCGCGAGCTCGAGCAGTGGGGCGTGGTCCACCGGATCCGGAGTGCCGGAGCCAGCGCGTGGAAGTTCCAGGCCGAGACCGATCTGATGCGAATGATTGGCCGGGTGCTCGAGCAACGAGAGGCTCGGTTCATCGAGCGGGTAAGTGCCGAGCTCGCCGAGGCCGAGCGTCAAGCCCGTACGTCGAAGGCGTCGAGCCGTGAATCGCTGGAGCGCCTGGCCCGGATGCGCACCCTCGCCAACACGATGAGCCACGCGGTGCAGGCTTTCGTGAGGACCGCCCGCTTCGACCTCAAGGGCCTGGGTGGAGTGCTTCAGGGCGGGGCAACCCGCACCTTGCGGAGATGGACGACCTGAGTGACGGCGCAGCAAGATGTCCAACGCCACCTTTCGACTCATGGCCCCAGGGTCGAGCGCTCGTTCGACCTGGGAACAGCCCATGGGCGATTCACGATGAATAGCTTTGGCTTCTGACCGGACGCGAGCTCGCGTTCACGGGAGGGCCTAATGCCCGAGAAGCGGCAGGACCGCCAAAATACCTACACCCGTCCTCGGCTGCGGACCCAGCTGAAGGATGAATTGAAGGCTTCGGACAAGGGCGCACCGAAGGGACGCTGGAGCGCGCGTAAGTCGCAGCTACTCGCGCTCGAATATGAGAAGCAGGGCGGAAGATTCAAAGGGCCGAAGACTCGGTCGCAGAGGTCGCTGGATCAATGGACCGCCCAGGAATGGCAGACGGTCAAGGGGAGCGCCCGCGCGCGAGAGGCCGGCAAGATGCACCGTTACCTGCCCAGGCAGGTGTGGGAGATGCTCTCTGCTCGGGAGCGCGAGCAGGCCGAACGCACCAAGC
>JAYUUC010000216.1:0-6249 GCA_043755105.1 Myxococcales bacterium
GATGAAGGACCCTTGGGGCAACATCAAGCGCGCTGCGGTGGGTACCACCAAGGTCAACCGCAAGGACTTCGGCCTCAAGTGGAACGCTCCCCTCGAGAGCGGCGGCGTGGTGGTCGGCGAGGACGTCACCCTCACCCTGGACATTGAGATGGCCAAGCGGGTTGCCAAGGCGAAGTCCAAGTAGCCCTCGACTCGTCTTGCTTTCAAAGCCCCGCGCCCGAATCTGGGTGGCGGGGCTTTTTCATGTCGCGGGGAAGAGGGAGAGCAGCTCTTCGGGGGTGCGAAGCAGGGCCTGGGCCCCACTTCCTTCGAGTTCGCGACGGTCTCGAAACCCCCAAAGCACGCCCACCCCGACCATCCCCGCTGCGGTGGCAGTGCGCATGTCGACTCCGGTGTCGCCGACGAAGGCGCACCGGTGAGGGGCCACCTTCAAGCTCGCGGCGATCTCCAGCGCCGCCTGGGGGTCCGGCTTTCGGGGCACGCCTTCTCGCTCTCCGCGGACCTCACGGAATGAAGTGAGCGGGAGCAGGGCCTCCACCACGGCCCGGGTGAAGTCATCACGCTTGTTGCTCAACACCGCGAGCGGAACCTGGCGCCTCACCAGCTCCGAGAGCAGCTCGATGACTCCCGGATAAGGCACGGTCTGGTCAGCGAAATGGGTTAGGTAGCGCTCCCGGTAGTCCGTCAATAAACCGGGCAAAAGGCCCTCGTGGCTTTCAGGGAGCACCCTCAGGCCCAGCTGCTCCAGCCCTTCGCCGACGAACTGGCGGTAGCTCTCGAGCGGGTGAACCGGAAGGTTCCGTTCCGCGAGGGCGTGGTTCATCGCTCCGCCGATGTCGGCGAGCGAGTCGACCAGCGTCCCGTCGAGGTCGAAGATGACGGCGTCGAAGGAAAAAGGAATCACCCAACCCTTGTAACGCACCTGTTCCTGGGAGTGCTCTACGAGGGGGGTGCCGCGGCAGAGGACTCCCGCTGCAGAAATGCCCCTCGACGATTAAGCTGTCCCGATGTGCGGGCGCTACACCCTGAAGACCACGGCAGATGAGCTGCAGCGGGAGTTTGAGCTCGACCAGCCTCCCGAAGGGTTGCTCGCCCGCTACAACATTGCCCCCACCCAGGAACTTCCGATTGTGGTCGGCTCGAGCATGCGCAAGCTCGGCTTGGCTCGCTGGGGCCTGGTTCCTTCCTGGGCGAAGGACGCCCGCATCGGCAACAAAATGATCAACGCCCGGGCCGAAACGCTGGAGGAGAAGCCGAGCTACCGTCAAGCGCTGGCGAGCCGGCGCTGCCTGGTTCCTGCAGACGGATTCTATGAGTGGAGGACCGGCGCCGAGGGCAAGAAGGAGCCGATCTACATCCGCCGACAGTCCGGCGGTCCGCTCGCATTCGCTGGGTTGTGGGAGCGCTGGCACCCGCGCGAAGGCGGCGCTCCCCTGCTGACCTTCACCATCGTCACCACCGCGGCCAACCCATTGATGGAGCAATTCCACCAGCGGATGCCGGTGATTCTCCCCCGTCGCGAATACGGCACCTGGCTCGCCGCGGGGTCCCTCGACGACGCTCAGCTCGAGCGCTTGCTCGTCCCCTACGCGGCCGACGACTTCGAGGCCTTCCCGGTCTCCAGCCGGGTCAACTCGCCCAAGAACGATGGGCCGGAGTGCCTCGCCCCCCCTGGCTGAAGCGCAACCTCCTTCGCCCTCTTCTGAACCCGAGACCCATGACAGGTCGTGATGCCCCGGTAGCGTCGCGTGAAGGAAGGGGGTCGCCTCCTCGCTGCGCAACGGCACCTGCAGCGGTGTCCGTGAGGCACCCGTAACGACAAGGGGCCCGAAGCCTCCTGGCCCCGAGCCCCTTCACTCAACCTAAAGCGGGGACTACTTCCGCTTCGACTTCCCGCGGACCATGCCCGGCTCGATCGACGCCTGGGGCTTGCTCACGGGCCCATCGGGGAGGGTCATGATGTAGTCGCGGATCATCTCGATCTGCTTCTCCTGCGAGCCGCCGAAATACTTCGGGTACATCGCGCTGGTGAAGTCGTCGGGATTGAAGAATGAAGGCATCTTCGTCCCTTCCTGAAGCGACTGAGGGTTCTTCAACCACGCGGCCACCCAGTCCGGGCGGAGCCGGTGCTTGGCGAGCTGGAGGTTCGGCGCCAGTGACGACCGGTCCTGTCCCGGGGCGGGTTCACCCGAGGTGTGGCAGGCGTAGCAGCGCAGCTCGGCGACCATCGCCTTGGTTTCGTCCATCGCGGCGCCCTGGGGCGGGGTGACCCGGACCGAGACATAGGGGAACGGAACCTTGTCGTGCGCGGCGAATGACTTCACCAGCGAGGTCGCTTGTTCGTCGGCGAAGGGGAAGGTCGGCATCCGAATCTCGAGCCACGGGCGGAGCTTGTTGCTCGGGTCGCGGAGGAAGCCGAACAGCCAGTCGGGCTGCACTCTCCAGCCTTCGGCCTGCAGAATGGGCGGCGCCTTGGCGAGGTCATCCTCGAGGTAGGTGTCGCGCACCCACCCGCCCTGCCCGTTGATAACGTGGCAGCCTTTGCAGTTGTAGTACTCGACTGTCTGCTCGCCGTGAGCCATCGCGGTGAGGCGCTCGTTCGAGGTGAGCAGGTACGAGGGAGGCACCTTCTCGGCCGTTCGCGACTTGAGGAAGGTCATCACCTTGACCACCTCGTCGTCGTTGACGTCGTACTGGGCCATGCGGGTCTCGACGCGCTCGTATCTGTAGACGCGCGGCGCCCGCAGCTTCAGGTCGACGAAGTTGTACCAACTGTGGTGCCGGGGGTTCGGAATCGCATTGCCGAAGTCGAGCAGGTCGACCGTCTTGCGGCCGTACTCGTTCATCTCGGCGCCGATCTTGGCGTCGTTCTCGTGGCCCTTGATTTCGTGGCAACCGGGGCACCCGTACTTGGTGATCAGCTTTCCGCCCTCTTCCGCGGCCTTGTCGAAGTCTGACGAGGTGTCGTTGGCGAAGAACGGCTGTGCGGCCAACTCGCCCCCATCCTTCAGCGTGAGCAGGTAGGCGGTGATGTCCGCGGCATCGGGATCGGACAAACGGAGGTTGGGCATGCGGGTCTGGGCCCACATCGCGCTCGGATTCTTCAGCCACGCAAACAGCCACCGCTCGTTGGTCTTGACGCCGATCTTCGAAAGATTGGGCGCAAAGTCCCGCGCCTCTGAAGAGGACAGGCTGCGCGCCACTTCGCACTCGCCCGGTACAGCAGCAGTCCCACGGCTCTTTCCAGCGGCGATCTGCTCGGGGGTGCAGAGCTTCTCCAGTGGACCAAAGGTGTGGCAACCGCGGCAGCCAACCTGGTTCACCAGCAGCTTGCCGTGCTCGGCATTGCCCTGGACCGGCAGCGCGGGCAGATTTCCCGGCTCGGAGTGCTTCCAGAGATAAGCGGCGATGCGGGTCGCCTCGTCCTGCCGCAGCTGCGCTTCCGGGCTGCCCTCGCGGACCTTGCGGTTCGCGTCGAGCGCCTCGGGCCAGAAGTTCGGCATCTTCGTCCGCGGCCGGAACGCCTTCGGGTACGGCAGCCATGCCATCAGAAATTCAGGGGTCGTCTTCTTCTTCAGGTTGGTCAGCGTGGGCCCGACCTTCGGGTAGTCAGCAAACACGTCCATCGGGTGGCAGCCGTGACAAGAAAGCTCTGCCACCAGCCGGCGACCGGCGCTGTAGGTGTCGGCATAGGGCAGGCTGACGTCGTCGACGTGGCACTTGGCGCAAGTCGATTCGGTGAAGTGCTTCTGGTGGCTGACCCACTCGCCCGGCACCCCTTCGTTGGCCTTGGGGGCCGACCAGCTGGTGGGTCGGAACTTCTTGTGCGCCACCAGGTCGAGCATCGGACGATCCCAGTAGTGGTCGTCGTAGCCGTGCGCAAAGGGTTGGCCGCCGACGCCCTTGGTCTGCGCACCCTGGCCTTCGTGGCAGCTGGTGCAACCAAAACGGTCCGCAGGGTGGTTCGAGCCGATCAGCTCGTTGCGGTGCGGGTGGGTCTGGGCCCACAGCGGCAGGTCGTAAAGAACCGGCTTTATCTCGGCGAGCTTCTTTCCGTCTTCGCCCGAGGCGCAGGCCTTCTTGTTCTGCGAAAGCCCCTTCAGGGTGGAGGAAGTGTCGGGGCAATGGGCCTTGAGCCAAATTTGGAGGTGGTCATGGTTGGCGCCCTCGACGCAGCTGTCGCCTGTGGCGGTGAGCTGCAGGTCGCACGCCGACCACTTCTTCCCGTCGGCGCCCGCCTTCTGGGCTGGATCCTCGACATAGCTGGCGAGGGTGGTGAACGAAGCAGTCGAGAGACACGCCACCTTGTGGTGGGTGTTGCCGAGCAGTTCGATCGCCTGAAGCTTGGGTCCGCAGTAGTTGAGGAGGAACTCCGAAACCCGCGCACGGTTCTCGCCGCCTTCGAAGCAGCGGCCCTTGTCGGGAGCAATCTCACCCTTTTCCGATGCTTCGGCGTCCCACTCCAGGCCGCACACCGCGTCGGCGGTGGCCTTGAAGCTGTCGAGCGTGTCGGGGTTGACACAGTAATTGGTCGCCACGTCTGCCGGTTTGGCGTCGGGAGCAGCCAGCGCCGCGAGCACCTCGTGGGGACGCGAGAAGCCGCACTTGTCCACCGTGGGGTGGCAGTTCTGGCAGCGGTCGACCGAGTTGTCGTAGCTGGTGAGCCAGTACTGGGTCAGCTCGGAGCCCTTGTTCGCCACCGTCTTCAAGGTGGTCTGGGCGGTGAGCACCGGGTCCATCGCCGCATCGATCGACACAGACAGGCGGTCGCGTTCGCCGACCTTGGCGTTCATCCGTCCCTTCACTTCGTCGAGTTTCTGGGTGGCGGTCACGGCGTCGACCATCGCCTGCTTGATGTCGGCGGCCTTCGCTTTTCGTTTCTCGGTGACTGCGGCTGCGGCCTTGCGGTGCTCCTCGGCCTCATGGCCGGCGGCCTCGGCGCCCGACTTGTTTCCTGCCGTCTCGAGCTTTTGCCGGTTGGTCTCGGAGAGCGCTTCCTGATGCTGCGCGTGTTGCTGGAGATAGAAGAGGCCGTCGTCCTCGCTGCGGAGCACCTTGACCTTGAGGTCGGCATCGGAAGCGACGATCTCCGAGTCCTTGAGCTCATTCTTCAGCCCGCCCACCGACTCACGGTCGGCGGCGATCTTCTGATTGAGCGCATCGAGCTGCTTGCGGGCCTCGGTCACGGTGACGGCAGAGTCCGGCCTGGCCGGATCGAGCACCACCTTGATGTCTCCGCTCTCGAGCCTGCGCTCGACGAAACGAAGATCGAGGTTGGCCTTCTGCTTCTCGTACTCCGAGTTCTTCGCCTGAACGTCTTTCCACGGCCGCCTACCGAGGTACTCCTCGTAGAACGACCACGCGGTGCACACCGCGATCAACATCGCCAGGATGAAGAACGACAGCGAATGATTCTGTCTTTCGACCGGCTTGCCCATGAAGGTTTGTTGCCTCTAGATGTTGAAGACGTTGGGCCAGACCCAGACGTATTTGATGCCGAAAGCCAGTCGGAGAATGATCTTCATCACCGTTCCCCCCATGCTGAGGAAGAGGAAGGAGACGATCATGTACCGGACGAACCCCAACTTTCTCATCTGGGGATGTTTGCTTTTCCAGAGCCAGAACAGCGGCCCCAACCCGAACCAGGCGCCTACCGCCGCGAGGCCGGTGAGGAAAGTGAGGGCCTCGTTGCGCACCCCGAGCGCGTAGGGCATGTCGCGGTTGGTCATCGGGACGACCTTGTGCGGATCCCAGTAGTCCCACGGCCAGTAGAGGTTCCAGCCCGGGCCGCGGAAGAAGACGCCAAGCACGATGAACCCCACCCAGAGGCCGAGGAAACCGACGATGAAGGTGGTGATCGCGAGCTTGCGCTCCTTGAAGGTGTAATAGCCGTTCCCGTTCGGATTGATGTCGATGTAGGGAATGACCATCAGCCCGACGACGATCAACGTCGGGAGGACCACGCCGGCGATCCACGGGTCGAAGTAGACCAGCATCTCCTGCAGCCCGAGGAAGTACCAGGGCGCCTTCGACGGGTTGGGGGTCTTCGACGGGTTCGACGGCTCTTCCAGCGGAGCGTCGATAGCGATCGACCAGATCAACAGAGCGAGGATCATCACGCAACCGGCGATGAACTCCGCCCGCACCAGGTACGGCCAGGTGTGGACCTTGTCGGGCAGCTGGACATCGGCCGAGGCCCGCCGGGTGGCGGAGTCGACCTTCACCTGCTCGGCGTTGGTGGGAATCGGC
>JAYUUC010000217.1:0-2074 GCA_043755105.1 Myxococcales bacterium
CTGCTCACCCGCGCGCGTTCGGCGCAGCTCAAGGGCGTGGGCCGGGTGGGGCTGCTTCCGGCGATCTGCAACATCAACGAGCCGATCCTCTTCGGAGCCCCGGTGGTGCTCAACGCGACCCTGGCGATTCCGTTCTTCACCGTGCCGGTGCTCTCGACGGTGTGCGGGTATGTCGCCTTCAGCGCCGGTTGGGTGACCCGCCCCTACCTCGAAATGCCGTGGACGCTGCCGGCACCGCTGGGGGCGTACCTCTCCACTGGAGGCGACTGGCGGGCGGTGGTGCTGCAGCTGTTCAACCTGGGTGTGGGGCTTCTCGTCTACTGGCCGTTCGTGCGCCGCTATGACCGACGCCTCGAAGTGGGAGAGGCGACCGGGGTGATGCTTTCGTCCACGGCCCAAAGCTCGTAGCCTTCCCGCAATGAAGAAGTACCGGTTGGCGGTGTGCAAGGGTCCCGACTGCAAGCAGAACGGGGCCGACAAGGTGTTCGCGACCGCGCGTGCGGAGCTCACCCGGTTGGGGCTGACGGGGCACTGCGATGCGTACCGGGGCGGTTGCTATGGCCTCTGCCACCTCGGGCCCAACGTGGTGATCCGCGAGGACGAGGGCCGCAAGCGCGACCCGCTCTCGCGCGAGGACTTCCAGCTGCTCGGCACCCCCGGCGAGGCCTATTACTCGGGGATGACGCCGGAAAAAATGGAGCGCGTGGTGGCCGGTCATCTGGTGCAGGGGAAGCCGGTGGTCGAGCTCCTCGGCGACCCCACGCAGGAAGAAGACCTTCGCCTGGCCCCTCAGGCTCCGTCCGCGAAGCTGTGAGCGAAGAGGCAGCGGGGGCGCGCCGGTCGGCCGGCTACCTCGCCCTGCTCAAGAGCAATCGAAACTACCGCTACATCTGGCTGGGCGCGCTGGTCAGTCTGGTGGGGGACTGGTTCTCGGCCATCGCCCTGTTCGCGATGCTGCTCGAGTTCACCGGGCGAGGTGAGGCGGTGGGGCTGGTGCTGATCGCCCGCTTCCTTCCCCCGATGTTGCTGGGACCTGCGGCCGGCACGGTGGCCGACCGTTTCCCACGGCGAACGGTGATGATCGCCTGCGACCTCGGGCGCGCCCTGGTGGTGCTGGGGTTCCTACGGGTAAGGACCGCGGAGGACGCGGCCCTGGCCTACGCGTTGACCTTCGCGCAACTCTCGTTGACCGCCTTCTTCGAACCGGCGGAGACGGCGGCAATCGGCGCCTCGGTGGCGCCGGATGAAGTGGTGACGGCCACCACGCTCCATGCCTTGACCTGGTCGGCGATGCTGGCCTTCGGAGCCCTCGCCGGCGGAGTGGTGACGGACCTGTTCGGGAGAAGAGCTGCGTTCGAAGTTGACAGCGTCAGCTACCTGCTCTCGGCGTTCTTCCTCTCTCGGGCCCGGATTCCGCCCACGCCGGTGAAGGTCCGGCCGAGCGGCTGGGCGCATTCGTTGGGTCTGCACGACCTGGTGGAAGGGATGAAGTACGTGGCCCGCGAGCCGAGGCTGCGCAAGGTCATCTCCGCCAAGGCGTGCTGGGGATTGGCCGGAGGGGGCGCGCTGCTGCTCTTCAGCGTCTTCGGCGAGCGGGTCTTTCCGGTGGGCAACGGCGCGGCCCGGGGCATCGGGTTGATCTACGCCTCGCGTGGAGTCGGTGCCCTGGTGGGCCCGCTGGTGGCGCGTCGGCTCAAGGGCGATGGAGAGAAGTGGCTGGAGCAGGCGATCGGCCTCGCGTTTCTGCTGATGGCCGTGGCCTATGTGGGGTTTGCAGTCTCCCCCAATCTTTACGTGGCGGCGCTCTGTCTCGGGTTGGCCCACATGGGGGTGTCGGTCAACTGGACGTTCTCCCAAGCCTTGCTCACCACCTGGGTCCCAGACCGCTTGAGGGGCAGAATCTTCGCCGCGGACACCTCGCTGGCGACGCTGACGATGTCGATCTCCGCCTATGTCACCGGGGTGGCGCTCGACCGCTGGTTGGTGGGGCCGCGGGTGTTGATGGCCCTGCTGGCCTCACTGCTGTTGGTGCCAGGGCTGGCCTGGCCGTGGTGGGCGCGCGGGGAGAGGTCGC
>JAYUUC010000218.1:0-6237 GCA_043755105.1 Myxococcales bacterium
CCCGACCGGAGCGGATTGCCAACCCCCGGTCGGAAATTCTCCAGTTCGTTCGGACCAATGTGTCTCCGGGCTGCTTGTCGGTCCCCCGGTTTCAGGGTCGCACCCTGGATGTGCAGTTTGTCTGCAATCAGGGCGTGGGTCATCTGCTCGCCCGGCTGGATCGGGTGAAGTCGGTTCGAGTCGAGGAGGCGGAAGGGGGCTGGTACCGGGTGGTGCTCCATCACTCCGATGAGACGGAAGACTTTGTATGGTCGTCCCGGAACCTGAAGGACGTCGAGCGCGCTGCCGATGCTTTCAGTGCCCTCTCTGTCCCAGCGCAACGCAAAGCTCCCCGGAGCGGCGCCAACATCTGACCGCTGGCAAGGCCGCCCGGCGGCAGAGCCTTTCTCCCTATGCGCCGCGAAGGCCCGGTGTATAGCCGGCCCAAGATGGCGCGGATCAAGCTCACGCTGGAGTACGACGGCACCGGCTACGTCGGGTGGCAGTCGCAGCTCAACGGGCCGGCGGTACAGGACCGACTCGAGCAAGCGCTTTCACAGTTGCTGGGCGTGGCGGTGACGGTGGAGGCGGCGGGGAGGACCGACGGAGGGGTTCACGCGCTGGGCCAGGTGGCCTGCTTCGACACCGACCGCGGCCTGCCCCTCACCGCCTACGAGCGCGGGGTGAATGGGCTGCTGCCGCCGGACATCGCGGTGGTGAGGGCCGAAGAGGTGGCGGCAGACTTCGACCCCCGCCGCCATTCCCGCGGCAAGCGATACCGATATCTGATCTCCAATCGCAAGGGTCGCTCCCCCCTGCGGAGGAGGACGCACTGGGAAGTCTTCCAGCCGCTGGACGTGGAGGCGATGCAACGGGCCGCGCCGGCCTTGCTCGGCCGCCATGACTTCTCTTCCTTTCGCGCCGCGGACTGTCAGGCCAAGCACCCGGTGCGGGAATTGCGAAAAGTTTCAGTGGAAGGGGTGAGCGGAGGTGAAGTGGCGCTGACCGTCGAGGGGACCGCGTTTCTCAAGCACATGGTGAGGAACATCGCCGGCAGTCTGGTGTGGATCGGCCGGGGAAAACAGCCGGCCTCCTGGCTGGCCGAGCTGCTCGCCTCCCGGAATCGCACCGTGGCCGGGCCGACCGCGCCCCCACAGGGGCTCACCCTGGTCGAGGTGTTCTACGACCCGCTCCGCCCCAACACCCGGGCGCAGAACACGGAGATGGCAGAGGCCCTCGACGACAGTTGAGGGCTGGGCTCGATGGCCCGTTCAAACGTTGCTGCTCTCCGGGGGAGCGGCTCCGGCCAGAGCGCCCGAATGCTCCGGACCGTTCACCGCGGGAGGACAGCGGCTGCCCAGGGTGTACGAGGTCATCGACAGCGAGCCGTAGGCGTACCCGTGAACGAGCCTGCGCGTGGGTTTGCCCTCCGCCGCGGCCAGGCCGGCGAGGTAGAGCAGGGGGAGAAAGTGATCCGGAGAGGGCACTGCCGCCCGAAAATCGGGGTGGCCTGTCAGCGACGGCACTTCCGCCGGGCTCCGCCCCATCATTTCCTCGGCGACCTCATCGAACCGCTGCGCCCAGTCGAAGGCCCCGGTGGGCGAATGCCAGTCGATCGCCCTCAAGTTGTGAACCACGTTGCCGCTGCTGACCACCAGCACGCCGCTTTTGCGAAGAGGGGCCAGCTTTGCTCCCAGCTGGAAGTGGTAGTCGGCGGGTTTGAGCGCGTTGATCGAAAGCTGCACCACCGGAATGTCGGCGCGGGGGAAGGCGTGGAGCAAGACCGACCAGGTGCCGTGGTCAAGCCCCCAGCTGTCCCGGTCGGCGCCGACGAAGTCCGGCTTCACGGCTTCCGCAACCTCGTCCGCGAGCTCGGGCAGCCCAGGGGCAGGGTATTGAACGTCGAAGAGTGGCTGGGGAAAGCCGTAGAAATCGTGCAGCGTTCGCGGTCGCTCCATCGCAGTGACCGCGGTCGCGTGGGTGAACCAGTGCGCCGACACGGCCAGAATGGCGCGCGGCCGGGGAACCGAGGCCCCGAAGGACCGCCACGCTTCCGTGTAGCGATTGTGCTCGAGCGCGTTCATCGGGCTGCCGTGCCCGAGAAAGGCTGCCGGCATCAGCTCGGTCGATTCTGACATCTGCGCTCTCCTGCTTCGCGCCGGCATGATGCTTCCGGACGGGGAATGGGACATTGGCCCGGAAGGCTCGCTTCCCGGACTTCGGACGCTTGAATAATCCGGACCTGTTAGGTTGCGCAGCCGATCGTGTCCGAAAGAATGAAAGAGAAGACGCAGCGGGTTCGCGTGGGTGTGCGCCGATTTCAGCTCACGGTGGGCGTGGGCTTTCTTTCCTTCGTGGTCGGCGCCTTGCTCTCTTCCGAGCTGAGCGCCAGGGGCCTGCCGCCGTCGCGGCAATCAACGGCTGCCGCGGTGCTGTCGCTGCTCAACGCCCGGTTGTGGGTGGTGACAGTGCTGCCGCTGTTTTTTTACTTGCTCGCGCGGGTCGTCGCGCTGCGGAAACTCTCTACCGCTCTTATCGGTGCTTTGAGCGGAGAGCTTTTTCTCTGTGCGCTCCAGGGAGCAAGCGGTGGCTGGGAAGCCTTGTATTCAGGGCCGCTCGCCTTCGTGGTTCGGGGGGTGACCTTCGCCGCAGGGGTGGCGTTGACCTACGCGGGAATCGGAAGGGCGCGCCAGTCGGCGGCCAGAACCGACGCAGCCACGCGGGTTGCCGCAGAGGCGCGGTCATCGGAATACGCAGAGCTGCTGGCGGAATCGGTTCGGCTGGCGGAAAGGCACGAAGCTGCCACGGCCTTGCCTCGACCTGTTCCCGAGCCCGAGCGAACCGAAGCGTCTGGAGAGGAAAATCCAGTGTCGCCGAAGTCCTCCGAAGACCCGCCGACGAGCAGCGGGTAGGTCAAACCTTGGAGAGCGGAGAAGACTCGTTCCGGGTCGAGCTGTCACCCACCAGCGACTGGACCTGGTGCTCGAGCTGTTCGGCGGCTTGACCGGGCCCGACTACCATTAATTCTTTGCCGTCGACTCGCACCCGACAGTCCGCCGCTCGCAGCCAGGTGCCTGGGCGGTGTTCAAACGTCACAGGGCCGAGCGCCGAGAAGGCGACGCGGCTTTCCGGCCGTCTCCACAAGCGCAGGTCGCTCACCCGGAGTTGCTGTCGGGTAGCGTCGAAGATGACTGTACGTATGAAAAGCCCGGTGCTGAGAGGAACGATCCCGCCGAGGCCAAGGAGTATCGAGCTAAGCAAGTTGAGGTCAAGCCGAGGATCGGGTCGATTGTTGATGGCGAGGAGAATGAAGAGCCAGCCCAGAATGAACATGACGCCGATGGCCTTGGATGGCCCCGCGTTTCCCACCAGCTGAATGGAGCCATCTTCCAGAGTCTCTGCATTCGAACGGCAAACAAATCTCATCCAGCGACCCCGCGCGCCGCAGAGAGTTCCGTGTCCGGACCGCGGATGAGGTCCAGGAGCTCGCGCTCCAGGTCTTCGGTCGCCTTTTGATTCCGGACGCTCAGCAGCGGGCGTCCGTCGATCTCAAGTGTTCGGACCTTGAGAGAGGGACCGTCCCGGAAAATCGTGCGGATGTCCTTGAAGGCAACCACAGTCGTTGACCGACGGAACACCGGGCGATCTACCACCCGGACCTCTCTCGCCTTCGCATCGAAATAGACGTCGCGTGTGAAGAAACGGGCCGCTGCGATTCCCAGCAATGAATGACACAGCAGGTAAACGCCCATCGTCTGACGTCTGAATTCCTGTACGGGCCCGTCGTGGACCGCCAAGTCAAGCCATCGAAACGAAATCACGAATACGCAGAGCGCCGCCAGGATTTGAAGCCATTCCAGGGCCCGGATTCTTCCGGCGAGCCGGATGCTGCCGTCTTCCAGGATAGTACTTCGGGCGAGGCTGAAGAGCACTCGGTGCCTCGGGGACGAGTCGGCCAGCCGTGATCATACCCGAATCAAGGCCTTTGCTGGACGGCTGCCCAAGGTCTGAACTGACGGAGGCTTCGGTGGGAGTTCGCGCGGTTGAGGAACGGTGGGGTCTCTCTCGACTCAGCCTTCGGCGACGCTCGAGATGAACGGGGAACGGGGCCGGGGGCCGGGGGCCGGGGGGCGCCTTTCGGCGAGGGCCC
This sequence comes from Myxococcales bacterium, assembly GCA_043755105.1. Lineage (GTDB taxonomy): Bacteria > Myxococcota > Myxococcia > Myxococcales > Myxococcaceae > JAYUUC01. The sequence continues at coordinate 4,130 of JAYUUC010000218.1, forward strand.
CCGACGCCCGGTTCAGTTGACCCGGCTTCTGTCTGCCTTCTTCAACTCCAGAACGTCCTTCCCGGCATCAGCCAGGATGGTGTCGCCCGGAGCAAACTCTCCCCCGAGGACTTTCATCGCCAGCGGGTCCTGAAGGTATTTCTGCACCGCGCGCTTGAGCGGACGGGCGCCATAAACCGGGTCGTAGCCGCGGTCCGCGAGGAACTCTCTCGCTTTCGGCGTCAGCTCGATGCTCAGCCGCTTCGCCTCGAGCAGCTTCTTCAGTCGGTCGAGCTGGAGATCGACGATGTACTGGATGTCGTCTTTCCGAAGAGACTCGAAGATCACCACCTCGTCGACCCGGTTGAGGAACTCGGGACGGAACTCTTCCCTCAGCGCTTCCATCACCTTCAACTTGGTCTTGTCGTCGAGCGCCTTCCCGCCCGCCATTCCTTCCTGGATCAACATCGAGCCCAGGTTGGAGGTCAGAATCAGCACCGTATTCTTGAAGTCCACCGTCCGACCCTGGCTGTCGGTGAGTCGGCCTTCGTCGAGAATCTGGAGCAACACGTTGAACACGTCGGGATGCGCCTTTTCGATCTCATCGAAAAGAATGACCGAGTAGGGACGCCGCCGCACGGCCTCGGTGAGCTGCCCGCCCTCGTCGTAACCGACGTACCCCGGAGGAGCACCGATCAACCGCGCCACCGCGTGTTTCTCCATGTATTCAGACATGTCGATGCGGATCATCGCCGCCTCGTCATCGAAGAGGAACTCCGCCAGGGCCTTCGCGGTTTCCGTCTTTCCCACGCCGGTAGGCCCGAGGAAGATGAACGAACCGATCGGCCGATTGGGGTCCTGTAGCCCGCTGCGGGCCCTCCGAACGGCGTTGGACACCGCGGCCAGCGCTGCCTTCTGTCCACTCACCCGTCGGCCCAGCTGCTCTTCCATCTTCAGCAGTTTCTGCATCTCGCTCTCCATCAATTTGGAGACCGGAATGTGGGTCCATTTCGCCACCACGTCGGCGATGTCCTCGGCGTCCACCTCTTCCTTGAGAAACTTCTGCGTCTTCTGCAGCTCGGCGAGAGCTTTGTTCAGCTGCCCGAGCTCTTTATCCAGCGAGGGGAGGGTGCCGAACTTCAGCTCGGCAGCCCGGTTCAGATCTCCGGTCCGCTCGGCCGCTGCCTGCTCGGTGCGGGCGCGCTCGATCTTCTCCTTGGTTGAACGAAGCTGGCCGATCGCCGACTTCTCCGCGTCCCAGTGGGATTTGAGCCCCGAGAATTCCTCGTTCAAGGTCGCGATCTGCTTCTCGATCACCCCCAAACGCTCGCGCGAGTGCACGTCGGTCTCCTTTTTCAACCCTTCGCGTTCAATCTCCAGCTGGACGATGCGCCGGCGAATGTCGTCGATCTCGGTGGGCATCGAGTCGATCTCGATTCTCAGTCGGGACGACGCTTCGTCCATCAGGTCGATCGCTTTGTCGGGCAGGAACCGGTCCGCGATGTAGCGGTGCGAGAGCGTCGCCGCGGCCACCAGCGCCGAGTCCTGAATCCGGACGCCGTGGTGCACCTCGTACCGCTCCTTCAGTCCGCGCAGGATGCTGATGGTGTCCTGCACCGAAGGCTCGCCCACCAGCACCGGCTGAAAGCGTCGCTCCAGGGCCGCGTCCTTCTCGATGTGCTTGCGGTACTCGTCGAGCGTGGTCGCCCCGATGCAATGCAGCTCGCCGCGGGCCAGCGCCGGCTTGAGCATGTTGCCCGCGTCCATCGCCCCTTCGGCCTTCCCCGCCCCGACCAGGGTGTGAAGCTCGTCGATGAAGAGGATCAGCTCGCCCTGGGACGAAGACACTTCCTTGAGGACCGCCTTGAGCCGCTCCTCGAACTCGCCTCGGTACTTGGCGCCAGCCACCATCGCGCTGAGGTCGAGCACAATCAGCCGCTTGTTCTTCAGCCCTTCGGGGACGTCTCCGTCGACCATGCGCCGGGCGAGCCCTTCGACGATCGCGGTCTTGCCCACGCCGGGCTCGCCGATCAGCACCGGGTTGTTCTTCGTTCTTCGCGAGAGCACCTGAATGCAGCGTCGAATCTCCTCGTCGCGGCCAATCACCGGGTCGAGCTTGCCCGCCCGCG
>JAYUUC010000219.1:0-6227 GCA_043755105.1 Myxococcales bacterium
CTCGGGCAACACCCAGGACAAGCGCTCCGAGTCCACCCCTTCGAACGGTTCGAGCCCCTCGAACATGGCCCAGGGCGCCAAGGTCTCGACCTCGGGCCCGACCCAGGAGCAGATCTCCAAGCGCGCCTACGAAATCTTCCTCGCCCGCGGCGGAGCCGAAGGTCGTCACGAGGACGATTGGCACCAGGCCGAGCGCGAGCTGCGGCTGGGCCGTCAGTAGCAGCCTTGGGGAGTCAGCACCGCTGAGCCGAGCTGAACGGGTCGAACGCAAGGGGCCGCATCTGCTGCCCGACCGCCCCGACCTCTACACTCGAGCTGACGATGTCCGGCAAGCAGCCGGCGGTGCCATTTTCAGGCATCCGAGACGACCTCTTGCGAAATCGCGTGGAAGATCGGCGGAGACGACTTGAACAGCTCGCCCTGGTTCAGTCGCGACTGCACCTGTTCGGTCGCCAGAGACTCGTAACCCACCGAGTAGGCTTCGTCCGAACCGTAACCACAGACCTAGACATCGAGTGCAGCGGCACACGACGTGAGAAACCCGCACAGCCACTCGCCAGGCCCAAAATCATCTGACTGATGGTGGGGAATACTGGAATCAAGAGCGATGGTCAGGCCGCATGAGTCGGCTGCGTGGTCAAAGAGGGTGAGGAACACGTCTGCTCTGACCTCCGGCACGAGGAAGACCAGTGCCAGCGCCACGTCATCTCGGGTGCGTTCAAACGCTGCATCCAGATCGCTGCAAGGCTCCAGATCACCGACCAAGCGAAGGCCGCCGGTGAACTTGCCTTCCGACTTCTCCAATCGTCCCAGTTCGGTCAGGCGTATCCGTTGCCGCCTGAACACGGCTTCATCGAGCGCGTCAATCGCTTCCCGTGCAGAGAGTGAAATTCGAGAAACTTTCACGAAGTCGGCAGTGCTCATGGATCACCCGTTCGGCATCGGGCAGCTCACGGCAAGTAGGCGAAGTCGTGGAAGCCGCTGCTGACAGTATATTTTGGATGCTTGGCCACTCGGTACTTCTTCAGCAAGTTCTGAACTTTTTGCACCGAGACGAGCTTCTGCGAAATCGCGTGAAAGATCGGCGGAGTCGGCTTGAACAGCTCACCTTGGTTCAGTCGAGTCAGGACCTGGTCGGTCGCCAAGGACTCATGAAACACCGAATAGGCATTGTCGTTTCCATAGCCACAGGCCTCGACATTCAAGGCTGACGCGCAGGCGATCAGAAATCCGAACAGCCACTCGCCTGACTCGAAGTCATCAGACCGATGGTAAGGAATGCTGTCATCGAGAGCGAGGGTCAGCCCGCACGAGTCCTCTGCCAGGTCAAAGAGCGAGAAGAAGAGATTGGCCCTGACCTCGGGCGCAAGGAAGGTCAGTGACACGGCAACATCCTCCCGGGTCCGCTCAAACGCCTCATCCAGTTCGCTGCAGGGCTCCACCTCGCCGATCAAGTCGAGGCCGCCGGTGTACGTTCCTTCGATCTTCTCCAATCTTCCCACGTCGGTCAGGCGTATCCGTTGACGCTTGAACACCGACTCATCGAGTGCGTCCATCGCATCCCTGGCTGAGAAGGGAATACGAGAGAACTTCACGAAGTCGGGAGTGCTCATGGCTCACCAGTTCAGGGTCAAGGTTTGATCAACACAATATTGAACTCGGTCAAGCCCTCAAGTTGCTTCTCGCTCAACCCTGCGGGCAACTTGTAGGTTGAAGCAATCCCTCGTCTCGCCAGTGCCAGGTTGTTTGCTTTTTGCGTTCCCTTCTTCGCTGCTTGGACGCTCGACTTTGCCTCGACGACCCTCTTGGGATTCTGCGGAGCCTGATCGATCTCCCGGCGGTAGCCGCAGACATCGCAGACCGCCCAGACTTTCTGGCTGTCGGGATGATGCCGCCCTGCGACCCGTTCCGACGAAGTGAGGTCACGCGACAGCTGCCGGGGGTGAGTGATGTCTCCCGCATTGATGTCGTGGTCTGCGGCATCTGCCTCGAACAGCGTTCCGTTGGTGTTCGCCTGAGCCCGCATCGTCGCCGCGCGCTTGCGAGCATCCCCCTCGGGCGCTTCAGGGTAGACGAGACGTTCGGTGTGCTTCCGAAGCGGCGTCGGCACGAACGGCGCCGGAGGCCCGGGCATCTTGCAGCCCGCGCCGGTTCTCGAACCCGAGTATTCGGGCAAGCCGGGAAGCTCGAGCTTGCATCAAGACTCCGATCTGCTCGCGGTCAAGCCGGGGACGGACGTGCTGCTTCATGGCCATGCGCACGCTCCGGGATCAAGGCCGGTCGAGTCGGTGCTGGTCTCGCTGAAGATGGGCCCCCTGGAAAAGGTGCTCCGGGTTCATGGAATCCGCGTCTACGCGAAGGGGCTCACCGGGATGAAGCCCTCCCGCGCTTTGCCCTTCGTGACCCGGGAAATCACCTACGAGGGAGCCTTCGGCGGCAGCGACCTCGCCGGGCCCGACCCGCAGAAACACCGACTCGATTCGCGGAACCCGGTGGGAAAAGGGGTTGCCACCGACCCCGCCCGCCTCGACCTTCAGGCGGCGCACTGGGTCGAGTTTCCCGCCGGGGATCCGGCCCGACAGGGGCCCGCCGGCTTCGGCCCGCTCGACCGGGCCTGGTCTCCACGACGTGAGCTAGCGGGGACCTACGACGAGAAATGGAAACAGGACCGCAGTCCGCTGCTCGCCGCTGACTACGACCCCCGCTTTGCCTTCAGCGCTCCGACGGGACAGGCCTTCTCCCCTGCCCTGCGCGGAGGCGAAGAAGTTCAGTTGACCCATCTGACGCCCTCCGGGTCACTCCGGCTCGTGCTTCCCGCCCGCTCCTTCCGGTTCTTCACTCGCTTCGGGCGCCGGTCGGTCGAGCATTCCGGGCACCTGGCCACGGTGCTGATCGAACCGGAGGCGAACCGACTGGTCGCCGTGTGGCAGAGCTCGCTCAAGGTGCTGGGGCGCGAAGTCGAGCACCTCGATGAGACCCGGATCATCGAAGGCTCGACTGCCTGAGTCGACCGGGGGTTCAGCTCGGAATCGGAGCGCTGCTCTCCACCGCACTGTCCGCCGCGGCCACTTCCCGCAGCAGCCGCTGGGCCTCGCGGAGCTGATCAAAGAGCCGTTCGGCGTCGATCACCGAGCGCATCGCCAGCCCGCAAGCGGGGGTGAGCGGCATCTGCGCCAGCATCGGTCCGAAGGGCAGCTCTGCGGGCAACGTCGCTCTCAGTGACGCCTCGACCGAGTCGACCAGCTCGGCGAGCTCGGCGAGCTCGAAGTCCGACGCGAGGTCGGTGGGAATCACGCCGAGGCTGAGCACCGCCCCCGAGGCGAGAAAGCGCAGAAACGCGGCCCTCTCCTCCAGCACCGCGTCGAGCGAGAGCCGGACGTCGATCGAGAGCAGGTCGAGTCCGAGGTCGAGGAGCAACCCCCAGGCGGTGTTGCTGCAGCAGTGCAGCCCCACCAGTGCCCCTTCCCGCTGCAACGCCAGCACCAGCACCTTCAGCTCTTGCAGCACCATCAGGTGCCGGGGGTTGTTCTTCTCCAGAGCGTAGAGCCCGGGCTCGTCGATGAAGAACAGCGGCGTCGCCCCGGTGCGCCTCACCGCCTTCACCATTGCCAGCGACTTGGCGAGGATCAGCCGGAAGATCTGCCGGTCGAGCGCGGGCAGTTCAGACGTGGGCTGACCCGCGGACGTTCGCGTCACCCAGCGGACCGTTGCGGGACCTGCGAGCTGAACCTTGGCGAAGGCCAACTTCCGGTTCTCCAGTTCCCAGAGGAAGGGCTGAAACGACCGGCAGGCCTGCACGCTCGGCTCGAAGGCTTGCAGCTCGCCGGATTGCAGCGCCGCCTCCAGCTCCGCTCCGAACGAATGCTGCGCCTGTTCCCACACCGGGAGGTCGACGGTGCACATCCCCTCGCCGTCGTAGGCCAGTCCGGGCAGCCGATCGAGCGCGGAGGGAATCATGAACTCGGACGGGTGACCCGATGGCAGCTGAGGCAGGAAGGGCACGTCGAGCTGGAGCGCGCGCTGAAGCGCCAGCTCCTGCTGGGTGTGAGGAAGGCTGCCGATGCCGGTGGTGGCGTTGGCAGGGAGCAACTGGAGGGCGCGGCGGACGCTGGTTGCGGTCATGACCTGGCCTTCGAAGGGCTAAGCCGCCTGGGTCAGCTGACCGAGAAGTAATACGAGGCGGGGTGGTGGAAGACGATAGCCGAGACCGAGGCCTCGGGCTCCATTATGCAGCCGTCGGTGAGCTGAACGCCGATTTCTTCGGGCTTCAGTGCAGCAAAGAGCTTTTCCTGGTCCTCGAGGTGGGGACAGGCGGGGTACCCGAAGGAGAACCGCTTCCCCTGGTACTCGGCCCGGAAGCGCTCGAGCATGGTGAGCCCGGGCGCATCGGGGAAGCCCCACATCCGCCGCAGCTGTGCGTGAAGCAGCTCGGCGAAGCCCTCCGCGGTCTCGAGCGCCAGCGCTTGCACCGCGTGCATCTTGAGAAATTCGCCCTGTTCCTTGTAGCGCTCAGACAGCTCGCGAATGCCCTGCCCCGCGGTGACCACGAAGAGGCAGACGCTGTCCTGCGCCCGGGTGCCCTGCATCGGGGCGACGAAGTCGGAGATGCAAAGGTTGGAGCCGGAAGGTTGGCGGGGAAAATCGAAGCTGACGATCGGCGCCTGGGTCTGCCCATCGAACAGGTGGAGCGCGTTGCCTTCGCTGCCCGCCTTGAAGAAGCGGAACACCGCCCGCGGCTTCATCACCCCGTCGCGCAGGGTGGACTTGAGCCCATCGAGGGTTTCCTTGAGCTCGATCGCCTTTCGTCCCGCTTCGGTCTGGGCGAGAGCAGCCTCGTCCGCCGTCCCCAGGGCTCGCGCGGCCGAGCCCTTCACCCCGAGGTGGCGGCCATAGAGCATCACCGGATTGATGAACCGCCAGATGTGGTCGAGCGGGGTGTTATTGATGACATGGCGGTCGTAGTCCGGCGCGGGAGGAACCTGCTCCAGTACCGGGACTTCCTTCGAGCGGGTGGCGCTGGCCACCACCGGAGCGGGCCGGTGCTGGGCCTCCTCCTTCAGCTTCTGGCGGCGGGCAGCGAGGTCCACCTTGAGCTGCGCGAAGCCGGCAGGCTCGACGATCTGCTTGGCGAGCTCGAGGCCGCTCATCGCGTCCTGGGCGTAGGCCACCGTTCCCCCGTAGGCAGGAGCTATCTGCTTGTCGACGAAGTTGCGAGACAGTGCCGCGCCGCCCACCAGCACCGGCAGGCTCACCCCCGCGCGGGTGAGGTCCTCGGCCGTGGTCACCATCTGGTGCGCGCTCTTCACCAGCAGGCCCGAGAGCCCGAGAATGTCTGGCTTGTGCTCGCGCACCGCCTGCACCAGCTTCTCCGGCGGCACCTTGATGCCGAGGTTGATTACCGAGAAGCCGTTGTTGGCGAGGATGATCTCCACCAGGTTCTTGCCGATGTCGTGCACATCGCCCTTCACCGTCGCGAGGAGAATTTTCCCTCGCACTGCGGTGGCATTCTTGTCCATCCTCGGCTCGAGGTAGGTGACCGCGGCCTTCATCGACTCGGCGCTCTGGAGCACCTCGGCGACGATCAGCTCGTTGGCCCCGAAGAGCCGACCGACCTCGTCCATTCCCTTCATCAGCGGGCCGTTGATGATCTCCAGCGGGGTTTGGGTCTCCAGCGCCAGCTCGAGGTCCGCAAAGAGGCCGTCGCGCGAACCTTCGACGATGTAGCTGCCGAGCCGCTCCGCCAATGGCAAGGTGCTCTTCGCCGCCTTGGCGGGCTTCCGCTCGCGAAAGGCCGCCGCGAAGGGTGTCACCGGGTCGTCGCCGCGGTTGAAGAGCAGGTCCTCGGAAAGCTTCCGCTCTGCCTCAGGGAGCGAGGGGTAACGCTCGAGTTTCTCCGAGTTGACCAGCGCCATGTCCAGGCCAGCCTGGACGCAGTGGTAGAGGAACACAGAGTTAAGGACCTCGCGGCCGGCGGTGGGCAAGCCAAACGAGACATTTGAAATCCCGAGCACGGTCTTGCAGCGGGGGAACTTCTTCTTGATTAGCCGCACCCCTTCGATCGTCTCCACCCCGCTGCCGGTGTATTGCTTGTCACCGGAGGCACAGGGGAACACCAGCGGGTCGAAGTAGATGTCCTCGGGGCGAACCCCGTACTTGGTGGTGAGCAGCTGGTAGGAGCGCTCCGCCACCTCCAGCTTGCGGTCCCGCGGCACCGCCATTCCCACCTC
>JAYUUC010000220.1:0-17727 GCA_043755105.1 Myxococcales bacterium
GCGCAGTTCAGCAGCCCGCAGATGGCCGTCGAGCTGGCGGAACCGGCGCTGCGGCTGATGACGGTACTGGAGGCGAACCGCGATGCAAGCTTCAGCGAGTGGGTGATCGGGAAGCTGCAGACCTCGAGCCTGGAAGAGATTGTCGCTGACCCACGGGTGGACGGCGCGCTGAAGCCGCTGCTGGAGAAGCACCGGAAGTCGATCGACCTGGTGCGCGGCAAGGCCAAGTACGAGGACGGGATCGTCTTCTTCGATCTCGTCGACGACGGCATCGACAGCCTCAACAAATTCATCTCGTATTACCTTTATCCCGATGCCCGCTACACGGTGTGGGTGGGAGGCAGCCCGAGGCGGTCGAAGATCTCGATCGGCTCCAATCCGTGGCAGCAGCACACCCGCACCCACGACCTCTCGAAGATCGCCGAGAGGTTCGGTGGAGGAGGTCACCCGGTCGTGGCGGGGATCAGCTTCCGGCCCGACGAGCTGGGCAAGGCCCGCTCGGCGGCGAAGGAGATTCTCGAGGAACTGAGGCGGTAGTTCAGGGAGCGAGGGGCGAAGGTCGAGTTTCCCAGGTGTCTTCGGGAAGTCGGGAGCCTTCCAGCATCGGAAGCTCGCCTTCGCTAGCGTAGGAGTAGAAGACGGCGAGGTTGCAGGCTCCGAGAGCACAACCGATCACATCGGATAGGGCTAGAATCGGGCTGAAGAGCATCTTCATCACCTGCGGCGTCATGTGCAGGTGCGTCGTCGCCAGGACAACCAGGGCGATAATAAACGCCAGCGGACACACGGTCACGAGCGCCACGAAGGTGTAATAAATCATGAAAAAGACGTGGGCCAGAATTGCTTCCTTCCAACGGGCCAGCAGCAGCTTGAAGCCTCGTCGAAGCGAAGAAGGCAGCGACGTGCGTCTCTCCTGGACTATGGCCGCAACGGCCACGAGCGACACGTAGCCCATGATCGAAACCAGTATGCCACCCAGAGTGTAGACCCTGATTCGCGGGGTACTGGCGGAAGCAAGATAGTAGAGCCCGTTAAAACCACGGCGATGCTGGCGAGGCCGAGGCCGAGGCCGAGGGTGAGCGGCAGTCGGCTCAAGGTGAACTTCGACGCTTCGCCGAGCGAACACCGTTGCTGGTGCAGCCTTCGCAAGCAATAGAACACCGCCCCGGCAAAGCAGGCGATCCGAAGCGCAGAGAAACCGGTGGAGAAGACGAAGCTCGGCCAGGAATGAAACAGGGCCTCGATTGAGGCCTGAATTTTCAGTCCCTTGGGTTCGGGGTGGGCGTTCCGCCAGAGGCCATTTGCAAGACTGACGAGCCCCACCGGAATGAACAGCACCATCAACCGCAGATTCTTCCTGAACAGTCGAGTGCTGAGTCTGACCAGTTCCCACGCGACCATGAATGCCGATGTTTCACTCATTTCAATTCCCTCTTCAGCTGCTCGATCAATTCGCCAGGCTCGATGCCATGGCGAACGGCTTCCTCGATCGCCCGCTTGCAGATCTGCGCGAGGACCAATTTTCTCGAAGGCGGTTTTGGCGCATCACTGCTCGGGAAGGTGCCCTTCCCCCGCTGCGAGACGATGTAGCCACCGTGCTCGAGCTCGCGATACGCGCGAATCACGGTGTTCGGGTTGATGTCTAGCCTTCGCGCCAGGTCGTGAATGGTCGGCAATTGCTCGCTGGGGCCCAGCTCTCCTGAACCCAGAGCAGTCACCACGCCCTCGATGATCTGTCGGTAGACCGGCACTCCACTGTCGTAGTTCAAGCGCATCTCGACTGGCATCAGGTACCTCCGTTGTTTGCTAGTTTTCTAGTTAGGTAGATAAAGACAAGTCCCCGTCGAGAGACGGCCACAACCACGGTGAGCTCAAAAGGCAACCTTCCGGCCCAACCGCAGGCTGCGCAGGGTGGACAACGAAGTGTTGCCGCTCGACTTGGCCAGGGTCGGGCCCGAAGCAGTCGATTGGTTACGTCACAGGGGGCCTGCCGGGGAAGCGGACAGGCTGACCTGTTCAGCTGAACAGGCCTTCAGTGTCAGGGGTAGGGTGCATGGTGATCGTGTCTCGAGCACCTGCAACACCGAGGTGAGCTGCGAGCGGGAGGGAGCACCCGGAAACCATGATGACCCAATCGATCGCCCCACCGCATGAATCAGGAACGGGCAATGGCCGCGGCCCTGTCCGGTATCTCTCTGTTCGCCCCCACGCATTTCTGCGCAAGGAGGCCGCCGGGGACTATTGGCGGTTTGCGCTCGACCCCTATGAAGGATGTGCGCTCGGCTGTCCTTTCTGCAGCGCCCGCCTGGGGCTACCCGATGGGGCAACCTCTGCGGGCAACGGCCGCCAGGTTCGGGTGAAGGTCAATGCGGTCGAGCTTCTCTCCGCCGAGCTCCGCGAGCAGAGCCTGAGCGGCCGCGAGTGCCTGCTCGGGTCTCTCTCCGACCCCTACCAGCCCGCGGAAGAGCAGTTCCGCCTCACCCGCGGGGTCCTGCAAGCGCTGCTCCTGGCCCCCCCGCTCGAACTTCGGATCCATACCCGCTCCTCGCTGATCGCCCGCGACACCGCGCTGCTCCAGCAGCTTTCCCAGCGGGGACAGGTGAGGGTGGTTTTTTCGATCCCCTCAGGACAGGAACGCATCAACCGGCTGCTCGAACCGGGGGCCCCTTCGGCGCTGCGGCGTTTCGCGGCGATGGAGGCCCTTTCGCGCGCTGGGATTGCAGTCGGCCTGAACATCAGCCCGGTTCTCCCTGGCCTGAGCGATGCTGAGCTCGGGCTCGAGAGCCTGCTCGCGCGCGCCCACCACGCGGGAGCCCGGTTTGCCGGGTTCACCCCGCTGCGCTTGTCGCCCGGCCAGAAGGAAGCACTCCTCGCCCCCCTCCTCCAGGAAGCGCCGGCGGATGCTCGCCGGCTGCGACGGCTGCTCCAGGTGCCCCGCGGAGGAACTCAACCCCGGGTTCGTGCAGAGTCCTTCCTCGGCGGGTGCGAAAAGTTCGGGCTTGCCCCGCTCACCGCCAGCGTGGCCCCCCGCCGTTCCCGGCCCGCGGCTGCCCTACAGCTGGCGCTGTTCGACCTCTCGATGCCACCGACCCACTGACGGACAAGCTCTCCAGCGCCCGGGTCCTTCGGGAGCAACAGCGTCTCAACGGCCTGCGGCGCCTGGCCCTCTCCCGTACAGGGAAGCACTTGAACTCGCCCCCGGCTTCTCGCTTCGCCTTTGCGCCCCGAGTTGCCATACCATCCCGCGCCATGGTTCAGCGGCGGCTCCTCGGTGTTCTGCTCCTCTGTTGTGGCGCCTGTCACAGCGCGTCCTCACCCGAGGCCGCTTCCTCGGCGAAGGCGCCCGCCCCCGCCGCGTCCGCGTTGCCAGCGGGGTCGCGGGCCGAGGGTCCCCGGGTGCTTCCGGTCGCCCCGGTAGGAAGCGAACTGTCCCGCCCCACCACCCAATCGCCCCGGGTGACGCCGCTGCCGGTGTGCAAGGCCGCCGGCCATGAGCCCCTCGCCGCCGCGCGCAAGTTCTACGATGACGGCCGCTACGAAGAGGCGCTCTCCTGTGCGGCCCAGGCGGCGGCGCTCAACCCCGGAGACCCGCTCGCGCACTCCGAGCGGGGCGCGGCGCTCTCGGCCCTGGGCCGCCTCGACGAGGCTCAGCTCGCCTACGCACGCGCGCTCGCGCTCGACCCTGCCCACCTCGATGCGCTGCTCGGCGCCGCCCATCTCTACGGGGTGAGCTTGCCTTCGACCCGGGAGCACGACGAACTCGCCTCGCTCTACGCCGAACGTGGCCTCGAGCTCGCCCGCGAGCCGCCGGGCGACCTGGTGTCGCAGTTTGGGCTGCTCTCGGCGATGGCCTTCAACGACCTCGGCCAGTCCCGGGACGCGCTCGATCGCGCCGAGCTGGTGCTCAAGCTCGAGCCCAAAAACGGCGAAGCGCGCTACGAGCGGGCGGTGGCGCTGCTCGAGCTCTGCCGCTTCGCCGAGGCCAAGGCGGCGTTCACCGCGATGCTCGATGACCCCCAGCGCAAGGCGCACGCCGAGCATCACCTCGGGCTCCTTCTCGAGCGGGAAGGGAAGTGGAAGCAGGCGGACAAGTTCTTCGCCCGGGCCCGCCAGCAGGACCCGAATGACTTCCCTTTGCCCCAGCTGCTGCCCGAAGACGAGTTCAAGGCCGAAGTGGACAAGGCGGTGGCCGAGCTGCCCGAGGACATGCGCAAGGACCTGGCAGGAATTCCGGTCAACGCCGAGGAACTCCCCCGCGACGACGACCTCCTCTCGGGAGAGCCTCCGCTCTCTCCTGCGATTCTCGGGCTGTTTCGCGGCCCCCCCCTCAACGAGGAGTGCGAGGTTGACCCGGCCGCTCCCGCAGAGCCTTGCCGTTCGGTGGCGCTCTATCGGCGCAACCTGGCCCGGGCAGTGAAGACCCGGGAAGAGCTGCTCGAGCAGATAAGGGTCACCCTCCTTCACGAGGTCGGCCATCTGCGCGGGGAAGACGACTTCGAGCTGGCGGCGCGGGGGCTCGAGTAGTAGTCGCCTCCGCATGAGCTCCAGCCCGCGTTCTCCGCTGCCCGTGGCGGTGGTTACTTCCAAGGGGGCCCAGCGGCTTCGTCGGCTCAATCCCTGGTGCTACCGAACCGAGCTGCGCACCGCGCCGGCGACCGAGGAGCGGGGTGCGGTGGTGATGGTCGTCGACGAGCAGCAAAACCCGATCGGGCAGGCCTTCTACGCCCAGGGTTCGCCGCTCTGTCTCCGGTTGCTCAGCCGCCGGCCGCCAGGAGAAGAGCGGGTGGACGAGGCCTTCTTTCGTCAGCGCCTCGAGGCCTCGCTCGCCCGTCGGGGCAGTCTGGCAGGCCGTGATGCCTACCGGCTGGTACACGGGGAGGCCGACCAGCTTCCGGGGCTGTTCGTCGACCGCTATGGCGACGCCCTGGTGCTGCAGACCCTGGCCGAGGGGGCCGATGTTCGAAAGGCGCTGTTCGCGCGCCTGCTCACCGAGCTGACCGGAGCGAAGCAGGTGCTCTGCCGCGACGATGGCTCGGGCCGTGACTTTGAAGGGCTGCCCCGCGAGGTTCGGCTGTTGCTAGGGGAAGATCGCCCTCAGGTGTCATTCCGCGAGGGGGGCAACCGGTTTCAGATCAACCTGGTCGAGGACATGAAGACCGGTTCGTTTCTGGATCAGGCCGATAACCACCGCCGCGCCGGCGAGCTGGCAGCGGGAGAGGCGCTCGACTGCTTCAGCTACCATGGCGGGTTTGCGCTCGCGCTCGCCGAGCGCTGCAGCTCGGTGCTGGCGATCGAGCAGGACCCGGCGGCGGCGGCCCGGGCCCGGGCCAATGCGGTCGAGAACGGCCGCACCCAGGTGACGGTGGAAGAGGCCAACGCGTTCGACGTGCTCAAGAAGTTCGATCGCGAGGGGCGCAAGTTCGACACCGTGGTCATCGACCCGCCAGGGTTTGCGAAGCGCAAGGAAGGCCTGAAGACCGCCATCCGCGCCTACCACGAGCTCAACTTCCGGGCGCTGAGGCTGCTCAAGCCCGACGGCCTGCTGGTGACCTGCTCCTGCTCCGGGAAGCTGCAGCGCGCGGCCTTCGAGGAGATGGTCCTCTCTGCCGCGCTCGACGCCAAGCGGCCGGTGCAGATCCTCGAGCGACGCGGCGCCGGCATCGACCACCCGCCCCTGGGCACCTTGCCCGAGACCGATTACTTGAAGGCGATCTACCTCCGGGTGTTGAGCTGAGGTTCCGGTCGACGCGTCCCCCGTCCCCTTCTCGCTGAGACGGTCCGTTTCTCGAGGAAGGCACCCGGGCCAAAAACGTCGGGCCCGGTGCGCACTTCCGTACCGGCGTGGGCACCTTCCTGCACGCCTTCGCGCGTCTCCCCTGCATCCGCACGGCGGCTGCGCCCTGGCCTTGCGGTTGCATTGGGCCTTCCCGCGGGGTGACCGATGCAGACGACAACCGACGATTGTTCAATGACCGGGGAAGCGGGTCGGGAGGCCTATCCCTCCAGGACCCTGCCGGAGGAGGGGCGCGATGCGGAAGCTTGCAATCGCGTGAATCCTCTTTCCGTACCGCAGACGCCGATGGCTCGACTTCGACCTCGCTGGAAGGCTCCGATTGCAGGGCTGTGCCTGCTCTGGCTGGGCTCGGGGTGCGCCGGGGTTCGGCTGGGGTGGCCTCGTGGAGAGGCGCCGGCCGATGCACCGCTGCTCACGTTCGATCTCGGCGTCGCCGCGAAGGCGTCAAACCTGACCATCCTCAACACTACCCAGCTGAGCAAGGCCGACGAGCGCCAGCTGATCCGCCTCAACGGGGGCAGCGGCGTGCTTCTCCCGTACAAGCGCTTCGTTCCCCGGCCCGAGGCAGTGGTGCTGGTGCACGGGTTGAGCGGGACGCCGGCGGACTTCTCGGCGCTGGTGCAGCGGTTGGACGAGGACCCGCGCAAGCAGGTCTATGTCTTTCTTTATGACGACCGCGGTCAGTACCTCGAGCGTTCAGGCCTCGACCTCGCCCAGGCACTCTTGAAGCTGCGGGTAGAGCTGCTCGGGTCTGCAGCGCCGCGAATTCGAATCATCGCCCATTCAATGGGAGGCATCGTCGCCCGGTCGGCGCTCAATGCCCTCGTCGACCCGCACTGGTTTCCGCTCCCGCTGCGCTCGCGGGTCGATGGGCTCGGCAATCAGATCGAGCCTGGGGCAGCCGGTCTGTTCTCTCACATCGAGCTGGTGGCGATCGACACCCCCTGGCAGGGGTATCGCGGAGCACCTTCGGGGTTGCGCCGGCTTGTCCCGATCGAGACCAGCCTGGTGGACATGGTGTCCAACAGCGTCCTGCTCACCCAGCTGTTCAAGCCGCGACTCCCCGACCACTTCTCGGTCTACCTGGTCGAGGCGGACAACCGGGCGGCGGGACTGAGCGAGGACTCTGTCCGCGGAGGGATGGACCTTGACGAGCGCGAGCTCGGGCTGCTGAGCCTGGGACTGCAGGGCAAGGAAGAGGCGCTGAAGCACCGGCCCGACCTGGCCCATCTGCTCGCGGCGGTGAAGAGCTGCGCCGACTTCCCGGCCGCTTTGCGCGGGCTGAGCTCGGCGGGTCAATTTTCTACCGCGACCTCAGTTCAGATGCAGCGATTGCTGGCGCGGGTGCTTCACCGCTACGCCGGCGGCCATACCTCAGTGCTGAAAAATCCCGCGCTGATCGAGCGACTTCTCGAGGACTTCGGAACTTCTGGTTCCGCGGTCTAGTCTTTCGGTGAATGGGACCGCGAAGGCCCCGGCGGCCTGTTCAGGCGCTCAGTTTGCTCCAGTCGAGCAGCCGCACCGTCTCGGTCGCAAGCGCGAACTCGAACTCCCGGCACATGCCGGCGAGGTCTCCGCCAATCTGCAGCGGCACCGCGCGGTCGAAGCTCATCTTTCCCCGGGTGAGAAAGAAGTCGTGCATGTGGGGCACTTCTTTTCCCCGGAGCAGCCAGGGCACATGGAGCAAGGCTTCGACCACCCCGGCGGCATAGACCCGCGCGGACAATCTTCCCGGGACCCGGTGGGCGTGGGGGAAGGCCTTCACCCCGAAGCCATACTCGGTGGTGGTGGCCACCCCGGCGACGCCCGCGCGACCTTCGTACAGCACTTCACCCGAGGCGCCCGACCCGACGTCCACCAGGGTGCCGGCATCGTCGAAGGTCTGTGCTGGCACGCCCAGGTTCTCGAGCCGCACCTGAAGTGGCTGCTTGAACAGCAGGTGTCGGGGGACCGTGCGGCTGAGCAGCGCAGCGAGATAGCCACCCAACCCCGGCGGCCCGCGAATCCCCATCGGAGGGGTTCGCAACTGAGCCTGATAATCGCTCACCACTTCCGCGTCCCAGCCGGTGCCGGCGAAGTGGGCGAGCCTTCCCTGAATTTCGACCAGAGAATAGGTCCGCGAGGGAAGCACCCCGTCCTCGATGCGGGCAACCCGCTGAACCGCCTCGCGCAGCGGCGGCGCCTCGAGCACGTGGGCCCAGGCATTCCCGGTGCCCAGCGGCAACACCCCCAGGGTGGGGAAGGGGACCTTCAAGCGCCGCAGCTCGTCGAGAAGTCCGATGATCGTCCCGTCGCCACCGCCGCCGAGAAGCAGCTGCGGGGGCCGGGGGCGAATCTCCTCGTCCAGCCACTGCCGGGCCTCGGCCGCGCTCTGGGTCAAGGCCAGCCGCGCGTCGGGCAGATACTGCTTCACCCAGCGCGCCGCTTTCTCTGTTCCTCCGAGCGCATTGCCATTGATCAAAACCGCGACAGACATCGGAGCGCTCGAGGCAAGAGGGGCACCCAACTTGGGCCTGGGCGTCACCCTTCGCAACCGTCCCCGGGGAGGGGCAACCGGGTCGCTGTGCGGCAAGAAGAGCGCCGAGGAAAGCCACTCCGAGGTGAAAGACCGGGAGAGCGAGCTCTCCGGGCGGGGGGGGTCGTTCGCTTCAAGGCATCTCCTTTGGCCAAGTCCTCACCCTGCGCAGCGCTCAACGGGCGCACCGGAAGCCGACGTTGGAGAAGCGGGCCTGGGGGCGCCAGGCGTTGCGATTGGCGGTGCGGTTGAGCAGCGGCAGCGCGTGCCAGGCGCCGCCGCGCGCCACCTTGAGTTCGCCTCGCGCGGGGCCCTTCGGGTCTACCGCCGGGGCCCGGGCATAGTAGCCCTCGTCGTACCAGTCGCTGCACAGCTCCCAGACGCCTCCGGCCAGGTCCAGCACACCGTAGGAAGAGGCCCCGGTCGGGTAGCTCCCCACCTCGGGCGCCGCGCGCACCGGCCCGCCGCGAAAGGAGCAGTGGCCTTCTTCCCAGACATCTCCCCAGGGGTAGATCCTCCCGTCGGTGCCGCGGGCAGCCTTTTCCCACTCCGCCTCGGTGGGCAGCCGCTTGCCGACGAAGCGCGCGTAGGCCTCGCACTCGAAGTGGCTGACCCCGCATGCCGGCTGCCGGGGGCCGGTGACATGGGCCCATTCGGGCTCGTCGACGAACCGGGGCCGCTCCCAGGCTTGCTGACAGCACTCCTCCCAACCCTCGTCGCTCCAGAGCCCGCGGTCGCGGTAGCCCCCGGCGTCGACGAACCGGGCGAAGTCCTCGAAGGTGACGGGGACGCGGTCGATCTCGAACTCGCCGAGGCGAATCGTTCGCTGCGGCTGCTCGTTGGGCATTCCCATCCCCTCTGGAGACCCGCGAAGAAACTCCCCGGCGGGAATGCGAATCACGACTTGCCGGCGTCGGGAAGCCCGAGTTCCTTGCGCAACCGGGCGGTGACCTTGAAGTACTCCGTCCTCGGAAAAGGCACGTTGAGAATGTGGAAGTCCTTCTTCGACAGCCCGACGCAGCCGAAGCAGTAATTGCAGTCGGAGAGGTTCTGGCACATCACCAGATAGGCGCTCCCGGTGCAGTTCTCGGACTGCAGGCAGTAGGCGCAGGCGTGACAGCTCTTCGATTCAACGCAGTGTGAGCAGTTGTTGCAGAGCTCGCAGCGGGTGCAGTGCGTGCAGTGATAACAGCTGTCGCACTCGCGGCAGAACATGCAGTTGGCGCAGCGGGCGCAGCCGGTGCAGGCATAGCTGCCGGGATTGGCGGCGTCGTTGGAGAAGGTCCGCGCCAGCTGGGTGTAGCGCTCGAGGAAGTCACGCTTGCCGAGCTGGCCGAGCGAGTCAGGACCTTCGGGCGCTGTCTCTTCCGACGCTGCGGGTTCCCTGGCCACGTTCTTTGTCCCTTCGCAGAAGGCCCAAAGTTTATCTCAGCTTGGACAGCCCCGCGAGATCCAGCTTACCCGCCAGGCGCCGGACTTCGTCGGTCCCTTCGAAGCCCCGAGTGGAGAGCGCGACCACGAACCGTTCCCCCACCAGCAAATTCGCCTCGGCGCGGGTCTCGCCCGGGTCGTAGCGCACGAAGCCCACCGAGCCCGCGAGGACCAGGGGCGCCAGCGGGTCCGCTTCGGGTCGACTTCGGGCGTCGGCCGCTGCGGCCTTGATCTTCTCTCGCAGCTTCCCCACCAGGGTGGTGTCGACGATGCGGATGTCCACCTCGCGGCCTTCCTCGCCAAACGTCCGCTCTGCCTCGCTCACCGTCACCTCGCCGTACTTTCCGGTCGAGCCTTCGTCCTTGGTGGGCCGCAACCCCGGGAGCGCCGCGGGGAGAAAGGCGGCCAGTGCGGTGAAATACAAGCAAGGAGAGACGGCGGGCACCCCAGCCGAGGGCGGCGAGGAGGGCAGGGGAGCAGGCGTGCCCGGGCGACACCCTCCCAGTGAGAGCCAGACGCACACCGAGAAGGCCGTTGCACGCACCCACCCATGAAAAGGTATGAGGGGCCTTCGGCGCAATCGCACCCCTGACTGCTTGTGGACCTAACCTCCCTCAACCCCCCACAGCGGGAAGCCGTGCTCTGCACCGAAGGGCCCCTGCTGGTGCTCGCCGGGGCGGGTTCGGGCAAGACCCGCGTCATCACCCACCGCATCGTCCACCTCCTCGACCGCAAGGTGCCGGCGCGGGCGATTCTCGCGGTGACCTTCACCAACAAGGCCGCCTCGGAGATGAAGGAACGGGTGGTGAAGATGGCGGGCGGCCGCGCCAACGCGGTGTCCATCTCCACCTTCCACGCCTTCGGGGCCGAGGTGCTCCGCGAGCACCTCCACCGGCTCGGCTGGCCGAAGAAGTTCGCGATCGCCGATGCCGGAGACCAGCAGTCGCTGGTGAAGCGGGCGATGTGCGAGCGCAACATCGACGACCGCGCCTTCGATGCCCGCAAGGTCCTGACGGCGATTTCCCGGGCGAAGAACTCGGGGGTGGCGCCGGCGCTCAAGCCCGAGGGCATGGGCGACGACTACGACCTCATCACCCACGAGGTATTTCCGCTTTACCAGCGCGCACTCAAGGCCCAGGGGGCGGTGGACTTCGATGACCTCATCGGCCTGCCCTCGCGGCTGTTTCGCGAGCACCCCGAGGTTCTCGAGAAGCTCACCCGACGCTTCCGCTACCTGCTCGTCGACGAATTCCAGGACACCAACGCCGCCCAGCTCGAGCTGCTCTCGTTCCTCTCCGGGGAAGCGAAGAATGTCTGCGCGGTGGGCGACGACGACCAGTGCATCTATGGATGGCGCGGCGCCGAGGTGAAGAACATCCTCGAGTTCGAGAAGCACTTCCCCGGCGGCCGCGAAGTCCGGCTCGAGCAGAACTATCGTTCCAGCCAGACCATTCTTCAGGCCGCCAACGCGGTGATCGAGAAGAACCCCGCCCGCCGCGCGAAGCGGATGTGGACCGACACTCCCGGAGGCGCTCCGCTGGTGCTGATCACCGCCCCCAGCGAGGAAGAAGAGGCCCGCTTCGTCGCCCACGAGATCAGCCGCGCGCTCGCCGGGGGCCTGCCTCCCGACGAGATCGCGGTGCTCTACCGCACCAACGGCCAGGCACGGCCGATCGAAGAGGCGTTGCGCGAGAAGTCGGTCCACTACGAGGTGATCGGCGGCTCGGAGTTCTTCGACCGCCGCGAGGTGAAGGACGTGATCGCCTACTTCAAGGTGATCGCCAATCCCGCGGACGAGATTTCCCTGCTCCGGATCGTCAACGTCCCTGCCCGCGGCATCGGGGACATCACCATGGAACGGCTCGCCGAGGTCGCCCGTGCCGCCGGCCTGACACTGTGGCAGGCGATGAAGAAGGCCGACGCCTTCGAAGAGCTCCCCGCCGGGTCGGCCGCGAAGCTGCTCGAGTTCTGCGCCCTGCTCGAGCGCTACCGGGCGCTGTTCGACCGCGGGAACCTCGCCCATGTCACCCGCCAGCTGCTCGAGGAGATCGGTTTCCGCGAGGCCACCCGGCTGCAGACGCCTTCGCTCACCGCCGCTGACCGCAAGCTCAAGTCGATCGACCAGGTGCTCACCTCGCTCGAGAACCACGAGAAGCGCGAGGGGCCCAAGGCCGGCCTGCTCACCTATCTGAACCGGCTCTCGCTCGACACCCGCGAGGAGGAAGAGGCCCCCAGCGCTCGCCGGGTCACCCTGATGACGCTCCACGGCGCCAAGGGGCTGGAGTTCCGGCTCGTCTTTCTGATCGGCATGGAAGAGGACCTGCTCCCCCACTCGGGAATGCAGGGCGAGCCCCCCAATCTCGAGGAAGAGCGGAGGCTCTGCTACGTCGGCCTCACCCGGGCCCGGGAGCGAATTTTTCTCACCCGGGCGGCGACCCGTATCAAGAGAGGGAAGGAGCAGCCCCGGACGCCGTCCCGCTACCTCGAAGACCTTCCTCCGGAGACGGTCGAAATCCGCGACCTCGCCGCCCCGCCTGCCGGGCCGCCGAGCGAGCGGGAGAAGAACTTTATTTCCGACCTGCGGGCACGTTTGAAGGCGCAGAATCCGTCCCCGGGGCCAACCAAACCTGTTCAGGGCTTGACTTGACCCGCCCGTCCCAATAGATCACCGCGCCTTCGAGTCACCCTGGAGCTTTTGACAATGTCGCAGAGGACCTACAGCGCCAAGCCCGCGGACATCAAGCGCGAGTGGCACATCGTCGACGTCGACGGAAAAGTGCTCGGCCGCGCCGCGAGCCAGATCGCATCGATTCTGAAGGGGAAGCACAAGGCCATCTTCACCCCGTCGATCGACACCGGCGACCACGTGATCGTGATCAATGCCTCGAAGGTGAAGGTCACCGGCAACAAGGCGACCCAGAAGCTCTACCACCGCCAGCCCCGCGCCGGTTTTCCGGGCGCGCTGAAGACCACCAACTTCGCCAAGCTCCTCGTCCGTCACCCCGAAGAGGTCATTGTCAACGCGGTCAAGCGCATGCTTCCCCGGAATGCGCTCGGCCGGCAGATGATGACCAAGCTTCGGGTCTACGCCGACGACAAGCACCTCCACACCGCCCAGCAGCCCAAGGCGCGTGAGGTCGAGGCGTAACCTCTTCCCCTTTTTCAACACCCAAAAGAGAGAATCATCAGAATGGCCACTGCCACCACTCCTTCCGCTTCCACCAAGGAACACGGTTTTTACGCCACCGGTCGCCGCAAAGAGTCCACCGCACGGGTGTGGCTCAAGCCCGGCTCGGGGTCGATGATGGTCAACGGCCGCACCATGGACGAGTACTTCGGGCGTGAAACCTCGAAGATGGTGATCAACCAGCCGCTCCAGGTGCTCGAGCAGATGGGCAAGCTGGACATGACCGTCAACGTTCGCGGCGGTGGCCTCTCCGGCCAGGCCGGCGCGATTCGCCACGGCATCTCCCGCGCGCTGATCGTCCTCAACCCCGAGTTTCGCCCGGTGTTGAAGAAGGCCGGCTTCCTCACCCGCGATGCCCGTACCGTCGAGCGCAAGAAGTACGGCCAGCCGGGCGCGCGCCGCCGGTTCCAGTTCTCGAAGCGCTAGTCGTTTCAGCAGCCTTCCAGATCGATGTTCGAGCGGGAGCTTCCTTGGCGGAGGCTCCCGTTTTCCATTTTGGCGATAGATTTCGGATTCGATGGTTCCCCGTTCTGTCTTTGCCTCGCTCCGCGCCCTAAGGCACCCGGCCTATCGCACGCTGTGGATTGGCGCCTTCGTTTCCAATATCGGCACCTGGATGGAGACGGTGGCGCTGGGCATCTACGTCACCCAGGTGACCGGCAAGGCCGGGTGGACGGGGACGGTGGCCGCGCTCACGTACCTGCCGGCGATGTTTTTGGCGCCGATCGGCGGCGTCCTCGGTGACCGCTTCGATCGCCGCAAGTACCTGGCCTGGGGCACCGGGGCGGACATCTTCCTCGCGGGTTTGATTACCTGGCTCTCCTTCACCGGAAAGTTGTCGGTGGCCGCGGTGGCGATCGTGGCCACGGTCAGCGGCTGTGTTCATGCCTTGAGAGGCCCGGCCTTCACCGCGCTGCTGGTGGAACTGGTGCCGCAGGAAGATCTGCTCTCGGCGCTCAATCTCTCCTCGGCTCAATACAACCTGGGGCGGGTGCTGGGGCCGATGGCGGCGGCGATGGCGATCGTGGCCGGAGGGCTGCCGTGGACCTTCGCGCTCAACACCGCCAGCTTTCTCGCCGTGCTGATCGCCCTGACTGTTCTCAAAGTGCCGGCGTCGCCCGAGGTGAAGGGACCGCCCGCCCCGCTGTGGGCTGGCATCTGGCAAGGAGTCCGGACCGCGAGGGACGACCCGGGCATCCGAACCGCGCTGCTCACCACCTTGGCGGCGGCGATGCTGGTAGCACCTTTCGTCGGGTTGGTGCCCGCGGTGGCAATCAAGGTCTTCAAGGGGGGAGCGCCGGCCACTTCCGCGCTGGTGACCTCGCAAGGTTTGGGAGCGGTGGCGATGGCCCTGCTTGCGGGTTTGCTCGCGGAGAAGCTGGGCCGACGGCGACTGCTCAAGGGGTCGATTCTGGCGCTGGGAGCGATCAGCGCGGCCTATTGGCTGAGCCCGAGATTGCCTGTGGCGATGGGGAGCATCTTCCTCCTCGGGGCGCTCTACCTCTCGGTGATCACCGGTTCGAACACCGTCTGCCAATCTCGTTCGCCGCGAGCCTTGCAGGCGCGGATGTCGAGCCTGTTCAACCTGTTGCTCGGGGGCGGCTACGCGCTCGGCCTGGTGGCGATGGGCTGGGCGGGTGACCGCTTTGGGCTTCCTCTCACCGGTGCGGTCGCTTCGGCGCTGTTCCTGTCCGGGGCAGCGGCATTGCTGTGGTTTCGGCCTGAGCTCTTCGACGCGCTGGACTGGCCGGGGGACCGGCGTGCGCCCAAGCGTACGGTGACTCTGCCCACGCTCGATGGACCGATCGACCAGGCAGCCCTGGCCACGTCTCCGGTCAAGGGCGAGGTCACGGCAGGCAAGCCATCGACCCGATGAAGCCTTGCGCCACGGTGTTGGGCAGCGCGGGAGACCGGACGGTGGTCTTGAGCCGGGCCTGAGTTTGGAGTCAGTTGGGGCAGTGAACCCGCGCCACGACGAGCCACTGCCCTTCCGGCGGATGCTGGGCATCGCGGGAGTGGTCTACCTGGGCTGGTGGTTCGCGGTGGAGGCGATCCTCCCGGGGTCGTTCAACCCGCTGCCCGGCCGACTGGCAGTGGTCGGCTATTTCTTCGCAGCGCTCCTCGTGACGACGGTGGTGCCCGCCCTTCGGCCCCGCGCAGAGCTGTTCTTCTACGTCGGCGCCGTCTTCTTGCTGGTGCACTACTTCTATGTGTTCGAGGGCAACGTCATCGACATCAACTGGGTGGTCGGGGCCTACATGCTGGTGTTCGCGCTCAGCGTGATGGTGCAGTCGAGGCAGTGGTTGATCGGCCTCTCGGCGCTTTCTCTCCTGCTGGGAATCATTCTTTTTGCGCGCGACCCGGTCCTGAGGAAAACCATCTTCCTCCCCGGCCTGGCGACGATCATCGGGCTGTGCCTGCTCATCCTCACCAGTCGGCTGCGGTTGACCGAGCGACTGGCGGACACCACGGCGCGGGTCCAGACCCTATTCGATGCCACCTTCGAGGGAATCGCGGTTCACGACCGAGGGCAGATCATCGATTTCAATGAGGCCTTCGCGGATCTGTTCGGTTACTCGCGCCCGGAGTTGCTGGGCATGAACGTGAGCGCCCTCAATGCTCCCGAGGTGCAGGAGTGGCTGGCGAAGCACCTGACCGCGGGCCCGCCCAGCCACTACGAGTCGGTTGGCCTTCGCCGTGATGGCAGTCGGATCGCAATCGAGATCTCGAGCAAACCTCACGTCTACGAAGGCCGAATGCTGCGGCTGGCGGCGGTGCGGGACATCTCCGAGCGGAAGCGCGCAGAAGACGAGCGGCTCGAGCTGAGCCGGGAGCAAACGGCGCGCCTCGCCGCCCAGGACGCGATCCGGATCCGGGAAGAGTTCATCTCGGTCGCTGCGCACGAGCTGCGCACGCCGATCACCTCGCTGCAGCTCCAGCTCGAGGCGCTCGCCCGAAGCGCGCCCAGCGCGAATGACACTGCACGCGAAACCTATGTCCAGCGCGCGCGGCGGCAGTTGCAACGGTTGAGCCGCCTGGTCGAAGAGCTGCTCGACGTTACCCGGCTCGAGGCAGGGAAGTTCACCCTCACCCGCGAGAGGGTCGAACTCAACGGACTGGTGCACGACGTGGTCGAGTCACTCGGCGAAGCGCTGCAGCGAGCGGGCTGCGCGTTGGAGCTAGTCCCGGCTCCGAAGGCCGAAGGAAACTGGGATCGGGTTCGAATCGAACAGGTGTTCACCAACCTGCTCAAGAACGCGCGATGCCCGAAGTGGTTGAGCTGGCCGAACATCGGGCCGACGCCTCCCATCTGGAACATCAGCCACTGGATCGCCTCGTAGCGGGCCGAGGCATCTTTGGGGAGCAGGTGACCCGTCTTCTCGGCGAGGTAGATCAAGATCGCGCCCGATTCGAACACGGTGATCGGCTTCCCGCCGGGGCCCTCGGAGTCGACGATCGCCGGAATCTTGTTGTTCGGATTGACCGCCAGATACGCCGGGGTGAGCTGCTCGCCCTTGCGGATGTCGACGGTGTGGACCTCGTAAGGCAGGCCGACCTCCTCCAGCATCACCGAGACTTTCTGACCGTTGGGAGTGGGGAAGGTGAAGAGCTGAATCATGGCGAATTCCGGTGAGAGGGAAGGAAACCCACCTCTCCAGCCCTTCCGGCCCCAAGTGGCATGCAATCGACACGGCCCTTGAGGGTCGTTCGTGCATTTTGCACTTCGGTCGAGAAGCGCTTCCCCTCAAGTCCGCAACTTCTCAACAGTCTCGGTCCCGTGTGCTTGGTGTGGTTGATGCTTTATTCTTAAGCATGCGCCTCCCCGGCCTGGTCATTTTTATCTGTATCAGTCTTGGTCAGATGACGGCCTTCGCCGACGAGGCGGTGCCGGAGACGACTCTCGCCCCAGAGGTGCCGCCCCGGAAGCTCGAGGTTCAAGGCTCCGTCGACGTCTACGCGGCCTTCAACGCCAACCACCCCCCGGACAAGGCGAGCTTCTTTCCTGGGACCGGCACGTCAGCCAAGCGGGCCGACGAGCTTGGGCTCAACCTCGCTTCAGTGGGGGTGTCACTGGCTCCCCGGCCGGTAGGGTTCACCCTTCTCCTCGGCTATGGCACCGCTCAGGAAGTCCTCCATGGCGCCGACATCGCGGGCGCGGGCAGCGGCCCCGATGCGTGGCGTTTCCTTCAGCAAGCCTCCGTGTCCGCCACCCGAGGTCCGTTCGAACTCGAAGCGGGCATCTACCCCAGCCACATCGGGTTCGAGGCGCTCCAGAGTCAACGCAACTGGAACTACACCCGCGCGTGGATGGCAGAGCTCTCTCCGTATTTTCAGACCGGGATCAAGGCCACCTTTCACTTCTCACCGGCCTGGAGTGCCCAGCTGCATCTCCTCAATGGCTGGCAGCTCATTGCCGACAACAACCAGACTCCCGCGCTGGGAACGCAGCTGGCCTACGTCGGCGAACGATCTGCGATCACCCTCAACACCTTCTGCGGACCCGAGCTGCCCGGGGACAACGTCCATTGGCGCTTCCTCGGCGACTTGATTCTGTCTTTCAAGCTCACCCCCAGGGTTGAAGTGGCGGGGGTGATCGACGCCGCGACCGAGCAGCGGCCAGTGGCGCCGCCCGCTCGCTGGTATGCCGTGGGCGGCTACCTTCGCTACCGGTGGTCGCCGGCGTGGGCGCTCTCGGCGCGAGCCGAAGTGTTCGCTGATCCTTCGGGCGCGATCAGCGGCGCGGGCCAGACTCTCGACGAAGGCACGCTGACGGTGGAAGTCGACCCGGCGGAGCATTTC
>JAYUUC010000221.1:0-2066 GCA_043755105.1 Myxococcales bacterium
AACGGTGGACAAGTTCGTCGGAGGCCAGGTCACCGCGCTCTTCGGAGCTCCGGAGTCCCGCCGGGATGACGCGATCCGCGCCGCCCGCACCGCGCTCGCGCTCAAGTCCGAGTGGAGCACGGGTGAGCAAAAGGCCGTTTCCCGGGAGCTGCAGGTTGGCCTCGCCACCGGCAAGGTGCTCGCCGGGGTGGTGGGCACGCTGGCCCGCTACGATTTCAGCGCCTTCGGCGAGCCGGTCACGATCGCCTCTGCCCTCTGCGCAGGCGCTCGACCAGGACAAATTCTGATCACGGGCAAGACCCTGGGGGCAATCGGTCCGCGCTTCGATGCGTTTCCGATCGACGACCAGAAGCTGGGCAAGAGCGAGCTCTCGGTCGCCGCCTTCGAGCTCACCGCCGAAGATGTGGGCGGAAGCACCTTGACCGGCGAGGGCCGGCGATTGTTGGTTCGCTGAAGGTCGATGTAGGGAAGTAGGGGTTTCGAGCAACCCCTAACCGTTCTTCCCAGTTTGAGGTTCAATGGGGCCCGCACGGTCGCCGAATGAATGCTCCGCAGCCCACACTTCGACTTCGACCTTTTCACCCGGTGCCCTTCGGCAGGTACACGCTGCTCTCGCAGCTGGCCACCGGAGGCATGGGCGAGATCTTCCTCGCCCGCCAGGAAACCGAAACCGGTACCCACCGTCTGTGCGTGATCAAGAAGATCCTCCCCGAGCTGTCTCGCCAGCCGGACTTCGTCGCCCGCTTCGTCAATGAAGCGAAGACCCTGGCGCGCCTCTCACACCCTGCGATTGCGCAGGTCCTCGATACCGGGCTGCACCGGGGCGCTCCGTTTCTCTCGCTCGAGCACGTCGACGGAAAGGACCTTCGCCGAGTGCTCGGCCGGCTCCGGGAGCGACATCTGTCGATGCCTCTGCCGTTCGCGCTCGACGTGATGGCTCAGGTGCTCGAGGCGCTCTCTTATGCCCATGGTCGCCGCGACGAGGACCAGCGCGAGCTGTCGATCGTCCACCGCGACGTCTCTCCCCAGAACATTCTCATCACCTACGAGGGCCGGGTGAAGGTGATCGACTTCGGGCTGGCGAAGAGCTCGATGCAGACCCGCCATACCCAACCCAATTTGGTGATCGGGAAGTTTCTCTACATGTCCCCCGAGCAGGCCCACCACGGCACCGAGGTCGACGGGCGCAGCGACCTCTATTCGGCCGGGCTCTGCCTCTACGAGATGATCGCCGGGAAGAACCCCTTCGAGGAGTGGCTCTCTGGCGAGCTGATCGCCCAGGTCGCTTCCCCGTCGATTCCGCCGTTGGAGTCGCTGTCTCCCCGGTGTCCGCCCGCGCTGGCGGCGGTGGTGATGCAGGCGATCGATCCCGACCCCGAGCGTCGATTCCAGACCGCCGCAGAGTTTCGCGACGCCCTGCTCGCTTGCAATGAGGGCCTGCCTGAAGGGTCGGAGTCGGCGACCCTGACGATGCGGGAGCTCTTTTCCTACGAGTTTCTGCTCGAGCGCCGCCAGCTCGCGTTGCTGCGCGACGACCGATTGCCTCCCACGGACGCATCTGCCGTGCCCCAGCAGTCCACCTCGCCGGGCCTCATCGTTTCCCCCGTGGGCAACCCCACGCCACTGCCGGGGGCCAGCGCTGCAGCGGAGACTCGGGCGTTTCAGAGCCTGCACCTCGAGCCCACGCCGCTGTCGTTCGCGCCTTCACCCCGGTCTGCACCGGAGGGCCCGGACGAGACGTTCAGTGATTCTCCGACCTTCCCCGGCAAGGGAGGCGATTTTGTCACGGGAAAATCCGAGCTCGATGAGGAGCTGGTTCAGGCGATGAAGTCCGCGCTCGGTCCCGTTCCGGCCCTCCCTGCGCCCGAGCCCGCACCGGAGGAGGAACCCTGGGGTGTCGAACGCCTGAACCCGGTGGTTCACCTTCCGTTCTGGTCGTCTCCTCTGCCGCCGCCGGTACTCTCGGCCCCTTTTCACGCGACGGCCCCAATGCGCCGTCGCCTCTGGCCTATCGTCGCAGCCCTCGCATTCGTCTCGCTCCTGGCAACCCTCACCCTTCTTCGGTT
>JAYUUC010000222.1:0-2063 GCA_043755105.1 Myxococcales bacterium
CCGCTCTCCAGTCGGGTGGCGTGGGCATCGTTGGCGCCCAGCGAGCAAACCACCAACGAGGGCCGGGCCCGCTCGAGCAGCGGCGGCACCAGCTTCATCCAATCGAAGAGGTCGGGTTGACTGAGGCCCGTCCCGGTCTGGAAGGCCGTCACCACCTCGAAATGGCGGCTCTCGGCGAGCGCCCGCGACAAGGTTCCCCCCAGGCTTCCGGCGATCAGCGAATCGCCCATCAGCAGCACCGAGCTCCCCCGGTTCGCCGGGGCCAATGCAGGCAAAGGCTTCACATCCACTTGAGCTCCCGCGGGAAGGAGAGGACTCACCGCGGTTCCTGCGTCGGTCGCTCCCATCTCTGCAGCTTCCGCGTCTGCTCCCGGGACCGCCCAGGCCTGTGCGAACAGCGGGTCCTCGCCCGAACCCAGGGACGAGCTGAGCTGATCGCTCAGCGTCACCAGCCCCTTGCGGGGAGCAGTGAGGTGAAGTCGATCGCTCGCGCGGTACAGCGGCGTCAGCACCGCCAACCAGTGGCCCTGGACCCGACCGACCTCCATCCGACGGGCCCAGGTGAGCAACCCTTCCGCGTCGAAGAGCAGCAGCGCCACCGCGAACGCGGCGAGCAGCCGACCCACCTCGCCCAGCCGATACAGCCGTCCTTCGGGAATCTGCTTCGCCTCGGTCCCCGGCACCCCCAGCGCCGCCTCCGAGGCATAGCGCTCGAGCGCCTCTTCGATTCCCGAAGTCTCCTCGGGTTCGGCGACTTCCGGGTGAGCCTCCGCATAGCGGGAGAGCGCCGCGTCGAGGTCGCCTTCCCGACCTCTGTTGGCCGTCGTCGGCCCGTGGGGCAACTTCACCGGTGGCTTGAAGTCGCTCACCGGGCGGGCCTCAGAACTGGAAGTAGATGAAGGGAAGAATGCCGTGGGGGCTAAGCGCTTCGATCAGCAGCACGGTCCCGGCGAGCGTCACTCCCTGGACGACCGGCGGCAACCGCGCGAACTGCATTCTCAGCTTCAGCCGCAGACCGTCGGAAACCCCGTGCTGGGCCAACCCCACCGCCACCGCTCCCCCCAGCGCCACCGAGAGCCAGGGTCCGACCGACCAGGGACTGAACACCGCCCGCAGCATCGCGCCCGCGACCTCGATCGACGGAGCCCGGAAGTATACCCAACCCACGCAGACGAAGTGAAAGGTGAGCACCACCGCGACCGGCTTCCACGCGGGGTGCTGGCGCAGCCGAACGATCCAGCTCCCCTTCGCGTCCGCCCAGAGCCGGTGCACCCCCAGCCCCGCGCCATGGAGCGCCCCCCACGCCACGAAGGTCCAGGCCGCCCCGTGCCAGAGGCCGCCCAGGATCAAGGTGATTGCCAGGTTGGCGAGGGTGCGCACCCGCCCTCGCCGAGAGCCGCCGAGCGGAATGAAGAGGTAGTCCCGCAACCAGGAAGAGAGGGTGATGTGCCAGCGCCGCCAGAAATCCTGGGGGTTCCGGGCCAGATAGGGCGCGTCGAAGTTCTCGGGAAAGCGATAGCCGAGCAGCAGCGCCGACCCGCTGGCGATGTCGGTGTACCCAGAGAAGTCACAATAGATCTGCGCCGCATACCCATAGAGCACCAGCAGCGCCTCGAAGCCCCCGTGAAGCCCGGGCGCTTCGAACGCCGGGTCCACCAGATGCGAGGCGAGGAAGTTGGCGAGGAGCACCTTCTTCACCAGACCCACCGCGATCAACTCGATCGCCCGCGAGGCGTCGATCGCAGCCGGGTCCGGCGCCTTCGCCAGCTGGGGCAAGAAGGCCTTCGCCCTCAAGATCGGCCCGGCGATCAGCTTGGGGAAGAAGGCGAGGTAAAGCAACGCATCGAGCACCTCGAGCCGGCCAGGCACCTGGTCGCGATAGACGTCCACCATCAGGGAGATGGAGTGGAAGACGAGGAACGAGAGCCCGAGTGGAATCGCCAGTTCCGGCAGCTGGAAGTGGGTCGAAAGCCCCAGCGGCTCGAGCAGGTTCACCAGCCCGACGCTGGCGAAGCCGAGGTACTTGAACAGCGCCAGAAGCCCCAGCGACAGCCCCACCCCGA
>JAYUUC010000223.1:0-2062 GCA_043755105.1 Myxococcales bacterium
CCGAGGCCACCGATCCCCACCTGCCTTCGATGGGAACCTCGCTGGCCCTGGGGGACCCCGCCGGTGATGCGCCCACCGCGCAGGTCGCCCGGTTCGATGGACAGGTTCCAGACCCGGGCGTCTGTGCCCGCGCCTTGCAGCCACCCATCCAGGCCCCGCTGCAAAGCCGCACGGGCCGGCGCGCTGCGGCGCTCTACCAGCAGGTCCTGAATCAGTTCGCCGTGGGCCACAACCCCCGCTACGACCCCGAGCCCGACGGCTGTCGGGCCCACGTCTTCGTCTGGGATGTGAGCTGCGCGATGAACGTCGAGCTGCCCCACTTCGCTGGAGCCAAGGAGCTCAGTCTCGCTCAAACTTGCGATTGGCTCCGGCTCGAAGGGCCGATGCGCGGCTGGCACCAGACCGACGCGGCAGGAGCGATCGACGCCGCGGCTCACGGACGCCCGGTGATCGCATCCCCCGTCGACCCCAAGCTGAGCCTGCTGGCGATGGTCTCGCCCCCGGTAGCGAGAACGGGAATCAAGCTTCGCGTCTCGGCGGCGGCCCTGCGCTGCGGCAATCAGCTCTCGTTGCGCGAAGCCTTCGGGGTGGCCGAAGGACGCTTCTACTTCCACCTCTGAGCCGCGCAGAACTCTGAGCCGCGCAGAACGGGCCAAGCCCGTTCAATCGGCCGCTGCGTCGCTTCGTTTCAACTGCTCCTGCAGCGCCGCCAACGCGCTGAGCGCCTGCAGGGGCGTGGTCTGATCGATCGCCACCGCCCGCAACTGCTTCAGCACCGCAGCCACTGCCGGGTCCACAGGAGCGCCCGAGGAGAAGCTTGGAACATCAGCGGCCGAAGCCTGCGAGGCAGCGGAAGAAGCCGGGGAACCGCGCAGCGCCGGGGAGAGCAGAGGAGATCGCGACAATTCCTGGAACAGGCCGAGCTGGCCGTCGGACCGCACCTGCCCCTCTGTCGCGGCGTGGGTGAGCCGGGGTCGGCCGGCATCGTCGAGCTCGCGGGTCTCGAGATTGGCGAGGAGCACACGGGCCCGCGCCACCACCTCTGCAGGGAGCCCCGCCAGTCGGGCCACCTCGATGCCGTAGGAACGGCTCGAGCCGCCTTCCACCAATTTCCGGAGGAAGGTCACCTTGCCCGCGTCTTCCTTCACCGCGATCGAGCAGTTCTTCACCCGAGGCTTCTCTCGCGAGAGGTCGGTGAGCTCGTGGTAGTGGGTCGCGAACAGGGTCCGGGCACCCACCCGGTCGTGAAGGTGTTCGGCCACTGCCCAGGCGATCGACAGACCGTCGAAGGTCGAGGTGCCTCGGCCAATCTCGTCGAGGATGACCAGGCTCTTTGCGGTGGCGTGGTGGAGAATGTTCGAGGTCTCGGTCATCTCCACCATGAAGGTGGAGTGGCCCCGCGCGAGGTTGTCGGCCGCGCCCACCCGGGTAAAAATCCGGTCGCACACCCCCAGCCGGGCCTCGTCTGCAGGGACGAAGGAGCCCGCCTGGGCCATCAGGGTGATCAGCGCCACCTGCCTCATCACCGTGCTCTTCCCGGCCATGTTCGGACCGGTGATCACCAGCAACTGGCAGTCGGCGCGATCGAGGCGGACATCGTTCGGAACAAATCCCACCCCGGCCAGCACCCGCTCGACCACCGGGTGACGGCCGCCGCGGATCGAGGTCACCTCGGAGGTGTCGATCACCGGTCGCACGTAGCCGTACTCCACCGCGCAGCGTGCGAACGAGACCAGCACGTCGCAGGTTGCCACCGCCTCGGCGGCTGCCCGGATGTGCGACGCGCGGGCCACCACGGTTGCCCGCAAAGACTCGAACAGCTCGAGCTCGAGCTCACACCGCTTCTCTTCGGCGGTGAGGACCTTCTCCTCGTACTCCTTCAGCTCGGGGGTGACGAACCGTTCGGCCCCCACGGTGGTCTGCTTGCGCTGGTAGTCCGCGGGGACGAGGGCGAGATGCGCCCGAGTCACTTCCAGGTAGTAGCCGAAGACCCGGTTGTAGCGGACCTTGAGGCTGCTAATGCCGGTGCGGGCGCGCTCCCGGGCTTCGATCTGCAGCAGCA
>JAYUUC010000224.1:0-2061 GCA_043755105.1 Myxococcales bacterium
GCGTGCAGCCCCAGGTAGGTCAGGTTGGAAGCTTCATCGTTGCCGAAAATGCCGAAGACGCCGCACATGGCACAAGTCTATGCCAGGGAACGCGCGCGGATGCCATTGACCCGCCCGCCTGCCTACTTGACCTTGGGGGCAGCCTTCACCGGCTCGGGCGCATCGAGGTCGATCTTCGATTTCTCGGGGCGCTTCTTGAACAGCAGCGCGGTTCTGCCGAGCAGCTGGGCAAGCTCGGAGGTGGTTTCCCGGGCGAGGTGCTCGGCAGACTCCTGCCGGTCTTCGGGCCCTTCGGCGATCTTCACCTTGATCAGCTCGTGGTCGTAGAGCGCCTGCTCGGTGGCCGCGATCACCGCCGGGGTGACCCCTTGCTGGCCGATCTGGATGACGGGGGCGAGGTGGTGTCCAAGCCCTCGAAGCTTCCTCTTCTGTTTGCCGGTGAGTGCCATGCTCGGTCCCCTATAGACCTTTTTCGGGCCGCGCGCGCTTTCGGGCCACCTACTTCTTCAACAGCCGCAGCTCACGAAGCGCGTCGACGTTGTCGGGCTGAAGCTCGAGGCAGCGGTGGAAGTGTTTGGTCGCCCCCGCGTTGTCTCCCACCAGCCGGGCGATGTGGCCGAGGAAGTAGTAGGCCGGGGCACAGCGCTCGTTCTTCTTCAGGCAGAGGTCGAGGTCCTTCTTCGCCGAGAGCTGGCCCTGCTTCTTGTCGGCCACGGTGAAGAACCGCGCGTAGCCCCGCCACGCATAAAATTCGCCCTCGTTGGCGTTGCCGGCGATCGCCTCGTCGAAGAGCTTGATCGCCTCGGGGAAGCGGTGGGCCTTCACCAGCAGACAGCCGCGCTGAAAGGTCTCTTCGGCGTGGAGCAGGCTGACCACGTCCACCGCTGTGCCGCCTCCGTACTTCAGCTCGTCGAGATAATCTGCCCGGCTCTTCTCGTCCGAGAGGGTTCGGTAGGCCTGACCGATGCGACCGAAGATCTCTTCCTTCAGCTTCGCAAACCCAGGCGGAGAGCCCGGCGGCACGGTGTCCGGGTGGTGAATCTTCGCCGCCTTGAAATAGGCGACCTTCACGGCCGCGGCATCGGCGGTGTCCTTGATTCCGAGCACGGCAAAGTGGTCGAGCGTCTTCTGCTTTTCCACCAGTTCCTTCAATGCCTTTAGCTCCGCACGGAGAGCGTCCGGGGAGCGCGGCTTTTCCGGAGCGGAAGGGGCAGGGCGAGAAACCGGGGCCCGCGTCGCTCCCACCCCGGGTGCCATTTCCGGCGCCGCCGCGCGAGCCGCCGATGGTGCCGCCGATGGGGCGACGAAGACCGGAGCAGCAGCCCCAGCGGGGACCGTTGGAACAACGTAGACCGGAGCCACCGGTTCAGGGGAGACAATTGGAGCGACGAAGACGGGAGCCACCGGCCCAGCGGGGACGACTGGAGGGACGTAGACCGGGACTGCGGGAACGACCCGGGGCGGGGCCTCGGCCACCGAGGCCGTTCGGTCGACCGGATCCGGAGCGGGGTCGGGCACGAACTCGGCTGACACCGGCGCGTAGGGCGGCTGTTCATCAACTGGCAAATCAGGCGCGGACGGGGGCGGCAACGGCGTGGAGGCATACGCCACCACCTCGAGCTCCTGGAGCAGGAATGCGGCCCGGAGAAAGTGGTCGGCGTCCTGAGGAAACTGGAACACCAGCTGGTGGAGCGAGTGGACGCCGTTCATCTGCCCGAAGGCGCGGACCTCCTGGGGGTTGAGCTTGAGCTCGGTCACCGGCACCCGTCCGCCAGAGCGCTGCACCGGCAGGTCGAACACGGGCTTCAGCCTTCGCCGAAGCTCGCCGACCGGCACCCGGCGGACCACGTCGCTGAGCACTGCCCAGCGGTTGCCCAGCGGCATCGCCCGATGCGCGGCGAGGGCCACCGGTTCGAAGCTGTATGACCCTTCTTCCGCAAGCAAGGCGCGACCCAGCAACGACACGGCCCGCTGGGCGAGGACGGGAAAGGCCGCGCCGGGGTTGACCAGCCCGAGGCCGAAGAGGGCGCCGACCAGCTCGCCCCCGAAGCGGGGCGCGGC
>JAYUUC010000225.1:0-6198 GCA_043755105.1 Myxococcales bacterium
TGCATGCTCCAGGCGCAGCCCAACTTGCAGGATTTCAGCTGCGTCCCCGGCGATGCGACCCAGGCAATTCCGGCGGGGCTGACCCTCGCGGCCAACGGCAGCATCACCGGCAGCCCTACCGCGTCTGCAGACGCCAAGACCGGCACCACCTACAGCTTCCTGGTGAAGGCGGTCGATGCGGCCGGCCGTCAGGACCTACGGGCGGTGTCGATCAAGGTTCTGCCGAACCCCGACACCAAGAAGGGGGGCTGCTCGGGCACCGGGCTCGGTCCTTCAGAGTTGGGTCTCCTCGTCGTGGCCGCGCTTGGCCTCGGCCTTCGTCGGCGGCGAAGGTCCGTTCTTCCGCGACGCACCTTGCTCCCGCTGCTCGCTCTGACCTGCCTGACCGCTGCTTGCGGTGGGCCAAAGAACGTCTGCGTCGACAAGAACATCCGCTGCGATTCTCCGCTGCTCTGCGACCCCCAGGACGGGGTGTGCAAGTGCGGAGGCAAGGGCGGCATCGCCTGCAAGGAGAACGAGGCCTGCAACGCGATCACCGATACCTGTGACTCCAAGCTTTGCGTCGGAGTCACCTGCACCGGCGGCACCAGCTGCGACGGCGCCGACGGCATCTGCAAGTGCGGCGGCAATGGCGGCACGGTGTGTGGCGCAGGTCAGGTCTGCGACCCGGCCTCGGTGACCTGCGCAGCGGTCACCCGCTGCGAGCAGGTGGCCTGTCCCGCGCACCAGACCTGCAACCCCTCGAATGGCCAGTGCCTCTGCGGCAACGCCGCGTGCGCCCCGGGCAAGGTCTGCAGCGAGGCCTCTGGAACCTTCAGCTGCACCGACAACCGCTGCGCCGGAGTGACCTGCGCTGGCTCGACGACCTGCGACCCCGCTGACGGCTTCTGCAAGTGCAACGCGGTGGTCTGCCAGAGTGGCCAGCTGTGTGGCTGCCCGGCAGGTTCGGACGCCGGGGTCTGCGCCGACACCGAGCGGAGCTGCCAGAACGGCTCCAGCTGCGGGCCGAGCACCTGTGCGGCCATCGCCAATTCCAGCTGCGACCCGGTCGACGGTCAGTGCAAGTGCGGCGGGCCGGGCGGATCGACGTGCGGACCGAGCCAGATTTGCCAGCTTGGCACCGCGCCCCAGTGTCAGGGAGGCTCCCAGTGCCAGGCCGCAGACGGCGGGACCAAGCGCTGCCCTGGCGGAAACTCCTGCGACCCCGAAGATGGACAGTGCAAGTGCGGGGGCCGGTCAGGAACGGTCTGCAAGGCAGCCACCGCGGCGGACCCGGCGGAGATCTGCGTCCTTCGGCCGCTCCAGCAAGATTGTCGGCGCCCCTGCGACCCGCGGAGCCCCGACTGTCCCACCGGGACCTATTGTTTCTTCGACGCCACCGCGGCCACCCCCGCGGCCTACTGCGCCGTGCCCAGCGATTCGCGCGTCGAGGAGCAGTCCTGCGCCAACGCGACCGCCTGCTTCGTCGCCAATCCGGGCAAGTCGCTCAACTGCACGGGGCTGAGCACCACGGGCGCTTCCGGCGTCTGTCGCCAGTACTGTGACGTCGCGGCCAACACCGGCGGTTGCACCCAGGTCCCCAAGCTGCAGACCTGTGAGCAGATCTCCGGGGCCCCCGCGGGCTACGGCTACTGCCAGCCGCGGTAACCGGCCGGTCCGCTCGTCGATTCTTCGGCCGCTCGAGTCTGTTCCGCTCGAGCGGCCGAACTTTTTCAGGGCATCGTTGGGACTGCTTTGCCTGCGGCCGCAGGCGTGAAACCATCGACGTCTTCCAGGAGTTCGCCGATGCCGGAGCCCTTCACCGCCGAGCACGAAGCCTTTCGCCGCACGGTTCGAACGTTCGCCGAGAAGGAGCTCGCCCCTCATGCGGTGGAGTGGGACCGTGCCGGGATTTTTCCGCGCGAGATCTTCACCCGCTGCGGCGAGCTCGGGCTGTTCGGCATCAACCATGACCCGGCCTTCGGGGGCAGTGGCCTCGACTTCTGGTACGTGGCGGCGTTCTGCGAAGAGCTGGTGCGAAGCCGGAACGCGGGGCTGAACATGGCGCTGATGGTGCAGGCCCAGATGGCGACGCCGATCATCGGCGAGCTGGGGAGCGACGAGCAGAAGCGCGAGTTCCTGGCCCCGGCGCTCGCAGGCACGCGCATTGCCGCGCTCGGTGTCTCCGAGCCGGGCGTCGGCTCGGACGTTGCGAATCTGAAGACCACGGCCCGGCGCGACGGAGACGACTACGTCATCAACGGGTCGAAGATGTGGATCACCAACGGCACCCGGGCCGACTTCATCACCCTCGCGGTTCGAACCGGCGGCGAAGGTCACGCGGGCCTGTCGTTGCTCACCTTTCCCACCGACGTGAAGGGCTTCTCGGTGTCGAAGAAGCTGCAGAAGATCGGCAATCTCTCGTCCGACACCGCGATCCTCTACTTCGAGGACTGCAGGGTTCCCCGCCGCTATCTGCTCGGGGAGGAAAACCAGGGCTTCGTCCACGTGATGACCAACTTCCAGGGCGAGAGGCTGGCGGCTGCGTTGACCACGGTGGCCTCGATGGCGCTGATGGTCGAGGACGCGATCCACTACGGCCAGGAGCGGGAAGCTTTCGGGCGCCCGGTGGTGACGTTCCAGGTCTGGCGTCACAAGCTGGTCGAGCACCTCACCGCCATCGAAGCGGCGAGGCGGCTGACCTACTTCGCGGTGGAGCGCTTCGACCGCAAGGAGCGCGCGGTGAAGGAGATCTCGATGGCCAAGCTGTTCGCCGGCGACCTCGCCCAGAAGGTGGCCTACGACTGCCAGCAGCTCTACGGCGGCATGGGTTACATCGACGAGACGGACATCGCCCGCGCCTGGCGAGACATTCGGTTGATCACCATCGGGGGAGGGACCTCGGAGATCATGAAGGAGATCATCGCCAAGCTCAGCGGGCTATGAGCCTGGGAGGGCTCAGGACTTCTTGAACAGCGACTCGGCCAGATCCACCAGCGATTGCCGCTGCGAGGCGCCCAGATTCCGGCCTTCTCCGAGCTGAAAGAATTCGCAGAAGTTGGCGTCGTCCTTGTCGGAAGGGACCTCGGCGAAGGGTTCCTTGCACTGCTTGGCGACGGTGAGGTCGAAATGGCGGCAATGGAGGCAGGCGTGCAGTTCCGATTCACAGGATGGGCAGGTGTCCCGCCGGCCGACCTGATTGCCGACGATCGCGAGCCTCGCTCCGCACTTTCCACACCCTGGCGCGCTCATCTCATCCGATATATCCCAAACCTACCCGAGCCTCACCGCTGAACAAGGAGCCTCCCTCGATGACCCGACTGCTCGCGACCGCCCTCCTGCTTGCTGGACTTCCGGCCCTGGCCGGCCCTGTCGATCTCTCGCTCGACGAATTCAAGATGTACCAGCACTACAAGAACGCCCTCGAGGATCCCCGGGTGCAGAAGATGAAGCCCGAGTCCCGCCTGGGAGCGATCGCCAAGGACGCGGGCTACAAGCCGAAGCTGCTCGAGAAGGCGATTGCCCGGGGTGAGGCAGCAGGGAACATCAAGGCCAGCTGCGAGTCCAACATCGCCGAGGCGCTGCCCAAGGCAGAGCTAGCGGGCCGCTCCCCCAAGGTCGAGGTGGACGTCTCTGACCCCCATGCGGTCGCGTACGTGCAGTGGCAGAACGAGAACCCGGCCCAGCTTGCCCAGGAAGCGTCGTACGCCGCCGCCACCGTGGCCAATGGCTGCCCGATTCTCTCCACCATTCAAGTGTGGGCCCAGGACAAGGCCAACCCCAATCAGCGGGTGTTTCAGGGTTTGATTTCGGGCAGCGCGGCCGCGCGGATCAAGCCTGATCGGGTGAAAGACTTCGCCGACACCCGCTATCTGCGGCTGTTCGAGAAGGTGAAGAACGCCAGCGCTGGAGACGACCTCTCCCAGGCCACCGGCAACCCGACCGGGAAAGCTTCACAATAAGCATGGGCAAGGCCTACAAACCGAAAGACCGGTTCTTTCTCAAGGCGAAGGCGGAGGGGTTCCGAGCGCGGTCTGCGTTCAAGATCGAAGAGATCGCCCGGCGATTCTCGGTGCTGAAGCGGGGAGGGCGGGTTCTCGATCTCGGCGCCGCGCCCGGCGGGTTCCTGCAGGTAATCGTCGAAGCGGTGGGCCCCTCGGGGACAGTGGTCGGCGTCGACCTCGCACCGATCGTTCCCCTGGGCAAGGCGAACGTGAAGACCGCGGTCCTCGATGTGCTGGCGGATGACTTCGACGGCAAGCTGCTCGCGCTCTACGAAGGAACCTTCGACGCGGTGATCTCCGACCTGGCGCCAAAGACCACCGGCATCCGAACGACCGATGAGGCGCGCAGTGTCCGCCTCGCTGAGAAGGCGCTCGAGGTCTCGAGACTGCGGGGCAAGCCGGGCTCTGCGTTCATCGCCAAGCTGTTCATGGGAGGCGACTTCGAAGGGTTTCGCGGTCAAGTGCGGAAGTTGTTTTCGGAGGTGAAGATCGTTCGCCCCGAGGCGACCCGAGGCGCCAGCGTCGAGGTCTACGTGGTCGGACTGCAGAAGCGCGACCTCGAGCCGGGCTAGAAGTCATGTCTCGTCGATTCGATCTCTATGCCTTTGAGCCCCGGAAACTGACCTCCCTGTTCGGGCACTGGGTCTCGACCCTCGAGCGCATCGAGACCATGAGCTCCCTCAAGTTGAACGGCGGCGTCTAGAGTCCGGTTCATGCTGCGTCGAACTGCTCTTGTTCTCCTGGCGCCGCTGGCGCTCTCATTGACTTCCTGGGCCCAGAGGCCCGACGGCGGATCTCCGTCTTCCTCGAGGGCGCTTCCGACCTGGGAGCAGGTCGACGCTCTCGCCCAGGAACAGCGGGTGGAAGCGGCTGCCCAGGGCGCCGAGGCACGCCTCTTGGCGGCGCGAGGGGGCGCCAATGAAGCCGAATGGGCGCGGGCCCTGATCAAGACCGTGCAGCTTCGCACCGCCCTTCACGGTGCCGAGACCGCGGTGCGCTTTCTCAGAGAGCAACCTTGGCCGAAGGCCTTGCTGCAACGGACGGCGCTCAACCTTTTCTACGCCCAGGCGTTGCTCAACTATTCCCGCACCTATTCGTGGGAAATTCTCCAGCGCGAGAAGGTCGAGTCGACCCGGGCCGTCGACCTCAAGGCCTGGACCCTCGAGCAGTTGCACGCCGAAGCCCAGCGGGCCTTCGACGAAGTCTGGCGTTCCCGCGACGCGCTGGGCCGCGAGCCGATCGGCCGCCTCGCCGAATACCTGCTTCCCAACAACTACCCGCCCGGCATCCGGGACACCCTTCGCGATGCGGTCAGTTATCTGCGGGTGGAGTTCCTCGCGGACACCCTGGCCTGGCGCCCGGATCAAATGCAGGAGCTGTACCGGCTGGACCTCCCGCTGCTGATTCGGGGAGACGCGCGCGCCTCGGGGAAGGTGAATCTGGGCGATCCCTCCATTCACCCGCTGGTTCGCATCGGAGCAGTACTGGACGACCTCGAGGCCTGGGACCTCGCCCGCGGCCGCCGCGAGGCGCAGCTCGAGGTTCGCCTCACCCGCGCGCAGCTGCTCTGGCGAAATTTCTCCGCGCCCTCTGACCGGGCGCGCATCCGGGTCGATCTCGACAGCCGCGTTGCTCCCCTTCGCGCGCTCCCCTGGTCCGCCGTCGGAAAGGCCACGCTGGCAGAGTTCTGGCGCTCTGAAGGAGACCTGGTCCGTGCCCGAGCAGTGGCCTCCGAAGGACTCGCCGCCCATCCGGCATCGGTGGGAGGGAAGCGCTGCCAGAATCTGGTGGAGACGATTGACGCGACCGAATTTCAGATAACCTCGATGCAGAGCGACGCGGTCAATCGCCGCTCGGTGCTGGTCACCCATCGGAACCTTCGTCGACTTCACTTCCGGGCCTACGCCGTCGACCTCGAAGGCTGGTTGAAGAGCGTGCGTGACTTCAACATCCTCCCCGGCACCCGCGAGATCGCGCAGCTGCTGCGCGGGTCGAAGCCGGTGAAGCAGTGGTCGGTGGACCTGCCCGCCACGCCCGACTTCCAGATGCACCGGACCTATGTCACCCCTCCCCTGGAGCAGACGGGCCTTCACGTCCTGGTGGCCTCGGAGCGGGAGGACTTCGCGCTCGACCACAACCGGCTCCTCGCCACCCAGCTCATTCTCGGTGACCTGGTGCTGCTCGAGAGCGCCGACCTCGAAGGCAATGTCGAGGT
>JAYUUC010000226.1:0-6192 GCA_043755105.1 Myxococcales bacterium
GCTGCTCAACTTCGGAGAGGGCGATCACATCCTTGTTCACCACCGCGGCGACCCGGTCGATCAGCTCGGCGCGGGAGATGCGGGGCAGCAGCGTGAAGAGGACAGCGCAGAGAAGGGCAGTGGAAGCGCGGCGGTTCATGGCGTCTGGACTCATACCCCAATCCGCCGCCGTGCGAAGCCGTCACCGAAGGAGCGAAGACGAGGTAGCCTTTGGCGCGATGGCAACCCCCCCTTCCTATTGGCTGATCAAGAGCGAGCCCCAGGTCTACCCTTACGCCCAGCTGGCGAAGGAGGGCCGCACCCAGTGGACCGGCGTGCGCAACTTCGAGGCCCGAAACAACCTGCGGAAGATGCGCCCAGGGGACCTCGCGCTCTACTACCACTCCCGCGAGGGCAAGGAGCTGGTCGCGGTGGCTCGGGTGGCCTCCGAGCCTGGGGAGGACCCTACTGCCCCGGGAGAAGACTGGGCATCGGTGACCGTCGAGCCATACCAGCCACTCCAACGCCCGGTGACCCTGGGCGAGGTCAAGGCAGACAAGAAGCTGAAGACCTTTCAGCTGGTCACGCGCTCGAGGCTCTCGGTCGCCGAGGTAAGCGCGGAACATTTCTCGCGGGTGCTTACGCTCGCGAAGACCGAGCTGAAGGGAGCCCCGACTGCCAAGGCGGTCAAGGCACCTGGGCGGAAGTGAGCGCCAGCTTCTCGATGATGCCCTCCATCTTCTCGCGCTGCTCGGCGTCATCGTAGAAGAGGCGAATGCCCATCCCCCGTTCCCCGGCGCGCTTGCGATGCCAGGTGACCCGCCCGTGCAGCACCATCGCTCGCAGCATCCCCGGAGGTCGCAGCTTGAGGGTGACCATCGTTCCCACCGGGAGCGGCTCGGAGGTGCGGATGAAGAGGCCTCCCTTGGAGAGGTCTTCGGTGAAGTCTTCGATCAGCGCGTCGGCGGTGAGGTACGACACCCGCATCTTCGCCAGCACCCGCGGACTGCCCCGCTGAATGAACTGGATCTTCTTTCCGCGGGCGAAATCGAGCAGCTTGTCCCGTCCGGTCCGATCCTGGGGAACGAAGCCCACGCCCAGCCCGCTGGGGCGCCGCCCGGCGGCCTTGTGCTGCTTCCACAGCACCCGCCCGAGGACCCGGAACACTTTGCTCGGCTCGTGGTCGAAGCGAACCACCATCTGCACGGGGGCGCCGAGCGCGAGGTTGAGGATCTCGGGGAGAAAGGTGGGGAGGAACAGACCTCCGAGTGAGCCTCCGTCGAGGTAGTGCTCGAGCAGCTCAGCGCCATCTTGAAAGCGGGCAGCGACCGAATCAGGGGGCATGGCGCGGAAATCTACTCTAACGGGTAGGTGCCTGCCCCGAGGGAGAGACGGGCGGGGGAATGAAGCCGGGGGTGGGGCCCTTGGCCTCGACCGAAGGGGCCTTGACGTCGATCTCCACCTTGGCCAGCGCGGCGTCG
Organism: Myxococcales bacterium; assembly: GCA_043755105.1. Taxonomy (GTDB): domain Bacteria; phylum Myxococcota; class Myxococcia; order Myxococcales; family Myxococcaceae; genus JAYUUC01. The sequence continues at coordinate 1,461 of JAYUUC010000226.1, forward strand.
TCGACCTTGTAGTTCTGCGAGCCCTTCAGCCCGTCGAGCAGCTTCTGGTAATTCTTCATCTTCTGCTCGTGGATGAGGATGTTCTGAATCTGCGTCTTCACCTGGTCCTGCGAAAGATTGAGCTCGGACTGGCGGCCCTGAAGCTTGAGCACGTGGAAGCCCGCGTCGGTCTCCACCACGTCGGGCGCGAGCTGGCCGACCTTGGAAAGCTGTCCGGCGGCTTTTGCCACTTCCAGGCCGTACTGCTTCGCCAGCTCCTCGGAAGAGAGGAACCGCATGTCGCCCTCGAGCGGCTTGGTACGCGGCTCCTCCGAGCTCTGGCGAACCAGGGTGGCGAAGCTCTGGTAGTCCATCGGCGGCGCGGCGCGGGCCTTGTCGAGCAGCTCCAACGCCTTGGCCTTCTGGGCGGCGCGTTTCTCGGCGTCCCCTTTCGGTGCGGCGAGGAAGATGTGCGAGAGGCGGATCATCTCCGGCTTCACGTAGTCGCCGTGGTGCTGGATGTAGTACGCGGCGACCTCGCTGTCCGGCACCGGGGTGGGCTTCTCCTCGAGTTCTTTCTGGAGCAGTCGCTGCACCATCACCTTCTTCGCGGTCTCGACCACCTCGGGGTCATTGAGCATGCCGCGGCGTGCGGCCTCGGCGGCGAGCAGCTCGAAGCGGGCGAGACCCTCGACGTACTCCTTCTTCTTCTCCACCGTCTGATAGCCCGCACGCGAGTAGGGGCTCATCTCGGCGAAGCGCTGCTTCAGCTCCTCGACGGTGACCGAGTCGTTGCCAAAGGTGGCAACCTTGGTCCCCCTGCCGTCCTTGTTGTGAAGGACGTTGATCTGCTGGCCACCCGAGGGGTCGCCACAGGCCACGGTGAGAGAAGCAGCTGCGAGGAGGAGCAGCGAGGACGAGCGGGGCATGCAGACACCCTTTCCGTTTCAGTGGAGTTGCCGATGCGGCGGGGGAGGGTGTGTCAGCGCTGGCGATTGGGCAAGCGCTATCGACGGGCTACGCTTCAGGGAAGATGCCGACCTTGAACTTGAAGTCTCTCCGCGTCGTTCTGTTTGCCAGTGGTTTCCTCTGGGTGTCGTTCAATTCCGCTCCGGCGCGCGCCCACTTCCGCCTGGTGACGCCCCCGAGCTGGGCGGTGCAGGATTCGCTCGGAAGTCCGCAGAAGAGTCCGCCCTGCGGACAGGCGGACCCGGGGAATGCGGCGGTGCCCACGGGTGCGGTGACCACGGTCCAGGAGGGGTCGACGCTCACCGTGACCCTCGACGAGACGGTGTTCCACCCCGGGCACTACCGGGTGTCGCTGGCGGCCGATCCGGGCGGGTTGCCGGCAGACCCTCCGGTGACGGCGGGTTCCACCCCCTGCGGTTCGACGACGATCGACCCGCATCCGACGTTGCCCCTGCTGGTGGATGGCGTCTTGGTTCACACTGCGGCCTTCGGTGGGCAGCAGAGCTTCCAGGTCCAGCTGCCCGCGGGGGTGACCTGCACGCAGTGCACGCTTCAGGTGACCGAGTTCATGTCTCAACATGCAAACACCGGCCCGGGAGGCTGCTTTTATCACCACTGCGCCACCCTCTCGATTGCGGCGGTGGATGCGGGCGCTCGCGATGCGGGAAGCGGGGGTGACGCTGGAAGCGAAGACGGGGGCGGTTCTCCGCCGCCCGGCGCCGGTGATGGCGGCCCCGGCACCGTAGAAGATGGAGGGCAAGTGACAAGCGACGGCGGCCGATCGCCTATCGGCCCCTCGACGGGTTGCGGTTGCAGCTCGGTGGACGCGGTGGTGCCGGCGACCCTGGTAGCCCTCGGCGCCATCGGCTTCCTTTCTGCGCGGCGTCGCCGGGCGAAGTGAGCCTGGCGTCCGGGGAGCTGGGCTCCCCTTCGGCGTGCTCAGACCTGAGCTGCAAGCGGAAGCTGGAGGACGAGGCCAACCGGAGTGGCCGCAGCGTTTTTCCAGCAGTGGAGGCGCTCCTCGGGCGCATCGGCCGCTTCGCCGCGGAAGGCTTGCAGATCGACCTTTCCGGCGCAGGACGCTAGCCGTTGACATCAGACCGGCGTCGAGCTCGCGGCGAGGAACGCTTCGATGCGTGGAAACAGCTCGTCCGGAGCATGACGGCCAAGCACCAGGTCTCCATGTCCGTAGTCGTTGCGAAAGCCCTCGGCCTTTCCCGCCAGCAGCGTGGTGGTGGGCCCTCCGAGCAACGCTTGGGCAGCAAAGACCGCGCGGGAGGGAGCGAGCAGGTCGCGGGTACCTGCAATCAGCAGCATCGGCAACTTCAGGGAACCGAGGTTGGCCCGGTAATCGATTTTACCGTCGGCGGAGTCGAAGCGGCCGGTGCGAATCCACTGGGCGAACTGGCGGGTCACGCCTCCCGGCACATCGGCGGCAACGTTGGCGATCGCCTTGCGAATCACCTCGAGGTCGGTGTTGTCCGCGTGGAGCAGGTAGGGACCTATCGGGGCAGGAGGCAGCCCGAACCACGCCACCGAACGAGAGAGCTGTCCCAGGGGCAGCGAGCCGAGCTCGAGCGCCCGGGCCACCGTCTTCACGAACTGCTGCAGCCCCGCATGGCCCTCGAAGGTCACCGGGCTGGCGATCGCCACTCCGGCACGGACCTTCGCCTGGGGGTGGTGGGCGAGATGGGCGTAGAGCAGAAGCCCTCCCTTGGAGTGCCCAACCCACGTGACCTCTTTGGCCCCGGTGGAAACGACCGCCCGCAGGGCTGCGCCGACGTCGTGCTGCGCTTGATCATCGAACGAGGCATCGAGTGGCGGTCCCGCCAGCCCTCGACCCCTGAGTTCCAGCACCCAGGTTTCGAACCCGTTCCGGGCCAGGTGCCGGGCGAGCGAGTAGCGCTCGTCGAAATCGAGGGCGAAGCGATTGGCGCCCAACCCATGGCAGAGCACCACCGGCTCTTCGAACCGGCGCGGGCCCCGCGGGTGATAGCGGCCGAGCGCGATCGCCGCGCCGTCGGCGGTCGGCACCCGGTAGAGCTCGTCGGGGAGGAAGGGCAGGGTCAACGAACGGGTGGCGAGCTCGGACGCACGTGAAAAAGCCGAGCTGAGAAGGGCCCCGCCGGGGAATGCGCTGCGTCTCATCGGTCCGCCTTTAACGCGCGCGCTCATAGCAGAAATTGCGCTGTGGAACAGCCTCAGGTCCGTGCTCGCGGCCCGCCTGCGGCGAGGTAGCATTTGCGCCGCGGAAGGGTGCTCGGAGACACAGCTTGGCGGGCAAGCGAGACAGACCTGAACCAAGGGTGCCGGCCCGATGGGGCGTCTACATCCTCCGTTGCGGGGACGGCTCGCTTTACACCGGGGCCACCACGGACCTGCCCCGCCGTTTTGCACGCCATTCCGCGGGGAAGGGTGCGGCCTACACCCGGTCGCGGCTGCCCCTGAAGCTGGTGTTTTTCGAGAAAGCCGAGGACCGGAGCTCCGCTCTCAAGCGGGAAGCAGCGTTGAAGAAGCTGACCCGGAAGATGAAGTTGGCGCTGCTCCGGGTCGCGGGCCGGCAACGCCTTCCCCGGTTGCAGGATTCGAAGGCCGCGAAAAAAAACGTCGAATCGACGTGCCCCGAAGAAACCACGCTGAGCTCCGCTTCGATTGTCGGGCATGAACCCGATCGGAAAATTCACTGAGGTCCGCGTTTCCGGCACACAGGGAGTCCTGCCGTAACTGCTAGGCGGGCGGGGTCAGCGGCGTCGTCGGAGGCGTCACCGTTGTGGCGAGCTTCCGCGTCCCCGAGCGGCTGAGGAAGATTCCGAGGACCAGCAGCACCACGGCTCCGATGATCGCGCCGACCAGTTGAGCTTCGAGCAGGCTGGCAGTCACCTTCTTGGCGAAGGTGGCAGCGTTGACGTTCACCGTGACGGCCATCCCCGGGTCGTTGTACCAGCTGATCAACCCCGGTGCGATGAACGAGGCCGCCACGGCGCCGAGGTCCGCCCCGACGAGCATGTAGATGAGGAGCTTCTTGAAGGTGCCCATGGTGGTTCCCCCTGCTGGATGGCTCTGCTACAGCGAGGTCCTTAATATGTACTTTCCGCTGATGTGAGCGGAAATCGCCGCCGCCCGGGGTTTGTTCGATGCCGATGATGTTGCTCGCTGAACTCTGCCTCGCGATCTACTGCGGATGCTTCGTCTTCCTGTTGCTTCACGCCTTTCGCCGCAGCGTCGGCACCGGCTTCATGGTGCTCTGCATCCCCTGTTACAACTTCTTCTACGGCTTCAGCCAGTTCGAGCACCGCCGCAAAGGGCTGATCCTCGCGGGCCTGCTCGCCGGCTTCGTTCTCGGCATCGTCTTCCGCGGCGTGCAGGTGATGCAGAGCGCTGCCGCCCTGGGAGCCTGAGAAGGCCTCTGGTTTCAGACCCCGCGGGCGTCCGGGTCCCAGAGATACTTGTGGAGCTGGAGCTGGAAACGCACCGGCAACCGATCGTCGATCACCCACTGCGCCAGTTCAGGTGCCGCAAGCTTGCCGAACACCGTTGAGAAGAGCAGGCCGTAGGGTCGCTTGGCCAGGTTCTCCTTCGCGATCAGCGCTCGGGCCCACTCGTAGTCTTCGCGCGAGCCGATCACGAACTTGAGCTCGTCGTTGCCGTTCATCGACTCCAGCACCCGCATATCGTTGCGGTCGCACTCGCCCGAGGATGGGGTCTTCAGGTCCACGATCTTGTGCACGGCCTTCGGCACCAGGCGGACGTCGATCGCCCCCGACGTCTCGAGCAGGACCTGCAG
>JAYUUC010000227.1:0-2057 GCA_043755105.1 Myxococcales bacterium
CAGGCCTTGCCAACCCCCACAGGCGCGCTCAAGCCCATTCATCCGCTGGCCCGCGTCAGGCCTTGAGCTCCAGTTCTTCAGGCGGCCCCTGCTCGAGCACCGCCGAATCCTCCTCTGTCGGCAGCGCGATTTGCCGAGCCGCCACTCCGCAACGGCCCGAGGGCGCCGGTCGCCTCGGGCCGCAAGCCCTTCAGCGATGCTCACGGTGCGTTTGGGCAAACGCCTCGATCTCCTCAACCGGCAAGTGATCTCCGGAATAGGCGCCGCGGTTGGCAGTCCGGACAATGCTGTCGGTGTCGATGAGAAAGTCGGCGCCGATGCTGATCAGCGATCCGTCGTCGTCTACCTTGGTGCGAAAGAGCGACTTGCCCTGGTTCATCTTCGAGAAGCCTCCGTGGAAGAAGACCCCGGCGAGCATCTTGTTCAAGGAGCGCTCCACGCCGTACTGCTCATAGAGCGTCCGCGACGGGTCGGAGATGAAGCGCGCAAATGGAGGCCCCTCGATGGAGTCGGCGTAGCGCTTCAGGTTGGCCGGAGCGCTCTCGTAGACAGCCAGGAACTCCAGCCCTTTCAGCCGCTCACGTGCCTTGACGAGCTCGATGTAGTGGTAGTTGCAGACCGGGCATCCGGCTGTCCTGAAGAAGGTGAGAAGGACGGGCTTTCCTTTGAGCTTCGAGAGCTGGAGCGCGCGCCCTTCCGTATCCGCGACGGTAAAATCAGGGGCTGGCGCTCCGACAGAGACGTGGGCCATGGCAGCGGGTCCTCAGCAAAGGGTGTGAATCCAACGACTGCGCCTGAGGCTCGCTGATGGATTGGCGGAAAATTTGTCGCGGCGCCTCCCCATCGGGTGCAAACCCGATTTTCATTGGCGGAAAGGCCAGCGCGGCTCGACCTCGGCCAAGCTGAAGCCCGTATCCCGCATCGTAGTGCTCGTAACTCGGCTTGGCGGACGGAAGGCTTGTGGCGGACGTCCTGGGCTGCGAGGCTGCGTTCCACCCATGGAAAGCCTGAACGAGTGCTGCTGGGATGACCTGCGAGTCCTACTGGCTATCGAGAAGACTGGCAGCTTCAAGGCGGCAGGGGTGCGGCTGGGTGTCTCGACCTCCACGGTGAGCCGGCGTGTCGATGCGCTTGAGCTGGTGCTGCGGAGCAAGGTGGTCCGGCGCCTCGCGGACGGCGCCACGCTGGAGCCGCGCGCTGCACCACTGCTTGCGCTCGCCAGGCGGCTAGAGTCCGAGCTCTCCGTCGCGGCGCGGGACCTCAGCGACGAGCAAGACCAAGTGAGCGGGACACTGCGCATCGCGCTGGGCCCGGGCTTCCTGAGCATGGTGAGCGAGGCCGTGGCCCGCTTTCGGACTCTGCACCCTCGAGTCGACTTCGAGCTGATGGTCGACCCGCGAGCGACCAACGTGGCGCGGCGAGAGGTAGACCTGGCGCTGCGAACCGGAAAGATCGACGGAGATGGTGTCGTCTACCGCCTCGCTGGTCCTCTCTATTTCGGGCTGTTTGCGTCGAGCCGGTACGTCGAGCGCCACGGCAGCACCGTGAGCGACCTTCGCAGCGTGGACGTCATCGGCTACTGCGGCGACATGGCTTCACAGCCGGTCATGCGCTGGTTCGACGAGCGCGGCGTGCGCCGCTTCCCGATCCTCGGCTCGACCACCGAGTCGGTCGTCCAGTGCGCGCTTGAGGGCCTGGGCGTCGCGGCCCTTCCCGTCCTGGTCGCAGAAGAGGTGACTGGCCTGCACCGCCTCCAGTCGTCCGTCTCGCTCCCGGGAAAGTCGGTCTACGTGGCCTTTCCCCGGGACCTTCGGTCGGTCCCCAAGGTGAAGCGCTTCGCCGAGTTGATGGCCGAGACGCTGGCGAAGCGCTTGAGCTCCGATGGGGCTCAGGCGCCCCGGCGACCAAGGCGTTGAGTGCCGCAGTTCGCTCGATACCGGATCGGCTGGGTGGTCAGGGACTTCTGCGTTGTGAAGAAACCCGGGATGCATGGCGGCAGGGTAGTGACGGCCCTGGCGGTCAACCCAATCGAGAGGTTCGGTGGCTTCACCTGGGTT
>JAYUUC010000228.1:0-6190 GCA_043755105.1 Myxococcales bacterium
TGTCCAGGTTCAGGTTCGCGGAAGGGAATCGGCCCGACCGCTTGGACCTGACTTTCCAAACACGAGCGAGGCGACGGGGATGGGGATGGGGATGGGGAAGCTGACAGAGAAGCTCAAGGCGGTCGCAGCGGCGGTAGCGGCGATCGAAAAGCAGTTCGGCAAGGGGGCGGTGATGAGCTTGGGAGGAGAAAACTCTGAGCAAAAAATCGCGGTGATTCCGTCCGGCTCGGTGGGCCTGGACCGGGCGCTCGGCGTCGGAGGCTACCCGCGAGGAAGGGTGGTGGAAATCTTTGGAAACGAATCCTCGGGCAAGACCACTCTCACCCTTCACGCGATCGCACAGGTGCAAGCGCAAGGAGGCGTCGCGGCGTTCATCGACGCCGAGCACGCGCTCGATGTCACCTATGCCCGCAAGCTGGGCGTCAAGGTGGAAGAGCTACTCATCTCTCAACCCGATACCGGCGAACAGGCGCTCGAAATCACCGAACACCTGGTCCGCTCGGGGGCCCTGGATTTGGTCGTCATCGACTCGGTGGCGGCCCTGGTTCCCCGGGCGGAAATCGAGGGTGAAATGGGAGATGCCCACATGGGCGTGCAAGCGCGACTGATGAGCCAGGCGCTGCGGAAACTCACCGGAGCGGTGAGCCGGTCGGGAACCTGCATCATCTTCATCAACCAGATGCGGATGAAAATTGGCGTGGTGTTCGGAAACCCTGAAACCACCACCGGTGGTAACGCGCTCAAGTTCTATTCTTCGGTGCGCTGCGAAATCCGTCGGGCCGGAAACCTCAAGGACGGTGACAACGTCATCGGAACTCGGGCCCGAGTGAAGGTGGTGAAGAACAAGGTGGCACCGCCGTTCCAGGAGACCGAGTTCGACCTTCTTTATGGCAGCGGCATCAGCCGCGCCGGCGAAGTGGTGGACCTCGGACTTCAGCTCGGGTTGGTGGAGCGCTCAGGCAGCCACTTCTCCTTCCAGGGCGAGCGGATTGGTCAGGGTCGGGAACGTGCTACCGAGTGGCTGCGCGAGCACCCAGAAGTGATGGAAGGTCTTGCCCACCAGTTGCAGACCCTGGGGAAGCCAGCCGCGGGGGCAGCCGTGGAAGTGGCCGCGTGAACGCGCCGAGCAGTTTTTTCACCCTGGCGCTCGCGTTTGCGCCTGCTCTTTCCCTTCCCACGGAATCGAGACTTCCGTTGCGCGGGGCATGGGCACAGGGAGCCGAGCCGGAGACCTTTGAATACCGCTCCGGCCCGTCCCGCCCGCCCGCGGGGCCAGCGTCCCCGAAACGGGTTTCCCGCTGCACTCGAACTGCCCGGACCGCCGACCCCCCCAGCCCGCCGCCATCGCGGAGGCTGCGGTCCCTGCGCTGACTCGTATTCGCAGTCGAAGCGCACGTCCTCTCTGGTCAGGTTTCTGGAAAGGAAGCGAGGGGGAGCGGAAACAGCCGGTCTCCGACGCGCAGCCTCAGTTTTGGCCCGTCCGGTTCAAACCGGCTACCGAGCTCGAACTGGGCATCGCGGGTGAAGCGCGCCTTCGCCCTCCCCTCTTTGACCCGGCAGTGAAGCACCCCGTCGGGGTCCAACGAGAGCGAAGGTAAGCCCAGCGGCTCGGCAGTGCGGTCCGACAGTCGAATGCAGGGACGCTCTCCCGCGAAGTCTACCGCCACCACGGCGAAGGCGGCGTCCGCCACCTCGACGAAACACCAGTCCTGTCCCACGTGCAGCTGAAACCGGCCGTCGTCGGTGGGCCGCAAACCTTGATTGAAGGCCTCGATGATTCTCGGATGCTCAACCAACGCGTCATCGTGCCACCAGCGCAACTGGCGATCGAGCCGGAGGCCGCTGTCTTCACGGGTGTGCCAACGCTTGGGGTCAACCATCGTCTCACCCATGCCGCATCAGCTCGGTGTAGCCCCTGAAGGCGACGGCGCCCCAAAAGTTGACCGCAACGCCAAGGCTGGCCAGTGCGACCACCCACCGGTTCTTCAACGACCAGCCTCCGAGCGCAAAGAGGAGGAGCAGGTAAGGGGTGTAGTCGAGGCTGAAACGGAAGCCGAACTGCATGTAACCGTTGTTTTGATAGAAGAGCCCGGGCAGGGCACAGACCGCCACCGTCAGCCACAGGGGCCAGTGCAGCCGCGGCTGCTGCCGGGGAATCAACAGAAACACCAGCAGTGGCAAGGTCAACAGCAGCGTCAACCCGTTGGGGTCGTACGACAGGCGCAGGGGGTTCCAGGCGACTTGGGGCAGCTTGAGGAAGGCCGCCTCGAGGTTACGGGGCAAGTACTCGAGCGAGAACAGCCCGAAGCGGTCGATGTCGATGTTGACCCGGTTGTTGTAGAGAAACCGATGGCCGAACTCCCCCGGCCTTCCGAAGCGAATCACGTTCAGCGCCGCGGCCCCCAACCCCAGCGGCGCTGCTCCGAGCCCGAACAGCGCCAGCTTTCGCAGTGCCGGTCGAAAGGTCTGAGGCAAGGCCCGAAGCTGCTGGAGTCGTCCCGTCGGCCCAGGGCAGAGACACTCGAGGAGGAAGAACAGACCGGCGAACAGCAAGGGGGTTCGAGTCAGCACTGCCATCGAAAAGAACAGGCCCGCCAGAAGGGGCCGCTTTGCCTTGACTGCATTGCGCACGTACAGGCAGGTGAGCAAGACCCCCATCACTTCAGCCGAGAACCAGACCTCGCCCCGAATAGCGCAGTAGAAGAACAACGTGCCGAAGCCCAGCAACAGGGCGAGGGCCAGGTTCTGGCGGTCGTCGCGGTCGCTCTCCTGTTCCCTGCGAAGGTAGCGAAGCAGCGAATAGAAGAAGGTGATCGCCAAGGCGCCGATCAGCACCCCGAAGGACGAATCGTTGAACTGGTAGCCGTTGATCGCCACCCAGGGCAGCATCGCCAGCGCCGGGAAAGGAGGGAAACTGACGTACCAGCGGTCCGTGGGAAGAATTCGGCCCTCACACCGAACCTTCTCGCCGGCCACCTGGCGGACACAGGCCCAGTCCTCGAGATTGGGAAGTACCTGAGGGTCGAGATCCACTCTCCCTTCGAGCCAGCCCATTGCCTGGTAGATGAAGTGCGGTGCCTCGCTCTGGCGCAGAAACCGCTGCGAGCTGAAGGAAGCAAGCACCCCGAAGCTGACCAGGAAGAGCAGCAGCTCAACCCGGTACGCCGTGAGCCAGAGCCCCACTCCGGCGCGCACGGGCCCGAGCGAGGGGGCCCTTTCCAGAGGCGACGCTGCCGGAGGCGTGACGGTGACTGGGGAGGAGGGAGGGGAAGGCTGCACGTCCGCGGGGGTAGAAGATTTGCTCATGGGATTTTGATTAACCGACGACGCAAGAAGTCGAGGGCGAGGTGGCCGGCGAACGCCCTCACCCGGGCCCGGTCTCCGACGAACACCTGGCGTTCGATCTCGACCCCTGCTTCAGACGCGAGCCCACAGTACACCGTGCCTACCGGGTCGGCCGGGGTTCCGCCGTCAGGCCCGGCGAAGCCCGTCACCGACAGCCCCCAACTGGCCTCGCACTGTCCACGAATACCCTGCGCCATTTCGGTCGCTACCTCCGCCGATACCGCACCGAACCGGTTCAGTGATTCGGCGCTGACCGTTGCCCAGCGCTGCTTCATCACTTCGCGGTACACCACGGCCGAGCCGATCAGAAAGCCGCTCGCCCCGGGCACGTCGGTCAGCTGGGCGGCCACCCCTCCACCCGTGCAGCTCTCGGCCAGCGCCAGGGTCTGCTTCCGCTCCAGCAGCAACGCGCCCACTTTCCCGGCAAGCGTCTGTTCCCCTTCCGCGAAGAGCCAGCGGGAGAGCAACGGGCGGCACTCTGCGGCAGCCGCTGCGAGGGCAGCGTCTGCCCCTTCCTGGCTCGAGGCCTCAGCCATCAATTTGAGGTGGTTCTCGGGCGCATGGGTTCGAAAGCCAAACACCACCTGGCGATGCTTGACGGCGAGCGGCGCCACGGCGGCATCGAGATGAGACTCCGGCAACCCCACCGTCTTCATCAGAAGAAAGGCCCGGAAGATCCGGCCCCGCTCCTGCTCGAGCTGTTTGCGCAACCTCGGCAGCACCTCGTGCTCGACCAGATGGCGGTACTCCCCGGGGACCCCGGGAACAAAGAACAGAGTGCAGCGCCCAAGCCGCTGAATGAACATCGGTGCCGAGCCCTTGGCGTTTCGGACCACCTCGGCCCCCTGTGGGACCAGGGCTTGGCGCGCGTTGTTGGGCGTGACCACCAGCCCCCGCTGGGCGAACCGCTCCTCGAGCCAGGTGAGCACGTTCTTGTTTTCCACCAGGGGGACGCCGGCGGCGGCGGCAGCGCATTCCGCGGTGAGGTCGTCCGACGTCGGACCAAGGCCACCCGACACCAACACCGCGTCAGCGCGCGAGGTGACGATTCGCAGGGCGGCGATGATGTCGTCCCTCACATCGCCGACCGTCTGACCCCACTCCAGCTTCTGGCCCAGCTCCCGGAACAATTTGTCCTGGAAGAAGGTGCTGTTGGTGTCGGTGGTGAGGCCGGTGAGAAGCTCGTCGCCGGTACAAAGGGTTTCGATCCGCACCGCCTGGCGATAGTACTTCCGAGGTCGGCGCGTCTACTCCTAGAAATACTCTTCCCCTTCCAGTTCCGCGTCGCCCTCCTCTTCTTCGACCGGGTCTTCTTCGCCGTCCGCCGGCGCCGCAGGCGATGCCACGGGCCGGCGCACCAGGAAATTGACCAGCAGCACCGAGGACTCCGCCAACCCAAGGAGCAAATAGAACGAGAAGTAGACCACCAGGATGAAGGCTGGGTGCAACCGGACTGCCACCCACACCCCGGTGCCCGCGAGCAGCGCGAACACCGACAGCGAGACCCGGTTGAGCTTGAAGTCCTTGAAGGTCCGGTAGCGGACTGTGCTCACCATCAACAGCGCCAACGCGGCGACACAGAATGTGATGGGAACCCGGGCTTCGGCTTCCAACGGACCGCCCCGGGCAACGTGGTGGGCAATCACCATCGAAATCAACACCCCGGCGGCAAGGGGAATCGGGAGCCCGACGAAGAAGCGCGACGCCCCGCCGTGTCCGGACCGCTGGGCAATCACATTGAAGCGGGCCAGCCGAAGCGCACCGCACGCGGTGAAAGCGAATGCGATCAGGAGTCCCGCCAGGCCCAGCGGTGCGAGCGCCCATTTGTGGACCAGCAGCCCGGGAACCACTCCGAAGGAAATCACGTCCGCGAGAGAGTCGAGCTCCATTCCGAACTGGCTCTGGGTGCGGGTGAGCCGGGCCACCCGTCCGTCGAAGCCGTCGAAGAACATCGCGAAGAAAATGGCGAGGGCGGCTTGATAGAGCTGGTCGGGCCGGGCTTCGCCGCAGACCAGGGTGAGGGCGTAGAAGCCGCAGAAGATCGAGGTTACGGTGAACAAGTTGGGGAGGACGAACATCAACTTGCGAAGCTTCACCCGACTTCCCCTGGTGCCCGTCCCGCGGGCCTGCGGACCGAAGCCCGCGACCCTACCAAGCTTTCCCTCCGCCTTGTCGGGTGCGATGGCATGAAAGGCATGCTTCCGCTGCTGGGGGTGGCCGCACTCGCCGCAGGGGCGTTGCTGATGGCGTGGTTGCGCGCGGTGAGCTGGTTCTACCGGCTCTCCGGTGTGCGCCCGGAGCGGATGACCGTGGTCTGTGCCGACGGCTGGAAGCTCGCCGTCTACTACCGCCCGGCAAAGAAGCGCCGCTTTCGCGAGCCGGTGTTGCTCTGTCACGGCCTCGCCGCAAACCAGTACTACTTCGACTTCGAGCCTCCCCATTCGGTGGCCGTGCGCCTGTCTGAATCAGGTTTCGACACCTTCTCCATCGAATGGCGCGGTACCGGAGGGTCGCGGCGGGCCCCGCGCGGTCGCAGCTCGGCCGATTACTGTGCCGACGACCACATCCGCTTCGATGGACCGGCGCTGCTCGACGCCGCGCTGAAGAAGACGGGGGCGACCCAGGCCTTCTGGCTCGGCCATTCGCTCGGAGGGCTGGTGGGGTATGCGGTGGCACAGGGGCCAGACCAGAGCCGGCTGAAAGGACTGCTCGCCCTCGGGGCGCCCGTCTATTTCGGCTACCGCGCACTGCTGCGAGGGACGGTGCGGCTGGGTGCCTACGCCTCGTGGCCCTTCGGCATTCGCTATCGCCTGCTCAGTCAGGGGCTGGCGCCCTTCGTCGGTTG
>JAYUUC010000229.1:0-2051 GCA_043755105.1 Myxococcales bacterium
CCAGCCCGAGCCTCTTGGCCGCCTCGAGCCGGGTGTGGCCCGCGACCACGACCTTGTCCTCGCGCCGTGCCAGGACCGGGTTGGTCCAGCCGAAGCGCTTGATGCTCTCCATCACCTTCGGGATGGCCGCGTCGTTCTTGCGCGGGTTGCCCACCATGGCCACGAGGTCGCCCACGGGTACGTAGACCAGCTTCAGGGCCTCAGGAGGCATGGGCCACCCCCTTCCGACCGGCGTCGCGGTACGCCACGAGCGCAGCCAGCAACAGTGCCTCAGCCTCTTCCCTGACCTGGGCCACGAGCACAGGGACGCCGAGCTCATCCAGGCGCTTGGGCAGCCGGGACACCCAGTCCACCAGCGAGCGCGTGGAGCCGCTGTGCCGCCATGCCTCCGCAGCCACACGCGTCTGCGGCGCCAGCGCGGCGCCGACGCCCAGCTGCGCCACCTCGAAGGGGACCTCCCGGCCGAGGCAGAGCGTGAGCGCTTGCGCGTGCACCTGGTCGAGCGACTCCAGGCGCCGACGGACCTTCCGGGCGCGCTCGGCCGAGGCCATGCCGAACGGGTCGGGCGACAGCCTGGGCGGCGACGCATCACCCCCATTGCCGCCCCGCACCATGCGCGACACCAGGGCGCCGTAGTTTGAGGTGACGCCGATGTCCTCCTCGTACTCGTTGAAGAACCAGTGAAGCTCCTGCTGCTCGCGGGTGAACCTGCGCAGCGCATCGGACTCGAATGCTTCGAAGGCAAACACGTCCCCACTCCTCGGACCCTCGCGGGACCGGATTTCAGGGTTTGGAGCTGCTCAAAGAGCCGCGTGTGGTGCCTGTGGTGCCTGTGTGCTTGTGGTGCCTGTGTGACTCAACTGCCTGAGATTTTGGGGGAATCCGGTGGCGGTGACGCGCGTGACACGGATTCCTGCAACTTTTCAAGATCCTGTGGAGATGTGTTGGATCGAGCTTGTGTTTGAGAACTGAAAAGTTAGGGAAAACCGTGTCACGTGTGTCACCGCTCGGATTTTGCCTGTGAAGTCATGGTGTTGAGACCGGTGCCCTGCTTTGCGCAGAGCGATCTGGTGACACAGCTCCTGTGTCACCGGGAATTCGAAGGCGGAGGTCGGCCCAGCAGCGCTCCTCGCGGGTCCTGCTCTCCTCGATGCCGCGCTCGGTGAGCCGCGTGCCGAGCTGGTTCTTGGTCATGGGCCGCTCGCGGCAGTCCACGCACCAAGCGCGATAGGCGTCGTAAAGCTCTGCCACCGAGACCGTCGCGCCGGCGACCTGCTCGCAAGCGTCGGCGAGGAAGCGGCCGATGCCGTCCATCTCGGTGCGGTAGGTCTGGGTGGCGCGGGTGATGGCCTCGGCCGCGCCCAGCCCCATGCGCTGCCAGTCCAGGCAGCCCTTCACCGCCCAGTTCAGGATGCCCGGTGCCTCGGCCTTCAGCTTCTCGAGCAGCTGCGGGTCCTTGCGGCTCGCAGGCACGCGGTACTGGAATGGGATGAGCCGCACCCGCCGCCAGAACCCGTGGAGCTCTCCTTCACGCGCGGGCGGTGGTTGCTCATCATCCAGAGCTTGAACGCCGGCGTGAACACGATCTCCCGCTCGTAGGGAGCGCGGGCCACGACCTGGTCCTCGCCGGTGAGCTTCTTCAGCAATGCCTCGGACAGCTGCATGCGCTGCTCAGGCTCGGTCGTGGTGACCAGCCGAGCGCCACGCAGCCGCACCAGATCCGAGCGAATCGAGCCGGGCTGCGCCTCCTTGGACGCCAGCGTCTCGATGTCGGCCGCGGTGCCGTACTCGCCCAGGAGGTGCTCCAGCACCTGGATGGTGCGCGACTTGCCGTTCTCTCCGATGCCGTAGCAGATGAAGAAGCACTGCTCCTTGGTGCTTCCGGTGAGCGAGTAGCCCATGGCCCGCTGCACGAAGCCAATGAGCTCCGCGTCGCCGACGAACACCTCCTCCAGAAACTGCAGCCAGCGCGGGCAGGCCGCCGTGGGGTCGAAGGTGATGGCGACCTGCTTGGAGTGCAGGTCCTCCCGTCGGTGCGGCCGAAGTTCGCC
>JAYUUC010000230.1:0-2049 GCA_043755105.1 Myxococcales bacterium
GGCCGATTCCAGCATTTGCGCCAGCGCGGTGGCGCGGGGCTCGGCTTCGATCACCAGCGGGCCGGTCGTGGCCTGGCGGAAGTGGCCGCTGCCTTTCGAGACGACGTTGAAGGCGACGATTCCGCCGAGCACGCGGATCTCTTTTGGCAGGTGGGCGCGAAGGACCTCGGCGTTGTGGATTCCGTTCTGCAGGCTCACGACGAGCGTGCCCGGGCGCAGCACTGCGGCGAGCGTCTGGGCCGCGTCCTTGCTGTGCGCGCACTTCACCGCCACGAGCACGACGTCGCGGTCGGCGAGCGCGGAGGCGTTGGTGTGAAAGACGACGTTTGGCACCGAGCGCAGTCGCGCGCCCTCGAGCCCGCTGACGGTCAGCCCGGACGCGGCGAGCTCGGCCTTGAGGCGATCGCGCCCGACGAACACGACGTCCGCGCCGTCGGCTGCGAGACAGCCGCCGACGTAGCAGCCGATCGCGCCTGCTCCCATCACCCCGATTCGAAGAGTGGCCACACGGCACCGTACGCACAGCCGGGCGACCTGCGGTCAGGAAACTTTGCCGACGCGAGGAGCATCGCCAGGCGATCTGCGGCAGTAGGCTGACGCGATGGCCGAATCGCCCAGCTGCGCACTTTGCCGACGACGCGGCGATGCAGATGTCCCGGTGGCGACGCACTTCTTCTGCAAGGCGTGCCTGGCTGCGATTGGCCGGTTCGTCTGCGAAGGGCCCGCGCCGATCGTGGAGAGCCTGTGGGGCGCGCCGCCCGCGGTGCTGGCGCGAAGGGCGCTGTCGGACATCGTCGAGGACGAAATTGAGAAGATCCGGCGGTTGGCCCGTGCCGACGACCCTTCGCTCGAGCCCGCGATCGCCGACTTCAAGACTTCACTCGCGCCGGGGCCGCGGCCGGGGGTAGCCCGGGCTGAAGAGACCGACGCGATCTCCCATCTGGATCTCGCGATCGCCTACCGCGAGACGGGGCTCACCGACGAGGCGTTCGGCGAAGCCGCTCTCGCGCTGCGTTCGGCCGACCGCCTGGGCGACCGCGCGCACGAAGCCGGTGCGATGGTCCTGAACCCAGGCCGGCTGCGATCGAGTCTGGAGCAGACGCTGGACAGCCTGCGGACCGTCTTGTTCCCGGCGTGATCCGGCCCGCCCTTGCGATTCACCGCCGGTGGCGCTCGAGCCAGGCGCCGCCGCACCAGACTCCCTCGGGGACCAGCAGATGCCGGCAGGTGCGGCTGCAACGGCGTACGTCAGGCAATCGCCCAAGCTCAGGGATGTCGCCGGCTTGACTCAGCTCGTCGGTCGGATCACTCGCAGGCCGCCTTGATCTGCGCGTCTTTGAAGTTCATCTCCTTCATCCTCAACACCTGGTCCACGCTGCATTTGGCGTGAGCGCCAGCGGCCGCAGGAGGGGGCGCGGCGGGCTGGGTCGCTCCGGGCCAGGGGGTCGGATCATCCGCGGCAGGGGCAGATGCGGGCGCCGCGGAGGGCGCCGTCGGCGCCGGAAGGGGCGATCCCTGGAGCGCCGCAACCACCGTCGGGGCATTCAACAGTCGGGAAAAGATGTCCGAGATTCGCTGCATCAGCTCGGGGTGTTTGAACTGTTCCTCACTCGTCGAACGACTGCTCGCGAGGATTTTCCCCTCCGGCCCGACCACCTCGAGTCCCACATCATGGCGCAGGCGCCACTGCCCGGTGACTTCGTTCTGCCAATCGTAGACGGTGAAGAGCAGACCGAACCGCTCGTCCGGACGGCGCGGCGTCGCGGCTTCCCGTGCACTGGCGGAGTCTTTGGCGGGCGGAACCTCGTAGATCCGGAACAGGGGGTAGGCCGGAGGAATCCTCCATCGCAGCTGCTTTCCCAGGTCGGTCGCCAGCGGCTCCCCTGAGTCGGTGTGCTTTGGATACGGAATGCCTGCCAGGGCCCACTCGCGCCCGACGTAGGTCGGAGCGATCTCGCGCGAGAGCACCTCAGGGCGCGCATCGACCACCACCAGCGGCGTGGGGGTGTTGATTCGCCCTCCGACGTCGATCGATGCGGGCGCGGACTG
>JAYUUC010000231.1:0-6160 GCA_043755105.1 Myxococcales bacterium
CCAAAAGCGACCGCGGGGAGGGGCTTTGCCTAGTGCAGCACCACCATCGAGGCGGCCACCCTTCCGGGGTGACTGCTGCCTTCTCCGGGTTGGGTCAGCGGGACCCAGGCTCCGTTGTCGAAGCGCCACACGTCGTCGAGCGTGGACAGGCTGAAGGTGGAGGGATCAATCCGTCCACCGCCGAACAGAACCGGGGTGCTGCCGACGCTGGCCATCGCCGCGAAGGTGCGGGTGCCCGGGTTGGGCGAACCGGTAATCACCAACCAGGCAGGTGTGCTTCCGACCGCGAGGCGATAGAAATCGCCCAGCACGGTGGGGACGGTGGTCACGTCCTTGGCGCCCCCATAAACGAACATCGACCCCGCGCCGAACGAGCCCGCCTGGTAGCCCCGCGGCGGCGGCACGCCCGGCAGCTTCAGCTCGGTCCAACCGGGCGAGGGCGCCTGGGGGTCATAGCTCCAGAGGTCGTTGAAATACGTATTGGTGGTCTTGTTGTAGCCACCAAAGACGAGGAAGCGGTGGAGCTGCGGGTCCCAGGCTCCCGTGCAGCCTGCCCGACCGGGCGGCGCGCCCACCTGGGTGGCATCGTGAAGCTGCGTCCAGCTGTGCGCGACCAGATCGAGCACCCAGAAGTCGCCGAGCTCGGTCCCGCTGTCCTCCCCGCCGCCAAAGACATACAGCTTTCGCTCCACCGGGTCGAAGCCAATCGCCGGACCCGCCCGCGAGGGAGGTTGCCCCCCGGTCAACGTCAGCTCGGTCCACAGAGGCGGAGTGAGGGTGAGGTCGAGCGACCAGGTGCTCTCGTTGGTGCGGGCGGGACTGCCGCCCCAGACAATCATCCGGTTCTCCGCCGCATCGAAGGCGGCCACGTGCGCAAAGCGCGGCTCCGGTACGCCGGAGGGGCTCGCGCTGATCGGAGTGAAGGTGTGACTTTGAAGATCAAAGCGGGTCAGCGCGGCCACCGGCGCAATCTGTGAGGTGCTTCCGGTGACGAAGTCGGCACCGCCGAAGAGCAGCAGCTGGGCCGCAACACAGCTTCCCTCGAGACAGCTCAAGCCCGCGCCGCACGCCGTTCCGCACGCACCGCAGTTCTGGTTCGAGCTGCGGAAATCGACCTCGCAGCCGTCGGCGACCTGTAGATTGCAGTCTCCAAAGCCGGCCTCGCAGCTGCTCACCCGACAGGAACCCTGGCCGCAGGCCCCGTGCCCATGCGCCGGAGCGCAGGCATTCCCGCAGCTGCCGCAGTTTGCCACCGAGCTGCGCACATCGGTCTCACAGCCATTGGGGATGGCGTGGTCGCAGTCGCCGAAGCCCGGCAAGCAGCTTCCCATCGCGCAGGCCGAGCCACTGCAGCTCACCGCCGCATTGGGACTCGAGCAGACGTTGCTGCAGGCCCCGCAGTGCTCGGCGCTGCTCAGCGCGGCCTCACAGCCGTCATCGGCGTTGGCATTGCAGTCCGCGAAGCCGGCGGTGCAGCTCACCGTGCAGACGGCCGCGAGGCACCGGGAAGCCGCATTGGCGGTGCTGCACACCGTGCCGCAGGCGCCACAATTGAGCACGTCCCCCGAGACGTCGCGACAGATGCCGGCGCAGCATCGGGTTCCCGCGCCGCACTGCCCGTCCGACGGACAGACTCCGCCGAGCGCCACCGGTTTCGAGCAGGACAGGGACAGCGTCAGCCAGGGAACCAACCAGAACAGTGTTTTCAAGCCCGCCCCTCCGCGAGGACCCTGACCCGACAGGGCAGCGCCTGAATCTCACGGCTTGGAGCATCCGACCAGCGGGAACACAGCACTTTGCGGGAGCGGTCGATAACTGATTCCCTTCACACCGGGGTCAACGTCGCCATCGACCAACGGGCAATCGAGCAGTCCACCAGGTGCAACTGGGCGGCGGCGAGGACGTCTTCGTTCGGGTGCCGCTCGAGAAGCGGGGTCAAATCGTCTGGCCTGACCCGAGCGCCGACATCCGCTTGCGGCCCGACGCGGCCCACCAGCGCTTCAACTTCATCGGGTTCACCCCCGAGCAGGAGCGTGGGTTGCGGGCCGAAGGCGCGGCTTTCTACATCCGCGATCAAGACGGAACCACCGTCTGGCGGCAGAACGCCGACGAGAATTGCCGGCTCCGGTAGCGCTCGTTCGAAAGACTTTCAGGTTCAGCCGAACAGCTCCCGAACCTTGTCGAGGAAGCCCTTCGACTGGGGGTGACTCTCGGCGCCCGACGCTTCAGCGAAGCGCTCGAGCAGCTCGCGCTGCTTCGAGGTGAGCTCGGTGGGAGTCTCGACGGTCACCCGCACGTGCTGGTCCCCGCGGGCGGCCGAGTGAAGGTGGGGAATTCCCTTCCCCCGCATTCGGAACACCTTTCCGGTCTGGGTCCCCGCCGGCACCTTCAGCTTCATCTTTCCGTCGAGCGTGGGGACTTCAATCTGGGCGCCGAGCGCGGCCTGGGTGAAGGCGATCGGCACCTCGCAGAGCACCTCGTAGCCTTCCCGCACGAACAGCGGGTGCTCGCGCACGTGAACCACCACGTAGAGGTCGCCTGAAGGTCCGCCCTGGTCGCCGGGCTCGCCCTCGCCGGTGAGCCGCACCCGGGTGCCGGTGTCGACGCCGCCGGGAATCTTCACCGACAGCTCGGAGCTGTCTTCGACCTTCCCCGCTCCGCGGCAATTGGCGCAGGGGTCGGCAATCAAGCTCCCGGTCCCACGACACTGGGTGCAGGGTCGGGCCACCGCGAAGAAGCCCTGGGTGAACCGGACTTCGCCCTGGCCCCCACAGGTGGGGCAGGCGCGAACCTGCTTCGACTTCGAGCCGGTGCCTTCACAGGCGTCGCACCGCTTCGGGCGCGGGACCTTGACCTTCACCTCGGATCCAAAAGCCGCTTCCTCGAAGCCGATCTCCAGATTGTAGCGGAGGTCGGCCCCGCGGCTCTTACCGCCCCGACGCTGACGACCGCCTCCAAAGATATCCCCGAAGATATCGCCGAAGATGTCGTTGATGTTGACGCCCTGGAACCCCTGGCCGAACGAATTGCCCGCGTGGCCGAAGCGGTCGTACTGGGCGCGCTTCTCCGGGTCAGAGAGCACTTCGTAGGCCTCGGAGGCTTCCTTGAACTTGTCCTCGGCAGCGTGGTCGCCCGGATTTCGGTCGGGGTGAAACTGGAGGGCGACCTTGCGGTACGCGCTCTTCAGGGTCTGCGCATCGACATTTCGCTCGACCCCGAGCACCTCGTAATAATCGCGTTTGTCAGCAGCCACCGGCATCTTGAGCGTACCTTGGGAAAGGCCGCTTCAGTACAACGCAGCCCTCCGCGGCGCAACTCGAGTAGACCGGGCTTGCCGACCCGGACCCAGGTTCAAACCGTCCAGATTCGATTCGGGGTCAGCTCCATGCGGGCCAGGCGGCGACGGAGCAGCGGATCGATCACTCCTCCCGGTTGCCACTTGGGCACCGCAAAGTGAATCTCTGCCGTGTACAGCTTGGCCGCCGAAGAGAGCAGCGACCAGCGGTTCTCCGATTCCGGCTCATCCACCGTGCGCCGGGTGACGATCTCGAGAATGATCGGCGTCCGCGATCCATTGGTCTGCCGACAGGTGAAGTCAGGTCGATGGTCCTCGAGCGTGCCCGACAACACGGGAGGCGGCGCGAAGCCGGGCAGTCGGGCCTTGATGTCGGTGTATCCGATGGTGCGAAAGTACTCCGCCATCAACCACAGCAAGCGTAGGCGCTCTTCGTCTTCCACCACCGCGCAACAGCCTGGGGATTCTGTACTCTCGATTCCGGTCTCGATGTCCATGGCTTCGGTAAGCTGACGGCGCTCACCCCCCATGACAACCTGTAAAAGAGTTCCCTCCCTGACCGCTCGCTGGGCAATCGAGCAGGCAGAAGAGAACGCTTTCACCGCTCGCCTTCACCCCCGATAACCTGGCCCCGCTTCGAACATGCCCGCTTTGTCCCCCGACCGACAACACAACCTCTCCCCTTCCCGGGTGCGCGCCTCTCCCTCGTCTGCGCGGCGCCTCCTGGGTTACCTCGGTCCCCATTTCGGCAAGGTGGCGCTGGCGACGACAATGGCGACCTTGGCCGCCGGGGCCACCTCGGCCTACGCGTTTCTGGTCGGGCCTCTGCTGAAGGCGACGCTCGGCGGTGGAGCCCCGACGGTCCCCCTGCTCGGAGCCGAGGGATTGCGCTGGAAGATCCCGCTCGCGCTGGTGGGGGTCGCCGCAGTGAAGGCGCTCAGCCAGTGGCTGCAGGGCGGGCTGATGCAGGGCACTGCCCAGCAGGTGATGGCCCGGCTGCGGCGCGAGCTCTACGCCAAGTTGCTGGCTTTGCCGCCGCGCTTTTTCGAGGAGCGCCATTCCGGAGAGCTGCTCGCCCATTTCACCTTCGATGTTGGTGCGGTGGAAGCCGCCGTGGCCCAGGCGCTCACCTCGTCGATCAAGGACAGCCTTCAGGTCCTGGTGCTCCTGGTGGCCTGCGCCAGCATCGACGTGCGGCTGTTCGCGCTCGCCTTCGTGGTTCTTCCCGCGACCTTGCTGCCGGTGAGCCGCTTCGCCAAGTCCTTGAAGAAGGTCACCACCCGCTCACTCGGCAGCCTTGGCCGGCTCACCCGACAGACCTCGGAGCAGCTCCAGAACCTCAAGGTGCTTCAGGCCTACCGGGGCGGCCAGCGCGCGCTCGAACAACTCGACGCCGAGCAATCTCTCTATCTGAAAGAGATGAAGCGCTCGCTCTTCATTCGCGCTGCCTTCACCCCGACTCTCGAAGTACTGGGCATGGTCGGCATCGCGCTCACCCTCGCCGTCGGAGCCCGCGCGGTCGGGCGGGAGCCAGAGCTCGCCGCCAAGCTGCTCTCGTTCATCGTCGCCGCGCTGTTGATGTACCAGCCGCTCAAGGCCCTCGCGGGCTCGTTCTCACAGCTGGTCCAGGGGTCGGCCGCGGCGGCGCGGCTGTTCGAGGTGGCCGACGAACCGCTCGCGCTCGACGCGGGAGGGAGCGCCCAACCGCTTCGCCATCAGCTGCGCCTCACCGACGTGAGTGTCTCTTATGGAGCGGGCGGGGCCGACGCGCTGCGCGGGTTGACGCTCGACATTCGCGCCGGTCAGCGCACTGCCCTGGTGGGAAGTTCGGGCAGCGGCAAGTCAACGGTGTTCGCGGCCCTGCTCGGGTTCGTGCCCCTCCGGGAAGGCAGCGCCGAGTGGGACGGCGCCCCGCTCTCGGGGTTCGACCCCCACTCTTTGCGGGAACAGCTGGCCTGGGTGCCGCAGGAGCCGGTGATGTTCTCGGGCACGCTGCGCCACAACCTGCTTCTCGGGCGGCCCGACGCCGACGAGCCCGCGCTGTGGGAAGCCTTGCGGCGGGCCCATGCCGACGGCTTCGTCCGCGAGCTGCCGGAAGGTCTCGACCAGCCGGTGGGCGAGCGCGGCTCGCAGCTCTCCGGAGGGCAGCGACAGCGGATCGCGATCGCGCGCGCCTTTCTCCGCCAGCCCTCGGTGTTGCTGCTCGACGAGCCCACCAGCGCGCTCGACGCCGCCTCTGAACGCGAAGTCCAGTCCGGGCTGGAAGATCTGATGAAGGGGCGCACCGTGCTGGTGATTGCCCACCGCCTCGCCACCGTGGCCCACGCAGATCGCATCTGTGTGCTCGAGCAGGGAAAGGTGGTGGAGGTGGGCACCCACGACGAGTTGGTAGCGCGAGGAGGTCGCTACGCTTCGCTGTTACGTCAAGGCTCCAATGCTCTTGCTGGCTGAGCGTTTTGCGACACCACTCTTGATGCTAATTCATGACTATGTGTCATTCGTTCATCCTTGACGGAACGATGGTCGCGGGGTGACGAGAGGGGAGCAATGTCGCGCAGACTTTTGATGGCCCGAAATCTTGTTCTGTTCGTTTTTGGTGCCGCGCTGGGGCGTTTGGCTTCGGGGTCCGATTGCTGGATTACCGCAGGGTCGGGGACGGCACATACGACGCGACGCGCTGGATCACGGCACTCTTGTTTCCCATTTTTCCGCCTTCAGCACTGAGAATTCGACCCCGCATAGCTGATTCCGTCAATATGGGTGTGGTCGTCCAGACGAAGTACATCTTTGACTTGGTCGATGAAAGCCCTACTCCGCTTTCACGTGCATTTCGGATGTATTTTTTGGGGTGGATACTCATTCCCA
>JAYUUC010000232.1:0-2043 GCA_043755105.1 Myxococcales bacterium
CGTGACCCCAGCTGCCCGGTCTGTCGCGACGGCGCCAAGGTCGAGTTCATTGACTACGAGCAGTTCTGCTCCACGGCTGCCTGAGAACGGTGCCTCGATGACCGTCCCTCAGATCACCCCCGCGCAGCTGGCAGCGAAGCTCGCCGGCCCCGAGTTGCAGCGGCCGAGCCTGGTCGACGTTCGCACCGCGGAGGAGCACGATTACGTCGCCCTCCCCGATTCACTCTTGTTGCCCTTGAACGAACTGGAAGAGCGAGAGGAAGAGATCGCCGCGCTCCGCGGCAAAGAGGTGGTCGTCTACTGCCACCACGGGGTCCGCAGCCTTGATGGCGCGGCGTTCCTTCGGGACCGCGGAGTCGACGCCTCTTCATTGGCAGGGGGCATCGAACGCTACGCGGTTCAGATCGATCCCTGCCTTCGCCGCTACTGACAGCGCCGCCACAAAGTTAGCCGGGAGGGCCCACCGCTCCGCGGGCATCGATCGGCTTGGTGACCGTCTCGCCGGGCTTGACGACCACTTCGAACGAGATCGGTCGGGTCAGCCGAGGACCTCTCAATTGCAGGGCATGCACTCCTTCAAACAGCTCGATTCCCAGGCGGGGGACGTACTTCCCCAGCTCTTGATCTCCACTCCAGACCGTCAGGCCTTCGAGCCCTTCGGGCTTCACCGAGAGCAGCAAGGTGCCACCGCGGAACCGCTTCTCGAACCGGAGCGGGCGGCCCGGCTCACCCCCCAGCGGCTGCTCGAAGTAGATGCCGCGTTCAGGCCTTTCGATGATCAGCAGGTCATGGGGATGTGCACCCCGAACCCGCTCGAGGGGCGTGTCGCCGAGCACGGTGAAGGGCTCTGACGTTTTTTCCGACGGATCGTGACGAACCCGCACCCGCAGCGCGCGGGGCTCGGTGTCCACCGAGAGCACCAGATCTTCGGCATCGGCCGCGCTGTGGTTGAGGGCGGACCAGATCGGTCCTCGAAAGTAGAGCAGCGCCGCGGCCAGAATCAGCGCACCCATTCCCCAACCTGCCAGCTGTACCCACCGCGACAGCCTCGAGCGACCTTCCTCCGAAACGGAAGGTGAGGAATCTTCGACCTCCGGCTCGGACTCCAGCAGATGGTCGTACTTCGACCGCGGCGCAGTCCGGGTCTCTACGGGCGAAGTACGGACAGGGCGAGGCTTCGGGGCACGGGGGCGTTTTCGCCGCTCCGGAAAAGGCAGCGGCGGCGGCTCCGGAGCAGTTTCCGGCGGCGGCAGTCGGGTTGCCTCGAGATCATCGTCATCGAGCACGACCCGGGGATCGTCGTAGACCGCCGACGGGCGAGAGGCTCCTCCCAGCGCGGGCAGGCTCTGGTACTCGGAGGAGGGACGGGCTGGGGCGGCGCCCGAGCCGCTTACCCGCCGCGGCGAGGACCCTGCCGTGACACCGGGCCCAGGTTCGTCCTCTGATGCCAGTGCCTCGGACCTTCGGGCTTCGTCGCTGGCCCGCCGCCTTCCGGACGGCTCTTTGCCAGGCGGGGCATCCCACGGCTGGGACAGCGGCACGTCCACGAATGACGGCAGCGGAAGCTCGTCCGGGTCGAGCAGCGTCGCGGGGTCGGAACGCTTGGGCCCCCCCCCGTCGGAGTCCTCCGGAGGCACTTCCCACTCCTTCGACAAGGTCGGCCTGGGCAGCTCTCTCGACAGACGCGGCGAGGGGCGCGGCGGCTCGACCTGAGGGCCGGTGAGCTCCGCCTGACCGGAGCGGACCTCCTCCTCCAGCCGCTCGGCGAAGAGGGTGGTCATCAACTCCGACAGCTGTACCGAGCTCGCCACCCAGCGCTGACTGGCGAGGAATTCCTCCAGAGCCAGCTGGAAAGCGCGGGCGTCTCGGTAGCGACCCTCGGGGTCACGGGCGAGCGCGCCCATCACCACCCCATCGAGCTCGGGGGGGACGTCGGCCACCGCCGAAGGCGGTTCGATCTCGCAGGCCAGCGCCGCTTGCAACGTCGCGAGCTCGCTGTCGCGCTTGAGCGGGCGGACGCCGGTGATCAGCTCGTAGAGCACG
>JAYUUC010000233.1:0-6142 GCA_043755105.1 Myxococcales bacterium
AGATGCTCGAGCGGGTGGCGGCCTCTCCGCGCAGCCCGGTGTTGCTGCTGGGCGAGACCGGCGTGGGCAAAGAGGTGCTGGCGTGGCACGTCCACCGACATGGCCCCGGCGTCACCGCTCCCTTCGTGCACGTCAACTGCGCCGCCCTCCCCGAAGCCACGGTGGAGAGCGAGCTCTTCGGGCATGAGCGCGGCGCCTTCACCGATGCCCGGGCCGCCCGGCGCGGCCTGGTCGAAGTGGCGATGGGGGGCACCCTCTTCCTCGACGAAGTGGGCGAGCTCAGCCCTGCTGTGCAGGCGAAGCTGCTCACCTTTCTCGACGCGGGAGCCTTCCGCAGACTGGGAGGTTCCACCGAGTTGACCAGCACTGCGCGGATCGTCGCTGCCACCAACCGCAACCTCGAGGCCGACGTCGCCCAGGGCCGTTTTCGAGAGGACCTCTGGTTCCGGCTCAGTGTGTTCAAGACCCAGGTGCCGCCGCTGCGGGACCGACGCGACGATGTCTTGCCACTCGCCGAGGGCATGCTCGACAGCATCGGGCGCGACCTCGGCCGCAAGCAGGTGGTTCTCGGGCCCACCGCGAAGGAGCGGCTGCTCGCTTATGCGTTCCCGGGCAACGTGCGCGAGCTGAAGAATATCCTCGAGCGGGCGGTGGTGCTCGAACCAGGCCCCGAGCTTCAGCTCGAGCTGCTGGGACCTCCCCTTGCAGTGAACGCCCCCGGAACCGCATCTGGCTTTCTGGTGGCCGGTCCGCCGATCGCCTCGGAAGAGCTCGAGCGGCGCTATGCCCGCCATGTCCTCGAGCAGCTAGGGGGCAGGAGAATGGAAGCGGCCAAGGCGCTGGGGTTGTCCTATCCCACCTTCCTCAAGCGCATCGGCGAAGAGGGTCACTGAAAGTTCCTTTCATCGCCGGCCGGGCGACTGAAAGAAACTTCAACTCCCTGGGTCGCCAAGTCCGCGAAAGCGCGCCTGGGGCCCGCAGGCACAGTCCTTGATGAGTCTCCGCCTGACACCTCGCGGAGACCGTTCAACGTGCCTGCCGTTTCTCACCTCATTCTCGGTGCGCTGCTGTGCGCCGCGGTACCGGCGCTTGCCGAGGCGCCGGACCGGATCCAGCTGTCCGCGCTGCCTTCGGACCGGGTTCTGGCCGAACAGCTGTGGCGCCATTCCCCCGAGCTGGCAGCGGCGCGAGGCCGGTGGTTCGCCGCGCGAGCCGACGTCGACCGGGCCTTGCTCCTCCCCAACCCTTCGCTCGACCTCTCGTGGAATACCCTTCCGGTGGGCGAGACCAATCCTCCCGGGCTCTCGCCGCTGGGCGAAGTCCCCAACTACGCGGCGTCGATCTCACAGCTGTTCGAGCTGGGAAAGCGGGGGCCCCGTCAACGCGCGGCCCGGGGTACCGCGCTTGCCGCGACCTACGACGCGATCGATCTCCTGCGACAGCAGTGGTTCGAGCTTGGCGATCATCTGGCGTCGGTCGCCTCCGCCGAGCTGAGGATCGCCGCCCTTCAAGCGCTCGCCGTCGACGGAGACCGACTCACCGAAATCCAGCGCCAGCGCTCAGCCAAGGGCGATACCGCGGTGCTCGATGCCGACCGGGCGGAGCTCGAAGCAGAGAAGCTCCAGACCCAGCTGGGAGAAGAGCAAGCCAAGCTCGCAGTCGAGCTCGGGGCCTGCGCTCGCATGCTCGGTCAGACCTGCGAGCCGTTCAGCCTTCCCGACCGGGCGCTCGCCTTCCTCAACCGACCTGCCGCCGCGCCCGCCCCGCTCGAGCAGCGACCCGACCTCGCCTCGTTGCGAGCGCAAGAAGAGGCAGCCGAAGCATCTCGGTCGCTCGCCCGGGCCAAGGCGATTCCCGACCCCACGGTGCGGGTGGGATTCGTGCGTGACCAGTTCGTCACTTCCGGCGCTCAACCCAACAGCCTCTTCGTCGGGGTCTCGCTGCCGCTGCCGCTGTTCGACCATGGCCAGGCGGATCTCCGCGCGGCCACCGCGCAAGCCGAGAACGCGACCCTGGCGCGCACCCGACTTCAAGCCCAGGCCGGAACCGAAGCGGTGCGACTGCACGCACAGCTGGCCGCTCTCGAGCATCGACGTGAGCGAATGCGTGAAAAGACCCTGCCGCTCGGCCGCTCGCTGGTGACCCGACTGGAGGGGGCGGTGCAGCGAGGAGGGGCCGCGCTCCAGGAGCTGCTGCTCGCAAGGCGGACGCTGGGTGAGCTGATGCTCGACTCCCGCGACCTGGATCTCGCCGCCTTCCGCCTTCGTGCCGCCCTCGAGCGCGGCTCGGGCACCCTTCCCCCCGTTCCCTCGGAGCTGAGCCCGGAATGAAGCCCTCCCCCTCCCATCCCCCACTCGCCGACGACGATCGCGTCACGCCCGTACAGCCCCCCGGGCCGCGAAGAACTTTGCTCTTCGTAGCGGCTGCCGTCGTCGTCCTGGCCTTGCTCGGGTGGCTCATCATCCCCCGCGCCCCCCCCCCGGCGACCGCCGCTCCCTCGCCGATTGCTGTGGACGCCGCGGGCGTCACGCTTCGTCCCGATGCGCCGCAGTGGAAATACGTCGAACTGGCGGTGGCCAAGGTCTCCCCGCCCTTGCCCGCACTCGCGGCCCCGGGGAGGGTGGACCTCGACGAGAAGCGCACCGCCAACGTCGGTACGCCGCTGCCCGGGCGCATCGACGAGGTCAAGGTCCGCCTCGGCGATGGGGTGAAGAAGGGCGCCCCGCTGTTCTCGGTGCGCAGCGGCGCCTTCGCCGAGCTCGACCGCGACGTCGAGGTCAGCCGTCAAGACGTGGAAGTGAAGCGCCGGGTGGCCCAGCGCTCGCGCGAGCTGCTCGCCCTCGCCGCGGTTCCGGAGAAGGACGTGCTCGCCAGTGAAGCTGAGCTGAAGAACGCCGAGCTGGGCCTGCGTGCGGTCAACGCCAAGCAGCGCAGCCTCTCGGTGAGCAGCGGCGGTGACAACCTCTTCTGGGTGCGCGCCCCGCGTGAAGGCACGGTGGTCGAGCTCGACATCACCGTGGGCCAAGAGGTCACCCCCGAGCATGACAAGCCGCTGGTGCGAATCTCCACCCTCGACGAGGTTCGGGTTCTGGCCGACGTCCAGGAGGCCGACACCTCGGACCTGAAGGTCGGCGGCGCGGCGAAGATTCGAACCCAGGTGGGCAACCTGGTGCGGCCGGGCGAGATCGAGCATATCTCCGAGGTGATCGACCCGCACCGCCGCACCGTCGAGGTTCGCGTGCGCGCGACCAACGCCGATCGGGCGCTGCGGCCCAACGCCTTCGTCGAGGTCACGCTCGAGCCCGGTACCGCGCTCCAGCGAGTCCGGGTGCCGATCGAAGCGGTGGTCAGCGAAGGGAGCAAGTCGCTGGTCTTCGTCGCCCGCGGCCCGGGCCGGCTGGAGACGGTCGAGGTGGTGACCGGGCGCCAGGCGGAAGGGGAAGTCGAGATCAAGTCCGGACTCGAGCCCGGCACCCGCTACGTCGCCCGCGGGGCCATCTTGCTTCTCAATCAAGTCGACTTGCTCAACTAAGGCCCAAGGGTCCCTTCGATGTTCGAAAAGATTGTCGGCTTCTCGCTCAACAACCGCGGCGCGGTCCTCTTTCTCACCGTGCTCGCCGCCATCTGGGGCGTCTTCTCCTTTCGCGACCTCACCGTCGAGGCGTTTCCCGACCCCACCGACACCCAGGTGAACGTCATCACCCTCTTCACCGGGCAGCCCTCGGAAGAGGTGGAGCGGCAGATCGGCCTTCCCCTGGAGCGGGCCCTCAACGGCACCCCGGGGCTGTCGCGACTGCGGAACCTGTCGATGTTCGGGCTCTCGTTCGTCACCCTCACCTTCAATGACGGCGTCGACGGAATGTGGGCGCGCCAGCAAGTGCTCGAGCGGCTGCGCGATGCCGGCCTGCCCGAGGGCGTCACCCCCGAGCTCGGGGCCTACGCGACACCGATCGGCGAGGTCTACCGATACACCCTCGGCGGGGCGCGAGGCGACCCGATGAAGCTGCGGACCCTGCAAGACTGGGTGGTGCGGCCGCTGCTGATGCGGGTGGACGGAGTGGCGGACGTGGTCAGCTACGGCGGCCTCGAGCGCGAGATTCACGTTCAGCCCCACCCGGCCCAGCTGGCTTCGTTCGGGCTCACCCTCGCCGACCTCGAAGAAGGCATCAAGGCGGGGTCGGTCAACGCGAGCGGCGGGGTGCTGGAACGCGGCTCCGAGCAGTTCGTGATTCGCAGCGAAGGGCTGTTCAAGAAGCTAGACGACTTGAAGAACGTCCGCGTCGCCACCCACGAAGGAACGCCGGTGTTCTTGAAAGACGTGGCCGACGTCGCCGAGGGCTGGGCGCCACGACAGGGAGTGGTGAGCGAAGGCAAACAGATGGACGCGGTCGAAGGCATCGTGTTGATGCGCCGCGGAGAGAACCCTTCGCTGGTGCTGGCGGCACTGCGCAACCAGGTCGACCTGGTCAACGCCCGACTCGCTCCCGACGGAGCGACCCTGACCGCGTTCTACGACCGCACCAACCTGGTCGCCACCACGCTGCGCACCGTCGGCCACAACCTGCTCGAAGGCGCGGTCCTGGTCATCCTGGTGCTGTTCATCTTCCTCCTCGACTTGCGGGCAGCCCTGGTGGTGGCCGCGTTGATTCCCCTCTCGCTGCTGGGCTCGTTCATCTACCTCAAGCTTCGAGGGCTCTCTGCCAACTTGCTCTCGATGGGGGCGGTGGACTTCGGGGTGATCGTCGACGGAGGCGTGGTGATCATCGAGAGCATCCTCGCCCGGCTGGCGAGCCACCCCGAGGAGGCGGCGCTCACCATTCAGGAGAGAATTCGCCGGGCCACGGTGGCGGTGGTGCGACCCACGGTGTTCGCGCTGTTGATCATCATCGCCGCCTACCTGCCGATCTTCATGCTCCAGCGGGTGGAGGGCAGAATCTTCGCGCCGATGGCCAACACCGTGGTCAGCGCCCTGGCCGGAGCGCTGCTCTTCTCGATCACCCTGGTGCCGGTGCTCGCCTCGTTCGTCTACCGGAAGCCAGTGGTCCACCGAGAATCACCGGTGCTGCGGTTCGCCTCGCGGGTCTACCTCCCCACCCTGAAGTTTTCGCTGCGTCGGCCCGCTCTGGTTCTCGGGTTGGCGCTGCTCGGCCTCGTGGGCACGGTTCTGGTGTTGCCGCGGCTGGGTTCGGAGTTTCTTCCCGAGCTCAACGAAGGCGCGCTCTACATGACCTTCACCCTCCCCTCTAACATCTCGCTCACCGAGGGTCGCAAGCTGGTGCCGAAGCTGAACGCCCTGATCGAGCGCCAGCCGCAAGTCGAATCCGTTCTCTCGCAGCTGGGCCGACCGGAAGATGGGACCGACGCCACGCTGACCAACAACCTCGAATTCTTCGTCAAGTTGAAGCCGCCGGAGGAGTGGCCGAAAGAGACTCCCACCCTTTCCGATGTGATCGCCGTGCTGCAGCGGTCGATCGACGAGGTCCCCGGGCTGGAAGTGAACTTCTCGCAGCCGATTCGCGACAACGTCAACGAGAGCATCAGCGGTCAGTTCGGACAGATCGCCGTCAAGCTCTACGGAGACGACCTCGAGGTGCTGCAGCAGCAAGCTGAGAAGGTGAAGAACGCCATCGCCAAGGTCACGGGTGTGGCCGACCTCGGCATCGTCAAGAGCGGCGAGGTGCCGCAGATTCAAGTCAACCCGGACCGGGGCGCCCTTGCCCGCCACGGCATGCACGTGGGCGAGTTTCAGCACGTGTTCCAGACCGCGGTGGGAGGCCGTCCGGTGGGCGACTTCTGGGAAGGCGAGCGTCACTTCGACATCGTGATGCGGCTGCCGTTGTCCTCGCGGGACGACCTCGAAAAAATCAAGAAGCTCCGCGTCCCGGTGGAGGGGGGTATCACCGTTCCGCTCGAGGCTTTGGCGCAAGTGGGCACCGGACTGGGCCGGGCGTCGATCAACCGCGAAAATGGGCGGCGCTACATCGGCATCCGGATGAACGTGCGCGGCCGCGACCTCGGAGGCTTCGTCACCGAGGCGCGGGCCCAGGTGGAGAAGGAAGCGCCGACGCCACCGGGGTTGAGCATGGAGTGGGGAGGCGAATTCGAAAACAAGGAGCGGGCCATGCATCGGCTACTCACCGTG
>JAYUUC010000234.1:0-2036 GCA_043755105.1 Myxococcales bacterium
GCATGCTGAGATCACCTGCTCGCGAGAGATGCTGGGGTCGCCGAGGGTGATGTTCTTCAACACCGTGGTCCGGAAGAGGAAGGCGCGCTGAGTCACCACGCCCACCTGCTGGCGCACCGAGATCAGATTCAGCTCGGTGAGGTCCTCACCGTCGAAGAGGACCCGGCCTGCGGTGGGCTGCTGGAGGCCGAGCATCAAGCTCGCGAGGGTGGACTTCCCCGAGCCCGAACGTCCGACCAGTGCGACGAACTGCCCGGGCTCCACCTCGAGTGAGATGTTTTCGAGCACCATCGGCGTCAGCGGCCCGTAGCGAAAGCTGACCTTCTCGACCTCGATCGCGCCTTCGAAGCTGCGCGGCCGACGGTTCTGCGGCTTCGCCGACTCGCGCGGGTGGTTGTAGATGTCGTCGAGCCGCTCGACGTGGCCTCCCACCAGCTGCAACTTGGCCGCGGAATGGACCAGGCTGGCGACCGGAGCCAGGAACCCCATCGCCAGGGTGTTGAAGGCGAGCATCTCACCGAGGCTGAGCTGGCCGTTGATCACCTGAAAAGCACCGAGGCAGAGAATCAACAGCGGAGAGCCGAGCCGCAAGGTCGCAGCGATCGCGGAGGCCTTGGCCTCGAGGCTGTCGTACTTCACCGCGGAGTCGAGCGCTCCGCTGAACTGGCCCGACCAGTCCTCGAGCGCCCGGCGCTCGGCCCCCATCGACTTCAAGGTCTCGATTCCCTGCAGCATCTCGAGCACCCCGGTGCTGCAGCGGGCGAGAATCTCCACGTCTTCAAGCGCCAGCGCCCGCTGCCGCTTCGCGGTGCTGGCGAAGACCAACACCTGGAGCAACGCCAGCAGGACCACCCACAGCACCAGCGTCGGGCTCATCCACACCAGGGCGATCAGGTAGAGCGTCACCAGGGTGCCGTCGAGTAGGGTCGAGAGCGTCGCCGCGGTGAGGGTGTTGACGATCACCGTCTTGCTGTTGAGCCGACTGAGCAGGTCTCCCGAGGACCGCTGCTGGAAGAAGCTGTAGGGCAGTTCCATCAACTGCTCGAGGAAGCCCATCGTCATTCGCGCATCGAGGAACGCGCGGAGCTGAATCAACAGGTGCGAGCGCACCAGGGTGCCGACCAGGTAAAAGGCCAGGATCGTTCCCAGCCCGGCGATCATCGTCAGCACCAGCGACCGATCTCCGGTGGGAATCGCCCGGTCGATCAGCACCCCGAAGATGGCAGGAGGGGTGAGCGACACCGCCTGGATCAGCACCGAGGTGACCAGGACCCGAATCCAGATCTGCCGGCTGGCCAGGACCTGCCGCAGGTATCTCCAGACCCGGCTGTCTCCTGACTTGGCGGGCTGAAAGTCGTCGTTGGGCTCGAAGAGAATCGCTACCCCGGTGAACGATTTCCGGAATCGCTCGAGCGGGATCTTCAGCCTCCCCCGTCCGGGGTCGAGCACGGTGGCGTGATTTCGATGCAT
The DNA here is from genome assembly GCA_043755105.1 of Myxococcales bacterium. Taxonomy (GTDB): domain Bacteria; phylum Myxococcota; class Myxococcia; order Myxococcales; family Myxococcaceae; genus JAYUUC01. The sequence continues at coordinate 1,471 of JAYUUC010000234.1, forward strand.
CCGCTCGAGGACGACGAAGTGCTTGAACTCCCAGTGAAGAATCGAGCCGGGAGGCAACACTTCGAACTCATCCGCATCGACCGAGACGCCCCGGCCCCGCAGGCCGAACAACCGACCCATCTCGATCACCGCGTAGGCCGAGACCCCATCGTTGTCGAGCGGCACCTCGCGACGAGCGTCCTCGAGACGAAGGTGCTTCCCGTAGTAGCCGAGCACCATGGCGACGCAGGCCAACCCACAATCACTGGCGCTCATCTGGCCGATGTAGGGGATGGGCTTCCATCGCGCCTTCAGCTGCGCATAGACGCGGCCAACGCCAGACGGAGAATCGGGTTCTCCGCTCATTGACCAGACCTCTTCGTTTCCAGATGGAGGGTGAACAGCGAAAGCAGCGCGCTTTCTCCGGCAGGGAAATCAAGCCGCAGCGGACCCGCTTCGCTCAGCAAGGGCGCAAGCTCGGTGTCCGATCGGGGTTGCAGCCGGAAGATGCGCGGACCCGCCGCTCGAGTTGAAGAGGCAGGCAGCAGCTGCACCGGAACCGAAAGACCGGTGCTGTCCCCTGAGCG
>JAYUUC010000235.1:0-2036 GCA_043755105.1 Myxococcales bacterium
GGAAATTGCCCACCTGGTAGCCGCCCAGACCGACGTCCCACGGCTCGGAGATCAACTTCAGAGATGACAGCACCGGGTCCTGGCTGATGATCTGCAAGAAGGGAGCGCGCTTGTCGAAGCCTCCCTGGGCGGTGCGGCCGAGCACGGTGGCGAGGTCGAAGCGGAACCCGTCGACGTGCATCTGCGTGGCCCAGTAGCGGAGCGAGTCGGCGATCAACCTCGCCGCCATCGGGTGCTGCGCACTGACGCTGTTTCCGGTGCCGGTGAAGTCCAGGTAGAAGCGGGGCTCGGGCATCAGCCAGTAGTAGGCCGCATTGTCGACCCCCTTGAGCGAGAGCGTCGGCCCGAGGTGGTTGCCCTCGCAGGTGTGGTTGTAGACCACGTCGAGGATCACCTCGATGCCCGCCTGGTGCAGGGCCTTCACCATCTTCTTGAACTCGACCACCTGCGAGCCGCCGTGCGGAGACTTGGCGTAGCGCTGTTCGGGAGCGAAGAAGCCGAGGGTGCTGTAGCCCCAGTAATTGCGCAGCCCCTTGTCGCCGAGAAACGAATCGTCGGCCGACTCGTGCACTGGGAGCAACTCGATTGCGGTGATTCCCAGCTGTACCAGATGCTCGATCGACGCGGGGTGTGCGAGGCCCGCGTAGGTGCCCCGAAGCTCTTCGGGGACCGCCGGGTTGAGCATGGTGAAGCCGCGGACGTGGGCTTCGTAGAGCACCGTCTCGCGCCACGAGCGATCGATCCGGGTGTCGTCTCCCCAGTCGAAGGCGTCGCTCACCACCACCGAACGCGGAACCCCGGCGGCGCTGTCCCGGGAGTCGATCGCCAGGTCTTTTTCTTCGGCGTCGGGCCGGTAGCCGAGCACCGGCTGGCTCCAGTCGACCTCGCCCTGAATGGCCTTCGCATAGGGATCGACGAGCAGCTTCGCCGGATTGCAGCGATGGCCTCTCTCGGGGTCATAGGGACCGTGAACGCGAAAACCGTAGAGGGCGCCTTCCTTCAGGCCAGTGATGAACCCATGCCAGATGAAGTCGGTGGTCTCGGGGAGGTCGAAGCGCGCCACTTCCCGAAGCGGGTCGTGGGAATCGTAGATGCAGAGCTCGACCCGGGTCGCCACTTCGGAGAAGAGCGCGAAGTTCACCCCTTCGGCCAGCAGGTGGGCTCCGAGAGGGTACGGCTTTCCTGGCCAGACCACATGATTCATCAACGCTCCCTAGCAGGGTGGGGAGCGCGGGAACCTCGCAAGCGGAGGACGTCTGCACAAGCTCCACAGCCCTCCAGCCCTCGAAAAAGTGCAGTTGACGTCAGCGCACCGCCTGGAGGCCCGGGCTGGAAGCCGGGCCCCGCTTTCTGGCTGCCTTGCTGCCGTAGAGGGCGAGATCGGCCCGGGCGAGCAGCTGGTCGCAGTCTTCGGACCACTCCAGGTCGCGAAGGCTGGCAACCCCGAAGCTGGCGGTGACGTGCAGCCTGACCTCTTCGGAAACCCGTACCGCCTCGCGCTTGAGCTCGTGCTCGACCCGCCCGATGAAGGCCGCAGCGCCTGACTTGTCGGTGCCCGGCATCGCCACCACGAACTCGTCCCCTCCGACCCGGGCAACGCAATCCCCCGCGCGCTTCGAGCTTGCCAGGGCCCGCGCCATTGCCTGGATCGCCGCGTCACCGGCGGCGTGGCCAAAGCGGTCGTTGATCTGCTTGAGGTTGTCTTGATCCAGCATCACCACCGAGAGCTCGCTGCGGGCACGGACGGCCGACTTGAGGGCGGCCCCGAGGAAGCTGCGCAGCCAGCGCCGATTGGCGAGGCCGGTGAGGTCGTCGGTGGCCTGGAGCAACCGCTCCCGGCGCAGCGCCTGGGCGCGGGTGAGCGCGTTGCGGACGCGGGCCACCAGCTCGTCCCCCACCACGGGTTTGGTGAGATAGTCGAACGCCCCCTCTTCGAAAGCGCGGACCTTCGAGTCAGTCTCGGTGAGACCGCTGATGATCAGCATCGGAATGTGAGCGGTCTCCTCTTCGAGGCGGACCGCGGCGAGCAGCCCGAA
>JAYUUC010000236.1:0-17458 GCA_043755105.1 Myxococcales bacterium
GCCAGGGTGCGCTCCTGGAACTTCTTCAACTTGAGCGCGTGGTAGCGCTTCAGCGGCTTGTGGTCCTTGTCGAGGTACTCCGCCCGCAGCGGCACATAGGTCTGCTGGTCCACCGCGACGGTGATCTCCGAATAGGGAGAGTCCGGGCCGGCAGTTCCGGTGATCACCCACGCCGGCCGACCGTCGACCTTCTCGTCGGGCAACCGCTTCATCTCGGAGTCCTTGGCGCCGGTATTTCCGAGATCGGCGTAGCTGAAGTCGGTGTCCATGAACGCCTTGCCCTTCTCGCCCTTCGCCACCTTGCGAACGCGCTTCAGCTTGGGGAGGAAGAGGGAGATCTCGTCTTCGCCGCCCTCCCCTTCGACCGTGAGCACCGCCACCCCGGCCACTCCGGCGGGCTGGGAAAAGCGGGCCAGTGAGCGGTTCTTGCCGTCGACCTTGCGCGAGGAGCTGGTGAGCACCTGCTCCTTCGAGCGGCCGTCCTTGCTGAGGGTGATGAGCTTCAGCTCGGCCGAAACGTTGACCAGGTTGAGAGCTCCCCGGTCACGGCTCTTCTGCGAGATCTCGGCGGCCGATTGCTCGGCGTGGGCAACGCTGCAGAGGCCGATCAGGCTCAACCCCAGCCAGGGCGTCCAGGCGTTTCTCGAATGGTTCATCGCGTTGCTCCTTCTGCCCAGCGAGAGGCCAGGCCCTTTGCAATCTACCCTTCACGGCTGCTTGATCGCCGCCCGAAGTTTGAGCTCCACCTGCTTCAACCGCTCGTCCGCGGGCGCCTGCAGCCGCGCCGCCTCGAGCACCTTCATCGCCACTTCCGGGTTCCCGCTCTCCAGCTCGCAGCGGGCCTCGACCTCGAGCGCGGCGACATCCCTCGGCGCGTAGAGCACTGCGCCATGCGCAGCGCGACAGGCCGCATCCAGCTGACGGGTCTGCAGCAATGCGAGGGCCAGCTGGGTACGCAGATGGGCGTTCGCAGGCTGTCCCGCGACCGCCGCCTGCAGCGCTTCGATCGCCGGGAGCGGCTCGCCCTGCCGCCGCAGCGCTTCCCCCAATTGGCCCAGCGCCCAGGGAGCATTGGGAAACAGCAGCGCCCGCGCCCGGGCCTCGCGCAGGGCCCGGGGCTCTTCGAAGCGAATGCCCTGGACCATCTGCTCGACCACGTGGCCGTAGCGGGGAAACGCTTCCGGGTAGCTGAACACCAGTTGATAGACGAGCTCGCCGCGGGGGACGAAGTAGGCAAGCAATCGGGTGGTGCCGAACGGCTCTTCGAAGGTCGCCCGAACTCGTACCGAGTCCCTTCCCGCAACGCGCGCCGGCATCGAAGGTTCGACGGTGACCTTGAGCACCTCTTCACCCAGCGCCTGCGGCTTGAGGCTCTCGTCGACGAAATGGCGCGCCTGCTCGGCAGCGTCGGCGCTGGCGTCGAGCGCAATCGCCTCGGCGGCGAAGGTGGCGCGGCCGAGGCCGGGGAGCCCGTTGTAATAGGCGAGCTGACCCAAGCGATTGGCGCCGCGTCGCCAGTCCCTTGGCACCGGAACCGAGATGCCATAGCCGTCGTCCCGCTCGATGCGCAGCGAGGGAAGCAGGTCCGCGAACAGGGGCTGACCCAGAAGCACCAGAAGTCCCGCGAGCACCGAGGGCAGCGCGCGCACCCCCTTCGGCCACCAGCCTTGCTCTTCCTCGAGCAGCAGCCTGGGCCGCATCCACAGGGCAGTGAAGCTGCCGGCAATCAGCCCTCCGAAGTGGGCCCAATTGTCTACCCCCACCGAGGTGAGGCCGATCAGCAGCAGACCGATCACCGTGGGGATCGCCGCCTCGGCCATCACCCGCCGGTAGCGGGCGGGAAGAATCGAGCGGTACTTCAGCCCGAACACCACCACGCCTCCGAGGCAGCCGTAGACGAGCCCCAAGGCTCCCAGGCTCACCGCGTCAGAGAGAAACAGCGACACCGTCATCGTCGCCAGGCCGGAAAACACCAGCAGCCAAAGGTAATCGAGGGTGCGGTAGGCGTTCTCGAGGGCGCCGCCGACGTTGAAGAGCACGAACATGTTGAGGCCGATGTGGAGCGCATCGCGATGGAGAAAGTTGGCGGTGAACAGCCGCCAGAACTCTCCCAGGTCCGTCACCAGCGGCCCGACTTTGCCCCCGAAGCGGACCATCGCGTCGATGTCGATCGGCCCGTCTTGCACCGAGAGCACGTAGACGAAGAGGTTGATGAAGATCAGCGCCGAGGTCAGCCAGGGGAACCGGGTGAGGCTGAACGTCCGGGCAAAGTGGGCCCGGCGGGGCTCGTTCAACGCCTGGAAGATCTCCAGCTCGCAGGCGGGGACGAACTGCTTGCCGGTGACCGCGGGAAAGCGGACCAGGCATTGAGACGAAATTTCGCCCCGGCGCGCGCGCGATTCGAATTCCTCGAGGTCGAGGTCTTCGTCCCCCGTCTCGGTGCGCAAGGTGAGGGGCTGACTCACGTCACCGTCCATAGCACCGAAGCTTGCCGGGCGCTCGTCAGCGTCTCTCTTTCCGGGGTGCCAAGCTGCTGGAATCGTTCGTACTTCAGAACACGAGGTTTGTTCGCGACAGCGGCAAGGTGCTATAAATTTCGCAGCGTGCTGAAGCTGATCATCGAGGACGACGAAGGGCGCAAGACGGTCGTTCCCTTCGTGCGTGAAGAAATCACCATCGGCCGCCAGGAGGGGAACACCATCCGCCTCACCGAGCGGAACGTGTCCCGCCGGCATGCTCGCCTGCTGCGCCAGAACGGCTCGGTGCTGGTCGAAGACTTAGGCAGCTACAACGGCATCAAGCTCAACGGAGAGCGCATTCAGGGCCAGGTCTCGGTCCAGAGTGGGGATCTGATCCAGATCGGTGACTACGACCTGGCGATCAAGCAGGAGGGAGCCCAGGCCCTTCCCCCGCCGATGCCCACGGACCGGAACAACGACACCCCGACTCCGGGAGACCTCGGCCTCGCGCCGCTTCCTCCCCCGCTGTCCGAGTCAGGGGTGACGGCGGAGGCCGAAGCGGAGGTCGACGCGGAGCTGGAAGGCGAGCTGCAGCCCGACAGCGACGTCGAAGAGGCTTCCCCGACCGACGTGCACGCCACCGCTGCCGAAGACTTCGAGGTGAAGCGCCGGCAGTCCACCTCCTTGATCCGAATCGGAACGGGCGCGCCGGTGCGGCCGCGCCAGATTCTCGAGGTGGAAGCGAGCCAGGCTCCCCGACTGGTGGTGCTCAACTCGGAGTTCGCCGGCCGCGAGTTCGCATGTATTCGCACCCAACTGAAGATCGGCCGCGCCGAGGACAACGACATCGCCCTCGACCACAAGTCGCTCTCGCGCACCCACGCGATCCTCTGCCGGGAAGAGTCGGGCGAATGGCGGGTGCTGGACATGGACTCGGCCAACGGGCTCCAGGTCAACGGCGAGCCTTACGCGCAGGCCACCCTCGCGCCCGGCGATGTGATCGAGCTCGGCCACCTGAAGTTGAAGTTCGTGCCGCCGGGAGCGGTGTTCGAATTCGTTCCCGGCGACGAGCTCGACAAGCCTCCCGCCTCGCGGAAGAGGAAGCTGGGGGTGACGCTGGTGCTGGCCTCCGTGGTGGTCGGAGGCATCGTCTACTTCAAAGGCCCGCGCCCCGAGCCCGAAGCGCCTCCCGCTCCGCCCGCTCGCGCTCCCGTTGCCGTGACGGCCCCGGTGGCTCCCCATACAGCCCCGCGAACGGAAGTCGCCCCGCCGCCGCCGCCCGTGGCTGCGGTCGCGACCCTGGACCAGAAAATTGCTTCTGCTCGCGCCGACGTCGACAAGGGGAATTGGGACCATGCCGCCGAGACCCTGGCCAGTTGCAAGCTCTCGAGCGGAATGCTCGACCCGGAAGCGGACCTGCTGACCCGTCAGCTTCAGGCCGAGGCCGGGAACAAGCGCGCGCTCGACCAGGCGGAGCAGTTCCTCACCGCCGGCAAGCTCGAGGGTGTCCCCGCACTGCTTGCCCAGACCGAACGCACCCAGCTGCTCCGCTCGCGGCGCGGAGGGCTGCAGCTGCGCCTGAAGGAAGCACTCGAGACCCGAGGACCGGTCAAGGCTCCGGCGGGGAATGCGGCGGTGGCTCCGGCGCCGGTCGCGAAGAAAATCGTCGAGCCTCCGGCCAAAGCGGCCGCTGCGGACCCGCTGAAGACTGCTCCCAAGGCTGCCGCAGCGGACCCATCGAAGGCTTCGGCCAGCGCTTCGGGGCGGGAAGCGAAACGTCTTTATGATGAAGGATTGGTGCTGGTCCGCAGCAAGCAGTTCCGGGAGGCCCGCACCCACCTGGAGAAATGTCTGAAAGTTGACCCCACCTTTGCCCACTGCCACATCGCGCTCGGCTACACCAACGGGCAGCTCGGGGACCCCGAACGGGGAGTGGCGCACTACCGGAAATTCCTCCAGCTGCAGCCCAACGACAAAGACGCGGACCGGGTCCGGAACATCGTCGAGCAGTTCGAGCAGTCGAAAAGGTGAAGTCCCCCCTTTTCAATGTGCTAGTCCAGCCCCAACGTAATTCCAGCCAAACCATCCATCCCGTCTGTCGTCCTGCCCACGGGGGGACGTCCTGAGGAGCGTGCCGTGCAAATCCGCATCCTGGTGGTCGACGACGAGCAGGACAATTGCGACTACCTCAAGCTGCTGCTGTCGAAGGAGGGTTACGAGGTCCACGCGATCACTGACCCCACCCAGACGCTGGAAGAGCTGAAGAAGGCCGACTACCACCTGGTCGTGCTGGACATGATGATGCCGCAGATGAGCGGCACCGAAGTGCTGGAGCAGATCCGCAAGGTGGACACGGACGTGGCGGTGATTGTCTCCACCGCGTACCCGAACGTCGAGACCGCGGTGGCCAGCCTCAAGGCCCAGGCTTCGGACTACGTGAAGAAGCCGATCGACCCGCCGGTGTTTCTCGACACGGTGAGGTCGGCGCTGGAGAAGAAAGGGCTCTCGAAGGACCCGGAAGCGGACCTGCACCGGGCGATCGGTAGGACCATTCGAGACAGCCGGAAGACCCAGGAGCTGACCCTGAAGCAGCTCGCCCGGCGAACCGGACTGTCGGTATCCCTGCTCTCGCAGATCGAGCGCGCCGAGTCGTCGGCGTCGATCTCTTCGCTCTACAAGATTGCGTCGGCGCTGCGGTTGAAGATGAGCGAGCTGTTCGGCGGGGCGTGAAGCGGGAGCAAGTTCCACAAGTACCAGCGGCCGACCCGACCCCGACCCGACCCGGACCCCGTTCATCTCGAGCGTCGCGCCGAAAGGCGCAGAGTCGAGAGAGCCCGCTCCCCCTACTCCAGCACTACCAGCACATCGCCCTCGTTGACCGACTGCGTTTCCTTGCAGCGGATCTCCTTCACCGTGCCCGGGTCAGCGGCCTCGACCGGCATCTCCATCTTCATCGACTCGATGATGACGAGGGTGTCTCCGGCGGCGACCTTCTGACCGACCTTGCACTCGATCTTCCACACGGTTCCGGTGATGTGCGCTGCGACGTCTGCCATGGGCTTTCGAGCCTCCGATGAGTTCTTGAACGGGTACCACGCTGGGCCGGGGAGCGGTGATCGGTTTTCGCTAAGCCTTGGCGTGGAGCTCGAGAAAGCGGGTGTCGAGCTGCCCCGCGCGGAAGGCCGGGTCGTTGACGATGCGCAGGTGGAGCGGGAGGTTGGTCTTGATGCCTTCGATGACGAAGGACTCGAGCGCGCGCTTGGCGCGGTCGATCGCCTCGGCACGGTCGCGGCCGTTGATGATCAACTTGGCGATCATCGGGTCGTAGTTCGGCGTCACCACCGAGCCCTCTTCGTAGCCGGCGTCGAGCCTCACCCCTTCGCCGGTAGGAGCGCGAAAAACCTTCAAAGGGCCAGGCGAAGGAAAGAAGCGCACCGGGTCTTCGGCGTAGATCCGGAACTCGAGCGCGGCGCCGGTCCGCTTCACCGAATCCTGGGTGAAGTTCAGCTTCTCCCCCGAGGCGATCTTCAACTGCCAGCCAATCAGGTCGATGCCGGTGGTGAGCTCGGTGACCGGGTGCTCGACCTGGAGCCGGGCGTTCATCTCGATGAAGTAGAACGCGCCGTCGGAATAGAGAAACTCGACCGTCCCGGCGTTGGCGTAGCCGAAGGCCTCGGAAGCGGCGAGAGCGGCGGCGAACATCTTCTGCCGCAGCGGCTCGTTGGCGCCATCCTGGAACAGCGGCGAGCCCGCCTCTTCCACCACCTTCTGATGGCGGCGCTGGATCGAGCATTCCCGCTCGAGGCAGTGAAGCGTGCGCCCCTTGCCGTCGCCGAGGATCTGCACCTCAATGTGGCGGGGAGCGGGGAAATAACGCTCCAGGTAGATGCCTTCGCGCCCGAATGCGGAGCGGGCCCGGTCCGAGCACTGACGAAAGGCCTTCTCCAGCTCGGCGGGGTCCTTGGCCACGGCCATGCCGATGCCGCCGCCACCGCCTGCCGCCTTGCAGAGGACTGGGTAGCCGATTCGCTCGGCCTCGGAGATCGCCGCGGCCGCATCGGCGAGCACTGTCGCCGAGCCGGGGACGACCGGAACTCCGGCTGCCTGAACCAAGCGGCGGGCTTCGCTCTTGTCCTTCATCCGCTCCATCGATTCGGGCGGAGGGCCGATGAACACCAGCCCCGCATCGGAGCAGGCACGGGCAAACGACGCCGACTCGGAGAGGAAGCCATAGCCGGGGTGAATTGCCTCGGCACCGGTCTGTTTTGCAGCTGCCAGAATTGCCGCGCCATCGAGGTAACTTTCCTTTGCCGGGGCGGGACCGATGCGGATCGACTCCGACGCCTCGCGAACGAAGGGCAGCTGGGCGTCGGCGTCGGAATAAACAGCGACGGTGGCCACACCCATCGAGCGGGCCACGGTTCCGATGCGCCGGGCAATCTCGGCGCGATTGGCGATCAGGATTTTCTTGAACATGAGGGGCCAGCACCCTAGTCGCGAGGCTGCGTTGGTGACAAGGAACTCGGCCGCTCCCTCGTCCTGCGGACGGATCGCCCGCAACGCCGTTGCGAGTTCGGCAAGGGCTGGACTAACTTCCGCGCGTGGGGAACAAGCGACCGAACCTGGGCGGAGCGGTGGTGAACCTGGAAGAGGTTCGCGCCCAGCGACGCCTCGGAGGCTATCAGGACAAGATCGCCCAGGTGCTCGACTCCAATCGGAGGGCGATTGGCCGGCTCCACTCCACCGGAGCGCTGTTCTCGCGCCAGGGAGCCAGGGCGGGCCGGGACTTGCTCCTCGCCCATCAGCACCTGCTGAGGGTGGTGTCGCTGCTGAACCGGCTGTCCGATGTCGGAGAAGTTCCCGCGCCGAGGAAGCCGATCGAGGTCGACGCCGTCTATCAAGAGCTGGATCAGCTGCTCGGCCGCACCAGTGAGCTCACCAGCAAGACCGGCCATTACCTGGCGCGCCTGCGAGGCGAGTGAGCTAAAGCGGTCGGTCCATGACCGCGCTCGTCGTCTACCTTCGCCTCTACTCGGACTGCCTGGTGCAGGCCGTGCGGGGAATCGCCAAGAACCTGTGGACACTGCTGCTGCCGATCGGGCTCTTCCTGGTCCTCAACCTGGTGGTCGCCCCGCTGGTGGGGACACTCGGCTGGCTCGGAGGCCTGGTGCTGGGCCTCGCCCTCGACGCGCTGCTCAGCTGCTACCTCTACTTTCTCGGAGAAGTCGTCGCCCATTCCAAGGTCGGCCTGGGAGATTTCAAGACCAGCATCGGGGCCTACTTCTGGTCGGTGATGAACCTGTTCTTCGTGTACTGGATTGCGAGTCTGGTGCTGGGGATGTTGACCAAGGGGAGCGCGCAGGCATCAGTGTTCGATCTCCTGCTCTGGCTAGCGGCGCTGATTCTGCTGAATGTCGCGCCGGAGGTGATTTACCAGCGAGGAACCCGGGGTGGCCTGGAGACGGCGCAAAGGAGCCTGCGGTTCATTCAGGAAAACTGGATTGAGTGGTTTGTGCCCAATCTGCTGGTGCTCGCCGCCTATTACTTTGCGCTGACCCGACTGCTGGGACAACTGGGTGCGCTGGGCTCAGCCCTGATGGTGGTGCTCGGAGCACTGTTTCATCTGGTGATGGTGTTCCGGGGGCACCTGTTCCGGGCGCTGGACGGGAGCAGTCACCGCCAGCGGATGTTCAAGTTCCGGAATGCGTGAGGTGGAAACTTGGGGAGAAACCTTCAGCAAGGTGAAGTGGTGCTGCGTCAAGGCACCTATGCATACGACGGGAAAATAGCCGGAGACCTTCGCATCGTACGGACGGGCATTCGCTATGGCACCGGCGACCACGCGGACTCAGCGGAATTTCGCGAGGACCAGATAGGAATCTGGTTTGACGTTCACTACACCCCTGCCGGCGAGCGCGGTGTATTCTCGAATGGGACGCCAGGGTTTCGAACTCTGGACGAGGCCATCGAGTCGGTTGAACAGCGCTTCACGGACGTGACCTGGAAATAGAACGCTCCGTTGTGCCCGGCGTGCGCCCGAGGGAGGCTCGATGAACGGTACCCCTTGCTGGATAGTGACCATCGCCACGGCGGCGATGATGTCCCTGGCTGGGTGCGGCAAGGGAGTGGCACTCCCACCACTCCAAACCAGGGGACGAGAGATGCAGGCAGCGAAGTAGATGCCGGAACACGCTTCGATGCCGGCACTCCCGCGCCCGACGCCGGGGTTCCGCAAGAGGTCCTGCTCACCATTCAGAACTTCCGCTATTCCCCGCCAACCTCGTGGTGGCACCCAGCACGGTGGTCCGCGTCCGCAACCTCGACGCGATGCCGCACTCGGTGACCAGCGAATCTGCGGCGCGGACGTTCGTGCCTGGAGCGGTGAACGGAATCAGCTTCGATACCGGCGCATTCACGGGCGAGCAGACGTTCACGATTCCCGCCAACGCACCGGTCGGGACCGTCGTTCCCTACTTCTGCTCTGTTCATACTTCCGCGATGGCGAATGACGGAGTGATCACGATTTCGGCGACGTCGAGGTGATTGGCGTCGCAGAAAGAATCTCAGCGGGGAGTTCAGCTCCCTTTCGGCAGGGTTACTGCCATTCGCACCAGTCGACTCAGCTCACGGTCGAAAGTCCCGGCGAACTTCTGCTTGTCCTGTGGGCTCCAACCCTTTGGTCCGCCGGTCACCACCCCACCCTCTCTCAGCTCGGTGAGGAAGTTCCGCATCGAGAGCCGCTCGTCGATGCTGTCCGGAGTGAAGGGTTCGCCGCGAACATCGAGGGTCACCACTCCCTTCTTCACCAGCGCCGCCGCGAGGGGAATGTCCTGGGTCACCGCAAGGTCACCCCCTTGGGCATGAGCTGAGATGTAAGCGTCGGCCACATCCATTCCTTTCCCCACCTGTACGGTGGAGAGCAACCCGGAACGGGGCAGTGCGATTGCCTTGTTGGCCACGAACACCACTGGAACCTTCACCCGCTCTGCCGCACGGATGACAATCTCTTTCACGGCAGCGGGACAGGCATCGGCGTCGATCCAGATCTTCACGCTCGACTTCCTAGCCCATCATCCCAGGCGGATCTGCGCGCAAAAAAAACGCCGGGACCAGCCCGGCGCTCCGTGGGACGACTGCCCATTCAAGATGACCTTAGACGTTTTCGACCCCGGGCCCTGCCGAAGCAAGGCCTCACGTCGGGCCTACGGCATCTCCGTCTGACCCTGGCGCCTCAGGAAGGTCGGAATATCGAATTGGTCTTCGTCCACCGGCAAACTGGGGTCCTTCGCCACCACCGTGCGCGGGCTCTGCGGCAGCTTGTGCTCGCCGGAGTGGCTGCGCACCACGCCCTTGGTCGGAACCAGGGTGGCAATCTCTTCGCGCGGCTCGCCCCGGACTTCGTAGGGCGTGTGCAACTCCATCCGGGACTCGCGCGGAGGGCTGGAGATCGGCATCGCGGGCCGAATCAGCGGCGTCTGCATCGGCTGCATCTGCTGGGACGCAGACATCGCTCGCATCTTCGCCTCGCGCTGCACGAAGCCGGTGGCGATGATCGTGATCTTCACCTCGTCTTTCGAGCTCTCGTCGATCAGCGAGCCGAAGATGATTTCCGCCTCGGCATCGGCGGCGTCGTGCACCAGGGTGAGGGCCTCATTCACCTCTTGCAGGGTCATGTCCCGGCCGCCGGTGATGTTGATCAACAGGCCGGTGGCGCCGTCGATGGTGACCTCTTCCAGCAAGGGGCTGGAAATCGCCTGCTGCATCGCGATGATCGCCCGCTTCTCGCCCGAGGCCCGACCGGTGCCCATCAACGCCAGGCCCTTGTCGCTCATGATCGTCTTCACGTCGGCGAAGTCGACGTTGATGTACCCGTGGTACTGAATCAGGTCGCTGATGCCCTGGACCGCGTTGAGCAGCACCTCGTCGGCGCGCTTGAAGGTCTCTAGCAACGGCATCGGCTCGTGCGAGAGCGTGAGCAGCCGCTGATTGGGAATGGTGATCAGCGTGTCCACCGCGGCCTTGAGCTCGACCAGCCCCTGCTCGGCCTGCTTGCGGCGCTTGTTGCCTTCGAAGAGGAACGGCTTGGTGACCACGCCCACGGTGAGGCAACCGAGGCTCTTGGCGATGTCGGCGATGATCGGCGCCGCGCCGGTGCCGGTGCCGCCGCCCATGCCTGCGGTGACGAACACCATGTCCGCGCCTTCGAGCTGGGCTTCGATCGCGTCCCGGGACTCGAGCGCGGCTTCACGCCCCATCTCGGGGTTGGCGCCGGCTCCGAGACCCTTGGTGAGCATGGTGCCGATCTGGATCTTGATCGGCGCGCGGCTGTGGGCGAGCGCCTGGATATCGGTGTTGGCGGCGATGAAATCCACCCGGTCGAGGTTCGCCGCGATCATGGTGTTGACCGCGTTGCAACCGCCCCCGCCACAACCGACCACCCGAATCTTCGCGGCCTGCTTCCCCTGCTCGAACGTATCCATGAGTGCCTTCCTGAGTCGGGCTGTGCGCGCGTGAGTGGCTGGCCCTGTTTTATGCCAGCACATCACCCCTGCAAGTTTTTGGCTACGGGTCTGTAGCAGTCGGTTGCGGAGAGAGCCGCCTAGAAGATCTCCTCCAGCCATTCCCGCATTCGGCCCTTGACCTTCTTGTAGACGTTTTCCTCGCGGATCCGGAACATCCGCCGGTCCTGGTGCTTGGCGCCGTAGATCACCAGCCCCACGCCGGTGGCGTACATCGGGCTCTTCACCACGTCGACCAGCCCGCCAATTCCCCGGGGCATTCCCCGACGAACCGGAAACCCGAGAACCTCTTCGGCCAGCTCCGGCATTCCCGCCAGCAGCGTCGACCCGCCGGTGATCACCACGCCGGAAGCGAGCAGGTCCTCGAAGCCGCACTTCTGGATCTCGCGCTGCACCAGCTGGAAGATCTCCTCCACCCGGGGCTCGAGGATCTCACAGAGAATCTGCCGACCGAGCACCCGGGGCTGGCGACCACCCACCGAGGGAACCTCGATCGTCTCTTCCTTGTTCACCATCGAGGAGAGCGCGCAGCCGTACTTCTGCTTGATCCGCTCCGCCTCGTGCGCCGGAGTGCGAAGGCCGATCGCGATGTCTGCAGTGAGGTTGTTGCCGCCGAGCGCAATCACCGCGGTGTGGACGATCGACCCGCCGGAGAAGATCGCGATGTCGGTGGTGCCGCCGCCGATGTCCACCAGGCAGACCCCGAGCTCCTTCTCGTCTTCCGAGAGCACTGCCTCACTCGAGGCGAGCGGCTGGAGCACGATGTCCGAGACGTTCAGACCGGTGCGGTTGGCGCACTTGACGATGTTCTGAGCCGAGGACACTGCCCCGGTGACAATGTGGACCTTGGCCTCGAGCCGGACCCCGGCCATGCCGAGCGGCTCCTTGATGCCGCCCTGGTCGTCAATGATGAACTCCTGCGGGAGGACGTGAATCACCTCGCGGTCGAGCGGAATCGCCACCGCCTTGGCGGCGTCGATCACCCGGGCGATGTCCGCCTCGCGGACCTCCTTGTCCTTCACCGCGACGATGCCCTGACTGTTGAAGCCCTTGATGTGGCCACCGGCAATGCCGGTGTACACGTTGGAGATCTCGGCGCCGGCCATCAGCTCGGCTTCCTCGATCGCGCGGCGGATCGAATAAACAGTTGCCTCGATGTTGACCACCACCCCCTTGCGCAGGCCCTTCGAAGGGTGGGTGCCGATCCCGATGATGTCGATGCCGTTGTCGGTGAGCTCACCGACAATCGCGCAAATCTTCGTCGTCCCGATGTCCAGGCCGACGATGATTTCTCCGGACTTCTGCTTCGCCATGAGTACCTCCTCAAGCCCCTCCACTCTCGTGAAAAGGGGCGTTCTCTTCACCGCTTCGGTTCCGCCGTCCTCTCGGAGCGGAGAGCCGACACCTGCACAGTCACCCAGCCGGGGCGAGCCCGGTTGTCGAGATGAATCACTTCCGCGGAGAGGCCCCGGCGCGAGAGCTCGGCGCGGACCTTGGCGAGCGACTCCAGCTGCTTGGCGTTGTCGCCTTCCCCGAGCAGCACTTCCTGCCCTTCACCGGTCACCAGCGCGACGCCTTCCGTTCCCAGTCGAACCTCCGACAGCGCGAAGCCCTTGGCCAGACCCGCCTGAGTGTAGCGGTTTGCGAGCTCGAGCGCCTGCACCGCCCTCGACGCAGATTCCTCGGCCTTCTCCACGAAGGCTTCACGGTCGATGCCGGTGAGCAGCGGAAGGTCGAGCGCGTCTTCGGACTGCAGCTTCTTGAAAGGCTCGCCCTGTTGATCGAGCAGGTAGAGCTCGCCGAGCGAGATGATCGCCGCCGGCACATGCTCCACCACCTGCACCGAGACGCCCGAGGGGAAGTGGCGCGAGACCCGGACGTCCTTCACCCAGGGGTGGGCAGCCATCGTCTTCTCCAGCGTGGCGGGCTCGAGCTGGAAGAAGTTTTGCCCCGGCGCCAAGCCAGAGAGCTTGAGCAGGTCCGGCTCGCTGGCGCGCGAGAGGCCGGTGAAGGTCACCTGCTTGAGCGCGAACACCGGTGCCTGCAGGGCCCAGGCGCGGCCGTAGCGGGCGCCGAAGAACAGGCCGGCGCAGACGGCGATCGCGGTGACGACCTTGAGCGCGGCGACCCCGAAACGGAGGGCAAAGTCCCGGCGCAGGGTCGCGGTCTCGACCGAGTCCGCCCTGCGCCTGTTCTTGGACTTGCCTAGAGCCATGTGCTCCCCACCGAGATCGTCGTCGCGGTTGGATCTGGTCGCAATTTATTTCCTACAGCCACGTGGCTGTAGCCCTCTTTGCCGCCGCATCTACCTGAGCCGGAGATCGCCGTCGATCTTTGAAGCGCTCCCTTACGCATTCAGTGCGGCGCTGATCAGTAGGCGCTCACAGAGGTCGGGAAAGGAGATGCCGCGCCCCTGGGCAATCTTCGGAAGCAGGCTGGTCGCGGTCATCCCCGGGAGGGTGTTCACCTCGAGCAAGAACACCTCTCCGGCCGGGGTGACCATCACGTCCGAGCGGGTCGCGCCCGAGCAGCCGAGGGCCCGATGGGCTTCGAGGCAGACCTCGTTCACCCGCCGGTACTGGTCTTCCGGGAGCGGCGCCGGGAAAAGATACCGGGTCCCGCTGCCCGCCTTGTACTTGGCGTCGTAGTCGTAGAACTCGTTGGCCGGGACGATCTCGATCGCCCCGAGCGACTCGTCGTCGAGCACCGCTCCCTGCACCTCGCGCCCCTTGATGTACTGCTCGACCATCAAGGCCCCGGCGTACTTCCCCGCGTCTTCCACCGCCACCCGGTAGTCCGCCACGCTCTTGCACACATGCACCCCCACCGAAGAACCTTCGCGGGAGGGCTTCACCACCACCGGGAAGCCGAACGGAAGCGCGTCGATTGCGGCCAGGGCCGAGGGTATGTCCTTGAAGGAGCGGTGATCGGGAGTGGGAATGCCGTGGCCGAGGAAGATCTGCTTCGAGAACACCTTCTCCATCGCCACCGCCGAGGCGAGCACCCCGGACCCGGTGTAGGGGATGAACATCGACTCGAGCAGCCCCTGGATGCAGCCGTCTTCCCCGAAGCGGCCGTGGAGGGCAATAAACGCGACCTCGATCTTCTCCGCCAGAAGCCGCTGGGGCAGGTCTTTCTGGGCGTCGATGTCCACCACGTCGTAGCCGAGTCCCTTGAGCGCGCCGGAAACCGCGGCCCCGGTGCGCTGGCTGACCTCGCGTTCGACCGAGAGGCCTCCGAGCAGGACTCCGATCTTCTTTCGCTTCAGCTCATCTCGTCTTGCCATCGTCGTCATTCGAAGCTCCCCACGCGCCGGACTTCCGGCACCAGCTCAATGCCCGTCTCTTCCGCCACCCTGCGCTGGGCGAGGGCGATTAGCCCGACCACGTCGGCCGCTCGCGCGCCGCCGAGGTTCACAATCCAGTTCGCGTGCAGGGAGGAAATCTGCGCCTTCCCCAGGGTGTGGCCCTTGAGCCCGGCGTCCTCGATCAACTTCCCCGCGTGGGTTCCTTCCGGATTCTGGAACACGCTCCCGAAGTTGGGCTGGCTCAGCGGCTGGGTCCGCTTCCGATAGCCAAGGTCGGCGTCGATCGTCCGCTGCGAGGCGGTGACGTCGCCGACAGAGAGCCGCACTCGCACCCGGGTGACCACTGCGCCCTCAGGCAAAGGGGTACAACGGTAGCGAGAGGGGAGCTGGTCGCGCGAGAGCCAACCGAGCCCATCGGCCGTGGCGACTTCCACCGCTTCCACCACCGACATCAATTCGCCGTGCTTCGTTCCCGCGTTCATCGCGCAGGCGCCTCCCAGGGTGCCCGGAATGCCGGCGACGAACTCCGCCCCCACCAGACCGTGGGCCTTCATCTGCTGAATCAGCCGAGCAATCGGCGCACCGCCGCCGAGGGTAAGCCGGGCCCCTGCTTCGGTGACTTCGACCTCTTCGGGGAAAAGGTCGCTGGGCAGCTTCACCGTCACCCCGCGCACCCCGGCATCGGCGACCAGGGTATTTGCCCCGCCTCCGAGAACAGTGAGCGGCATCGGCTGGTCGCGCAGCAAACGGAGCAAGTCCACCAATCCGGTCGCCGTTCGGGGACGGATGAACCACTCCGCCGGACCTCCCACCCGCATGCTGGTGATCGGCGCCAGGGGCTCATTCGCCCGCACCTCGGCATCCAGCGCCTGGAGGCCCTGGAGCGTGCCTTCAGTGAGCGCTGGCCCCGCGGCGTTCACGCAGAGACCTTCTTCCCGGCAAGAAGCTCGAGCAGGTCAGGGCCCACCTGGGTGATGTCGCCGGCGCCGAGGGTGATCACCAGGTCCCCTTCCCTCACCCGAGAGGCCAGGGCCGCCGGCAGGTCGGCGCGCTTCCCCACGTAGGTGACGTCGCGGTGGCCGTGGGACACGATCTGATCTGCCAGGACCTGGCTAGTGATGCCGGGAAGTGGAGCCTCTCCCGCCGCATAGATGTCGGTGAGCAGGAGCACGTCCGCATCGTTGAACGCGGTCGAAAACTCGGCGAGCAGATCGCGGGTGCGGGTGTAGCGGTGGGGCTGGAAGGCGACCACGGTGCGTCTGCCGAACGAGCGCCGCGCTCCCGCGAGGGTGGCTTTCACTTCTGCGGGATGGTGGCCGTAGTCGTCGACCACGGTGACGCCGTCGATCTCGCCCCGCACCGTGAACCGCCGCTGCACACCGCCGAAGTTCGCCAGCGCCGAACGCACCGTGTCCAGCGGGACGTCCATCTCCTCGGCCGCGGCGATCACCGCCAGCGCGTTGAGCGCATTGTGCGCTCCCACCATCTTCACCGAGAACAGCCCCAGGTCTTCCTCCCGGCGGAAGGCGCGGAAGCTGACCGAGAATCCTTCCAGCTTCACCCCTTCGAGCCGGTAATCAGCGGTGTGGGCCACCCCGTAGGTGACGAAGCGCTTCTCCATGTGGGGAATCAGCGCCTGCACGTGAGGGTGGTCGAGGCAGAGCACGTTGAGCCCGTAGAACGGCACCCGGTTGCAGAACTCGATGAATGCGGAACCGAGCGCGTCCATCGAGCCGTAGTGGTCGAGGTGCTCGGGGTCGATGTTGGTGACGATCGCCAGCGACGGGTGCAGCTTGAGGAACGAGCCGTCGGACTCATCGGCCTCGACGACCATCAGCTCGCTCTTCCCGAGTACCGCGTTGGAGCCGAGGACGTTGACCTTGCCCCCCACCACCACGGTCGGATCGAGCCCCGCGGCGGCGAGCACCGTGGCCACCATCGAGGTGGTGGTGGTCTTGCCGTGAGAACCGGCGACCGCCACCGCGTACTTCAACCGCATCAGCTCGGCGAGCATCTCGGCGCGCGGAATCACCGGAATCTTGCGCGCCCGCGCGGCCACCACTTCCGGGTTGTCGCGGTGAACAGCGGAGGAGATCACCACCACATCGGCGTCGATCAGGTTCTCGGCGCGGTGCCCGTAGGCGACCCGCGCTCCCAGCTTCGCCAGCCGCCGGGTGATGTCCGATTCCTTCAAATCCGAGCCCGAGACCCGGTAGCCAAGGTTGACCAGTACCTCGGCGATGCCGCTCATCCCGATGCCGCCGACGCCAACGAAGTGCACCCCCGCGGAGTGGCGGCTCTTGAACAGGCTTCGACCTGGGCTCGCGCTCATCGGGCGCCGCCCTCGTCGAGCTGCTTCTTGTCCGGGCGGTCGCGACCCTGGGGCCCCCACGCCGACACCATCATCTCCACGCAGATGTCGGCCAGCTCCTTGGCCGCTTCCGGTCTCCCCAGCAGCCCCGCCATCTTCTCCATGTGGCGAAGACGAGCAGGGTCGGCCTTGAGCTGACGGATGTGCTCGGCGAGCACGGCCCCGTTGAGATCCTGCTCGCGGAACATCAGCGCCGCGCCGCTCGAGACCATCGCCCGCGCGTTGACCGCCTGGTGGTCGTCGGTGGCGAAGGGAAACGGAATCAAGATCGACGCCTTCTTGCAAACCGTCAGCTCGGAGAGCGTGGTCGCGCCCGCCCGGCAAATCACCAGCTCGGAGCGGGAGTACGCCCCCGACATGTCGTCGATGAACTCCACCACCTCGGCGGAGAAGCCCTTGGCCGCATAGCCCTGGCGCACCGATTCCAGGTCTGCCTTGCCGGTCTGGTGGACGAAGTGAAGCTGGTCCTTGAGATCGCCGAGGTGGTCGAGCGCTTCGATCAGCCGGGTGTTGATGCCCTTGGCTCCGAGCGACCCCCCGAACACCAGCACCACGAAGCGGTCGTGGGCCACCTTCGAGCGCAGGTAGTTGTCCATCAGCTTGGCGCGAATCGGGTTTCCGACCAGGTGGACCTTGCGCGCAGGAAAGAAGCGACGAGCCTCTTCGAAAGAGATGAACACCGAGTCGACGAAGCGGCCCAGGGTCCGATTGGTGAAACCGGGCAGTGCATTCTGCTCTTGCACCGCAGTGGGAACCCGCTGCATCCACGCCGCCAGCACCACCGGCCCCGAGGCGTAGCCTC